>CANRQA010000005.1 GCA_947632635.1 uncultured Clostridia bacterium | reverse complement strand
CGCCACTGGTGTTCCTCCTAATATCTACGCATTTCACCGCTACACTAGGAATTCCACTTACCTCTTCTGCACTCTAGTTCCACAGTTTCAGATGCAATTCTAAAGTTGAGCTCTAGCATTTCACATCTGACTTGCAGTACCGTCTACTCGCCCTTTACACCCAGTAAATCCGGATAACGCTCGCACCCTACGTATTACCGCGGCTGCTGGCACGTAGTTAGCCGGTGCTTTTTCTTCTGGTACAGTCATTTTTCTTCCCAGACAAAATAAGTTTACAATCCGAAGACCTTCTTCCTTCACGCGACGTCACTGGATCAGAGTTCCCTCCATTGTCCAATATTCCCAACTGCTGCCTCCCGTAGGAGTCTGGGCCGTGTCTCAGTCCCAATGTGGCCGGCCAGCCTCTCAGCTCGGCTACTGATCATCGTCTTGGTAGGCCTTTATCCTGCCAACTAACTAATCAGCCATAGACTCATCTTTTAGCGGGTTTCCCCTTTGACCTCTCTAACAGGCGTTAGTGTGGTCTTATGTGACATTAGCAAGAATTTCTTCTTGTTATTTCTCTCTAAAAGGCAGATTATCTATGTATTACTCACCCGTCCGCCACTAAAATCTACAATTACTTGTCTCTTGATAAATCAATTAACTCATAAAGCGTAGCTTTTCGTTCGACTTGCATGTCTTAAATGCGCCGCCAGCGTTCATCCTGAGCCAGGATCAAACTCTCGTTTTAATCTTTCTCATTTTCACGCTTTTCTTTTTTTCGCGAATTTACTTTGTTATTGACGGTTGCCAAATTTCTTTGTACAACCTTACTTTTTGGTTTATTCTTGTATTGTTTATTTTTCAATGTACTTTAATCACTAAATCAGCGATTATATTAATTATAACATGCTGCAAAATACTTGTCAATACTTTTTTTGCTTATTTTTTAAAAATATTAGTATTTATTTTTTACATAACATTTTTTAGCTTCTTTTGAAAATATTTGCAACGTGTTTTATTATATAATTTTTGTCATATTTTGTCAATAGTTTTTTTAAAATTTTTTTAAATTTCTACAAGTATTACATCTTCTCCTATTTTTCGTATCTTTTCCCAAGGAATTGTAATATTATTTTTGCCCATTACTCCACCAAATAATTTACCTGTTTTTGCTACAATAATTGCGTGTATTTCTCCACTTTCAAAATCTGCTTGAACATCTACTACAAACCCCAAAATTTTACCTTCAGTTATACTAATTACTTCTTTTTGTTTAAAATCTATGCCTCTTGCCATAATATCACCATTATATAATATGCAAAGAGTAGGTAAATATTCTACCTACTCTTTAAGTCTATCTATAATTTCATTAAATTTCATACCATTTGATGCTTTTAAATATATAACATCATTTGGTAATATATCTGCTTTTAAGTCTTTTATTAATTGTTCTTTTTTTTCATAATACTTAGTTTCAATAAATTGTTCTGCAATTCTTTTTGTGTTCTTACATTCTTTACCATATAAATATAATTTATCAAATTTAATGTGTTTAAATGTTTCTCCTATTTCTTCATGTAATTTTTTTGACTCATCGCCAAGGTCTAACATATCTCCAATTACTGCTATTTTTCTTGCAGCGTCTATTTTGTTAATTGTTTCAAGACCTGATTTAACAGAATTAATACTAGAATTATATGTATCATCTATTAAAGTTATATTATCTTTTATAACTATTTTTTCTAATCTTCGAGAAAAGTTTTTATATTTTTCAATACCTAATATAATATTTTTTGTTGATATTTTAAACTTTTCTCCAACTTTAATTGCACAAAGTGAGTTCTTTATATTATGCTCTCCTAGTGCATTTATAACAACTGTACTATTTATACCATTAATATTTGTATCATATTTTAATCTTTGAATTTCGTTTTGTATATTTTTTACCTCTTTATCATAAAATCTTATAATTTCTATATCCTTTAAATTTTTTATATTTTTTAGAAATTCGTCATCTCCATTAATTATTAATGTTCCATTTTTTTTCATATAATTTGTTATTTGTATTTTTTCTTTAAAAATATTTTCTTTATTTCCAAAAATACCTATATGTGCTACCCCAATCATAGTTATAACTGCTACATTTGGTTTTACTAAATATGATAGTCTATCCATTTCTCCTACATGATCAGTTCCAAGTTCAAATACACAAACATCTTGATTATCAATTTTTAAAGCCATAATAGGTGCACCAATTATACTATTATAATTTTTTTCAGTAACAAGTACATTTTTTTCTGTTTTTATTACACTTGCAACCATTTCACGAGTGCTTGTTTTTCCAACACTACCTGTAATTGCTATAACTGGTATATCAATATGTTTGTTCCTATTATATACCCCCGCCTCATATAAGGCCTCTTTACTATCATTTACTTTTATAATACATATGTCCTTATTTATTTTTTTACTTTCAGATACTATTTCATTAATTTTTTTATAATTGCTATTTATAAAGAAACCTATTGCGCCTTTTTTTACAGTTTCTATTATATACTCATGTCCATCTACATTTTCTCCTATTATAGGTACAAAGAAGTCATCTTTTTGCATTATTCTACTATCAATTACATAGTTTTTAGGTATAATATTACTATTTCCATTTATTAAAATACCTTTTGTTGCTTTTACAAGTTCACTTATACTTAACATTTTACCACCAAACTTATTTTATCATATTTCATTTACTTTAACAATATAAATTAAGCAAAATACTCATTTATTCCATTAACAATAGCTCTTGCTATTTCCTCTTCATTTTGCATTATCCAATTTGCATCTTCTTTATTATCATGAAATGCTATTTCAAGTAATGTGGATGGTGCAAGAGTATTTATTATCTCATACAGTACATCAGTATATTTTACTCCTCGTGCAAGTTGTGGCTCAGGATATATTTTTAATATTTCATTATAAATAGCATTTGCAAGTTTATCTCCGCTTGTGCCTTGCCTGTTTGCAAATATTTCCGGGCCTCTTGCACTGCCATCACCAGCATTACTATGTATAGCTACATGAATATCTGGTCTTAATCTATTGCTTTCAGCTACCACACTTGATAAACTATCATTTGGATTATTTCTATAAACTATATATCTACCTGTTTCATTTAATAATCTTTCAACAATATCTGCAATTCTATTCATTCTATATTCTTCTGTTCCATAATCATCTATTCCTAAATTGTTTTCTTGTGTTGATGGACTTAAATATATTACTTTTGGTTCCATTTTTACCTCCTTTTATATACTAAAAATATATGTTTAATCTAAAAAAATATTATTACACAATTTGTGCAATAATATTTTTTCTATTTTTGACGTTCGACTCGTTTTTTTATTCTTTGTAAAGCTGTTTTTTCTATTCTTGAAATTTGTGCTTGTGAAACTCCTAATTCTTCAGCAAGTTCGGATTGTGTTTTATTTTTAAAATATCTTCTTTCAATTACATATCTTTCTTTATCAGATAGTTTTTTTAAGATTTGTTCTATTGCTATTTTATTTATTAATTCCTCTGATTCTTCTTTTTCATTTTTTAATTGGTCAAGTAAATATATTTGGTCTCCTCCGTCATTATATACGCTATCATATATTGACATTGGTACTATTTGACTATCTATAGCAAGTATAACATCTTCTTTTGATGCTTTTGTTAAATTACATATTTCATCTACTGTTGGTTCTTCATTTTTTTCTCTAATATATTTTTCTCTTTCTTGAGAAATTAAATATGCTAAATCTCGTAATGACCTTGTTATTCTAAATGCACTATTATCTCTTAAATATCTTTTTATTTCTCCAATTATCATTGGTACAGCGTATGTAGAAAATTGTACTGGTTGTTCAATATCAAAATTATCTATTGCTTTTATTAATCCTACAACTCCTACCTGGAATATATCGTTTATATTTTCACCTCGATTATTAAATCTTTTTACAAGACTTAAAACAAGTCTTAAATTTGCTTCTATAAAATCATTTTTTAATTCTGTTTTTCCTTCCTTTATTTGTTTTAACATTTCCATTTGTTCTTTTGCAGATAATTTTGGTAATTTAGATGTATCTAATCCTTGTATCTCAACTTTTACATTCATATGTATAGCCTCCTTTTATTTTGTTAATATACTTTACATATGAATTCTTATTTATACATCTTCGACATTACTTGTTTTTTTTAGTGCTTTTTTTACAATGATATAACGTGCATATTAACACATCCATTATATCTTTTTGCATTTTAGAAATTTGTAGAATTGTGCTTACAAAAGAAAAAACTAAGAATTATTTTTTAATTCCTAGTTTTTAATAAAGTTATATTTTATATACCATCATTCCAATCACTGATGTTATTAATATCATTATTTTGAATGCGTTTTGCATATTTAGTTTTTAATTCCTCAATATTATTTTTTAATAATTTATATATTTTTGTATTAGCATTTATTTGTCTTATTAATAATATACATATAGAAACATATGTTATTACTAAAAGTACAAAAAATATAATAATACGTAGTAATATAAAACTTTCCATTGATTGATTTGGTGCAGTTCCAACTCCTGTGTCTATATATGCTATACCTCTAAAAACACCAATAAGCATAGTTAATATACCTAAAGCTATTATTCTATATTCCATTATTGAATATAAAATAAATATAATTAAACTACTTGTACTAATTATTAATAAATAAGTATTAGCTTTGGTATATAAAAAATCTTTTTTTAGTTCTTCATATATCTCTTTACATTTCATTTGCCTAGCTAAAGTTATATTTATTATTCTTGTAACTAATGCTGCTATAGCAAGTCCTATTATTAATAATATAAAAATTTTTGTATCCATTTATATCAACCTCAACAAATTAAAAATCTTATATAAAAATTATACTTAAAGATTAAAAATTTGTCAAATTATTTTAACAAAAACCTGTACAATAACTTTTTATTACCTAAGTAGTATTTTATTTATTCAAATTTTCATTAACGCATTTTAGCTTTTCTTCTATTCTTTTATACCATTTATCTTCAACAGATACTTTTTTACTAAGTTCATCCTTTACAATCATTAAATATTTTTTAGCCTCTTTATAATCTTTTGCATCTATATATCCATCGGCTAGTGATTCGTATGCATCTAATATAGCAAAATCGTTATCATGGAATTTTTCTATTCTTGTTTTTAAAGTTTCTTTTAAATTATTAATACCCTCTTCAAAGTTTCCTAATTTACAGTTTGCAAGTCCAAGAGCCATTAAAGCTGTTGCAACGTCTGTACTTTGTCTATCATATTTTAGCGATAATAATTTAACCGCCTTTTTGGCACACTCATATGACTTTTCATAATCTTCTAATTGATAATATAGCCTTGCAAGTGCTATATTTAAATTTCCAATTTTATAATGATTATCTGGTAATATTCTATCATAAATACTTACAACTTCTTCTAATAAAACTTTTGCTTCTTCTTTTTTTCTTTCCTTTAAATATGAAAAAGCTCTTGATTTTAAAGTATCTGCTAGTGTATATTCTTCATTTTTTAAATTTCTTAATATTGAAATAGATTTTTCGTTATATTCATTTGCTTTTTTTACATTATATGATTTGTTATTTACAAATCTTAGTAAATCATATATCAATGCTACCTCTAAAGAAATTTCACCGTTTTTCTTTAATTTGTACATCTAAAATTTTTAACAATAATTCTTCTGATTGTTTATAATACCCCAAATCTCTTAAAAATTTTGCAACCTCTATATATTTATTTACATTTTCTTGTGTTATATAAGTAAAATTATGATATATGTTTAATATAATTCCCTCATATTTTATTCTTTCATGTTGAGATATTTTCCATGAATCTATTTTTGTTAAATTAGTAAATAAAATATTACAAACTTTTAAATCTGGTTTACATTCGTTTTTTATAACATCAATAATTAATGGGTGAAGATGTATTGTATCTTCATTAATACTATATGATATCCAACTTTTTTTAATAAGGTCATCTATTACAAATCCATCTTGCAAATTACAAAGTTCTATAAATAAACCAAATTCTATTCCTGTAATTGTAAATAATGATAAATTCATCAAAACATATTTTTCTTCTTCATTAATTTTTGATATATCAAATAACATTTTTATATATTGATACATAGTATTTTTCTCAAAGAAATGATTGATTTGACCTGATAAATTTGGATTTATACCATTTTCTTTTATTATATTATACATATCTTTAGGTCTTTTCCTAGAGCTTTTCATATACTTTGATACCAACTCTATTGCTAATGTATGACCTTGTAATAATCTAATTATATCTATTATTTCTTCTTTTTCATTTACATTTTGATGTATGTTATAATTTTGTACAAATAAATTATATAAATCATGAGTATTATCCATAGCATTTATTTCAATTGTTGGAACTCCTAAATATTCATGACTATATCTTGTTGTAAAAATAACATCATATTCACCATTTAATATTTCTTCTAAGTTTTCATCATCTTCTGTATCAAAATTATCTATTACAATTAGCATTTTTTTAGTTTTTGCAAATTCTTTTATTAAATCTAATTTCCTTAAAAAAAACTCTCTATCATTTTCGATTATACCATTATCATTTTGTATCCTATAAAAATTACTAATATTAAAATTTTTTTCACTAATAATTAATTGTTCTAAATTTATAGTATATCTAGCAAAAATAATAATGTCATAATTTTCTTTATACATACTAATATATTTTTTTGCTATTTCGCTTTTTCCTATTCCACCAATTCCCTTTAAAAATACTTTTTTATATCTATCTAAAGCATTTTTTACTTCTTCTATTTCTTTTTTTCTTCCAATAAATTGAACATTTTCAGATACATATGTACTATTTATTTTTATAGCATTTTTATCTTTATATTCTGGTATAATATTTTGATTATTTTTTAAAATAGCTTCTACTCTATCAGTTAATTCTTTTATCCTTTTTTCTATAGGTGGGGTAACTGCATCTAGCCAATGCATCCTACCTATATAATACTTTGCATTATCACTTATATCTTCATTTGATATTTGAAAAGGAATAACATGTACTGCTTGTTTGTTTCTAAGCCTTTCTGCTACACAATTTATTTCATTTAATACGTCATAAGATTCAGAAGATTCATGATTTAATACTAAAATAAATACTTTACATTCATTAATAACTTCAACTATTTTTCTTGCATACTCATCTTGTGTATCTCTTGGTGCATACCATACTCTAATTCCAAGACTTTCTAAGGAATTACATATAGCTTCAGTTATTTTTAAACAACTTTTTGTATGATGACTAATAAATACATCTATAGGCTTTATATCCATACCTTTATCTCCTTTTTTTATATATTATACCACATTTTTTTCTTTTTTTATATAGAAAAAATCGAATAGTAAAATTACCATTCGATTTTTTTGTTATATTTCATGCCGTAAAATCTTTTTTTAAATTATTTATTACCTTTTTTTCTATTCGTGAAATATATGATTGGGATATTCCAAGTTTATCTGCTACTTCTTTTTGTGTAAGTTCCTCATATCCATCAAATCCGTATCTAAGTTGCATTATTGTCTTTTCTCTTTTATTTAATTTTGAAATAGCATTTACAAGAATTTTTTTGTTATCATTTTCTTCAATTGATTTAAAAATACTATCATTGTCTGTTCCTAATATATCAGCAAGTGACATATCATTTCCCTCGCTATCTGTATTTATGGGTTCATCAATAGATATTTCTGTTTTTATTCTATTGTTTTTTCTTAAGAACATTAATATTTCGTTTTCTATACATCTTGATGCATAAGTTGCAAGTTTTATATTTTTATCTAAATTATAACTATTTATTGCTTTCATTAATCCTATTGTTCCTATTGATATTAAGTCTTCTATATTTACACCTGAATTTTCAAACTTTTTTGCTATATATACGACAAGTCTTAAATTTCTTTCTATTAAAGTATTTTTTGCATTAACATCTTTTTTCATTAATTTTTCTAAAAGTTCTTGTTCTTCTTCTGGCTCTAATGGTGCAGGTAATTTTTCAGAGCCTGCTATATAAAAAAGTGAATTTTCATCTAAATGTAATAATTTAAGTAATTTTAAATATATATTTTTTATTTTTTTCTTTTCTAACAAAGTCGTACCCCCTTTAAATTTTCAATGTATGTGTCATATCCTATAAGTGCACTATATTCTTTTTTATCCAAGCTATTCTTTACAAAACACATAATTATTTTCTTTATTGTTCCAACTTTTTCTTTATTTTTATATACTTCTATATCTTTTACAATATAGCCTTGTAAATTACCACTTTCAGCTATTGTGTTAAATCCTATTATTACTTCTTTATTTCCATCAATTATTTTTTCTTTATACTTTTCATCTACAAAAATTACGTTTAAATTAGTTAGTAAATCTTTTACATTATTGCCCGTATCAACAAATGCAATAATTTCTTGTCCCTTTATATTTATTTTATATGTTAAATCTGATTTTTTTATGTTACTTTTCCACATTTTCCACATATTTTTATTGAAAATATATGAAATTACTCCAGATATTATATATATAATTATCTTGGATATTATATTTTCTAAATTAATTCCAAAAAGCAGTGAAATTGATATTATTATTCCTACATACAAAAAAGATAATAAAAAATAATATATTATCTTTTTGATATATTCTGGTATTATCTTTGGTGCAAATGTTATATATATTCCAATAAATATTACTGCTATTTTTATACCTATATTATTTAAAATGCTTAAATTTACTATATGTACTATTGTTGTATAAATAGCTATAAAAACAGTTCCTATAATATAATTTGTTTTTTTTAAGTGCGATTTTGTAAAAATACTTACTTGATACAAAAGTATCAAATTCAAAACTAGATTTTCTAAAAAAATATAGTCTAGGTAGATTTTCATTTCTCTCACCTAGACTATATTATATATTACGTTTATCTAAAAAAATTGTAGAATTTACATACTTACATTAACTTTTTTATTTTTTTACACAAAAAAATACTGGTTAAAAATATAGTAAATTAAAACTATATTCTAACCAGTATGTTTATTTAGATAGAAAAAGTAAATGCTAACAAAATCATTATATAAAAGTAACAATCAATCGCTGTATCAATTGCAAGAGCACAGTTTTTTTCTTCTTTAAATAGATTTTTCATAAACTTTTCACTAGTAATATAATACAAAAGCGAATTCACGAACACAATTACTATTTCTCTTATATCAAAATTTTTCTCAAAAATAATAAAAAATAATAAACACAACGAAAAAATTAAAGCAAATGTTTCATTTTTAAATTCTTTAGAAATATATTTTATATCAAGGCAAAGAATTCCAACAACGATTATTATAAATAAAATACATATAATAATTTCTTTTAAGCCATTTATATTAGATTTATAACATATCATAATTATTCCTGAAAGTATTGAATTTAATGTACCAAAACAAAAATAAACAATACTATTTTTAACAATCCACTTACTTACGAAATAACTTACAAATACTCCTATTAAAAGAAAACCTTTTACATAACTGCTATTAAATATTTGTGGTAAACTTTCTTTAAAAGACCAAAATACAAAAAGTGTTATAAAAATGTTCCATATTATAATTAAAGCTGTAGTAAGTGCAAGTTCCCGAGTGGACATTAATTTTTTCATTAAGTAATACCTCCTATTTTTTTATTATTGAAATCATTCGATTTCAATTAACAATTTTTTTGCACATATATAATATCATATATTTTTAATTATGTCAAGTAGTGTGACTATTTTATTTTATCAATTACAAAAATGAGTCCTAAATTAATAGAACTCACTTAAATTAATATTAATAAAATAGATATATTTTTAAAGGTTTTAAATAATATTATATTAATTATTCTCTCCTCTTGTTCTTCTTAAAAAAGGTGGAATATCTAAATCTATTTTGTAATCATTTGTATTTGATGTAATACTTGATCTAGTTACAGTATTAATCAAATTTTGTTCTTCTGTATTATTATTTACA
Organism: uncultured Clostridia bacterium; assembly: GCA_947632635.1. Classification (GTDB taxonomy): domain Bacteria; phylum Bacillota; class Clostridia; order TANB77; family CAG-465; genus CAG-465. The sequence continues at coordinate 35,916 of CANRQA010000005.1, read as the reverse complement.
GCTGTTTTTAAGGCTTCTCCTACAATATTGTCAAGTTTTAACTCTTGAAAAGGTGTTTTAGAAAATCCTGTTGCAATTACTGTTATAACAATTTCATTTTCAATAGTTTCATCAATAACTGCTCCAAATATAATATTTGCTTCTGGATCAACTGATTTTTGTACAAGTTCTGCTGCTTCGTTTATTTCAAGTAATCCTAAATCTCTACCGCCTGTTACATTTATTAATACTCCGCCAGCACCTTCGATAGATGTTTCAAGTAATGGACTATGTATAGCTTGTCTTGCTGCCTCTTGTGCTCTATGATCGCCTGAAGCTCTACCAATACCAATATGAGCAATTCCAGCATCTAACATTATAGTTTTAACATCTGCAAAATCTAGATTTACAAGTCCTGGTATTGTAATTAAATCAGATATACCTTGTACACCTTGTCTTAATACGTCATCTGACATTTTAAATGCCTCAACTATAGATGTTTGCTTTTCAACAACTTGTAATAGTTTTTCATTAGGAATTACAATTAAGGTATCAACTACTTGACGAAGTTCTTCTATACCAGATTCAGCTTGTAAAGTTCTTCTTTTTCCTTCAAATGGGAAAGGTTTTGTTACAACTGCAACTGTAAGTATTCCCATTTCTTTAGATGTTTCTGCTACTATTGGTGCGGCACCAGTACCAGTTCCACCGCCCATTCCGGCAGTTACAAACACCATATCAGCACCTTTTAATGCTTCTGCAATTTCTGCTTTTGACTCTTCAGCACTACATTTTCCAATTTCAGGATTTGCTCCTGCTCCAAGTCCTCTTGTTAATTTTTCACCTATTTGAATTTTCCTAGATGCTTTTGACAAATTTAAGGCTTGTTTATCTGTATTTACTGCTATAAACTCAACACCTTTTAAATTAGCCTCAACCATTCTATTTACAACACTATTACCGCCGCCACCTACACCAACGACTTTAATATTTGCCATTCCAGCTTGTGATTCATTTTCCATTACATATTCCTCCTCAAAAACTTACCTATTTTTTTTAAATATATTTATTTTCTTTAACCCACCTAATAGCTTTTGTTTAAATGTTTCTTCTGTGACTATCTCAACGTCACTATTTACATGTTTACTTAATCCCAAACTTGATATATATCTTACCATTCCAAATACTGTTGTATGTTGTGGTTTGATTATATTTATTAATTTTGGAGAACAAATTCTTACCTGATTTATTTTCAAAGTTAACATTGCTAATTCCTCAGCACCTACAATTTGACTAATACCTTGTCCTGTAAGAACCATACATTCAATTTTACTAGACAAATTGTTGTCTGCTATCATTTTCTTTATAATCTGGTAAATTTCTTTTATTCTTGCTTCAATTACTTGAACAATATCACTACAATTTACTATATTATTGTTTTGTTCTGACATTTTGGTTTGTAATTTTACTTCATGATTATTTGTAATCATTGCCATAATTGCCAAATTATACTGCCTTTTTAATTTTTCTGCTTCTTCAGTAGATATATCAAATGTAAGTGCTATATCACTCGTTATATGATCTCCTCCAACAGGAATTGTAGTGTAAAATTCAATTTTTGAATTTTTATATACTGATATATCAGTGTGTCCCCCACCAATATCTACAAGTAATACTCCCATTTCTTTTTCTTCTGGCATTAAAACAATATTTGAAGTTGCTAATGTTTCAAGTATAAGTCCGTCTAATTTTAAATCAGCAAGTTTTAATGTTTTTTGTAAGCCATATATATATTCGCCTTTTGCTATTACCACTTCTACTTCCATAGCAAATGTTTTAGAAAAAGCACCTATTGGTTCTTCTTTATATACTCTACCATTTACTCGATATTCATATGGTAATATATCAATAATTTGCTCATCTTTTTCTAATTTAGTCGACATTTGTATTTTATCAAAGAGGTTATAAATATCATTTATCGTCATTCCATCATCAGGTTTTTCAACATCAGATTCCATGACTACTTTTTCAATTCTAACATTCATGCCTTTTATATTAACATATGCCGAATTAACTGAAAGTTCCGATACTTGTTCTGCATAACTTACAGCCTCTTTTATTGAGTTTGCAACAGTTGGTGGATCAATAATTTGCCCTTTTTTTATTCCGGAATTATTGGCAAGTCCATAGCCTATAACTTCTATTTCGCTAAATTTATTAACTTGTCCTATTACACAGCTGACTTTAGAAACGCCTATATCAAGACCAACTATTATATCCCCAATAGCCACTTTTTGCACCCCCAACTCAAATGTTATATATATAATACTATCTTTTTTTTAAAAAATCAAGTGTTTTTATAAAAAAATGTAATATTTTTGTAATTTGTTTGAAATATTATTTTAATATGTTAAGTAATCAATTATATTAGCTATTTTTCGATCTTTTTTACTAATTTGTTTTAGCATATAAACGTATAAAACAAATATAAATATTGAAATATTTGTTGTTAAAACAAATTGAAAAATTGCTATTACAAATAATATAGACATAAATGCATTTTCTATATTATCTAAAATTCTATCTTCTATATATTTATTTTTTAGTAATAAAATATTTTTTAAAATGTTATATCCATCTAGTGGATATATTGGTAGCAAATTTACTATTGCTAAAAAAATATTTATTTCAAATACCATTTCTATACTATGAAAAGTAAATGCAAGTATAATGTTTGATATTGGTCCTGCTAAATATATTATAATATTTCTTATAATAGAAATAAAATTTAATTTATCATTATATAAATCATGTTTATCTATATTTATCGAAACTCCTGAAATTGTAAATTTTATTCCTTTTACATTTATTCCAAATAAAGATGAAATTAGCATATGTGCAAGTTCATGAAATAATATAAAAAGATAGCATATATAATATGATAACATATAATTTTGAAAAATTTGTGAAAAAATAGAAATAAAAACTATTATTATAAAAATTGTTTCTATTTCTATTTTTAATATTGGTGTATTTATTTTCATATATTCCCCATTAAACTAATAAAAACTTATTATTTGCCTTGGGTCTACAGTTTTTCCATTTAGTTTTATTTCAAAATGTAAATGTGAACCTGTTGACATTCCTGTACTTCCCATATATCCTATAATTGTATCAAAATTTACTTCATCACCAACAGCTACAGCTATTTTGTTAAGATGAGCATATTTAAATGTTACTCCTGATGTTTCAATTTCAATATTATTTCCGTAGTATTTATTATCTTTTTCTGTTTTTGTTACTTTTCCACATGTTGCACTTTTTATTGGTGTGTCTAGTTTATTTGCAATATCTAAACCTGTATGATATGGATTTACACCTTTAAAAATTTCTTCCCTATCTCCATATGCAGATGTTAATACTCCTTCTACTGGTTTTCTTATCTCTATATTTTTATTAAGTATTTCTTTTACGCTGTCTTGCATTGTAAATTCTGTTTCGTCACTTGCTTCATTTAACGCGACTTCAATAGGCTCTCCTCCACCAACTCCAGTATTTTCTGTGTCAATGTTATTCACATTATCCACAGTTATCGTTTGGCTTTCTTGCATTTCACCTATTATATTATTTTCAGTATTTGTAACTGTAAAGATATTGTTAAATACTTCTTGCACTTCAAAATCTGCTATTTTAGGCTTAATACTTACTAGATATTTTTCTTTTACTTTATTTGCAAGAGCTTCTGGTATAATATATTTTGCCTTTTCATATCCACTATTTACTATATCTTCAAATTTTTCTATAACCCCCTCTTTTGTATAATCTTTTTTATATTCATTTATTATATATCCTATATATTTATTTGATTTTGCTTGTTCTTTAAATAATAATTTTGCACATAAACATGAAAATACTATTGCAATTGATAAGAAGATTTTAATAATATACTTTGTTTTTAAATTAAATTTATATGTATTTTCATCATCAAATGTTCCTAAATTATCTTTAATATATATGTCATCTTCATGTTTTCTTACTTTATTTTTCTTATGTTCATATCCTGATAAATCTATATTTCCTATATTTTCTAATCCACTATTTTCTCTTAGCATACTTTTTCTTAATCTTCTTGCTGCTACCATATAATATACCTCCTTGTACAAGTATATGCTAGTTATTATTATTTAATTCTTAAGAAAAGAAAAAAGAAGAGATATATTCCCTTCTTATATACAAAAGACTAATAAAACTATGCGTTTTTCATTTTTGTATTTCTATATTCTAGTAATTTTGCTTTTCTTCTTTCATTTGACTCTTTTAGTCTAAATATTTGTTCATCATAAAGTTCACATATTCTTTCTAACTGTTCATCTGTTAGTTCTTTTACACTTATTTTTCCTTCATGATATAGATTTTTTAATACTATTATATCGTTATCTTTATTTTCATAATTTTTTATACTTTCAGTAAATTTATCTTTTTCTTGTACAGTTTCACTTTTTTCTATTTTTTCAACATTTTCTTCTTTAACAGTATTGTCTATTATACTCTTCTCTTTACTACTAAAAAGATTTTTGAAAAAGTTTGTTATTTTAGCAAAAATACTTTCTTTTTTTACCTCAACTAACTTGTTATTTTCTTCATTATTAACCATAATATGCCTCCACTTTTACGTAATACTTTGATTACCTTGTTCTTTTTTATTAATAGTTTGTTCCAAATCTTTTATTTTTCTTTCCTCATCTTCTAATGCTTTTGCTTCTGTTTTTTTAGCTTCAGCCTCTTTTTCTAATTCTTCTCTTGGTGTGTTTTCATCATCTATTTCTGTAACTTTTCCCTTATTTTCTTCTTCAATTATTCTATTTATTTTTTCCATAAATTCTTTGTCTGCTTTCAATTCATCACTTACAGCATCTATGTTATTTTCATCTATTCTTATTGCTTCTAACACAAACTCTTTATCTAATCTTAATTCTTCACCTAAATATTCCAAACCACAATAACATTTTTTTATAAATTCTAATGCAATTTCTTTATCATTTTTAAATTCTTCTTTAGCACACTCCATTACTCCGGGGCCACCTACTTTTGCTGCCTCTAATACAAATTCTCTATTATTTTTTAATTCGTCACTTGCATATTCTAATACATATCCATCTATTCCTATTGCTTTCAACACAAATTCTTTATTTGCCTTTAGCTCATCACTTGCATATCTTAATGCTTCGCCATAATTACCTCCTGATTCTACGGCTTCTAATACTACTTCTTTATCTCCTTTTAATTCGTCACTTGCATATTTTAATGCTTCGCCATCCTGTTTTATTGCTTCTAATACTACTTCTTTATCATTTTTTAGTTTTTTACTTACATATATTAATGCATTTCCATTTTGCTTTACTGCTTCTAACACTACTTCTCTATCCTCTAGGAAATTTGAACTTGCATACAATAAAGCCATTCCATTTTGTTTTACGGCTTCTAATACTACTTCCTTATCTTTTCTTAGTTCGTCACTTACATGTCGTAAAGCTCCTCCATTTTGTTTTACGGCTTCTAACACTACTTCTTTATCTCTTTTTAATTCGTCACTTACACTTTCTAATACATCTCCATCCTGTTTTACTGCTTCTAATACTACTTCTCTATCTCTTTTTAGTTCATCGCTTGCAAATCGTAAAGCCCATCCATTTTGTTTTACGGCTTCTAAAACTACCTCTTTATCTCCTACTAGTTCGTCACTTGCATAATATAATACATTTCCATCCTGTTTTACTGCTTCTAATATAAATTCCTTATCATTTTCTAATCCACGACTTGCATATCTGAATGCATTTCCATTTTGTTTTACTGCCTCCAATACTACTTCTTTATCTCCTCTTAACTCTTCATTTACATGGAATAATACATCTCCATTTTGTTTTACTGCTTCCAAGACAACTTCTTTATCGTTTTTTAGCTCTTCACTTACATATTGTAATACATATCCATTTTGTTTTACCGCTTCTAATACTACTTCTTTATCTTTTTGTAATTCGTCACTTGCATATTGTAAGGCCATTCCATATTGTTTTACTGCTTCTAATACTACTTCTTTATCTCCTTTTAATTCGTCACTTGCATAGAATAATACTTCTCCATCTTGCTTTACTGCTTCTAATATAAATTCCTTATCTTTTTTTAGTTCGTCACTTACATAGAAGACTACTTCTCCATCTTGTTTTACTGCTTCTAATATTATTTCTTTATCATTTTTTAGTTCGTCACTTACAAAGTAGAATATTTCCACATTTTGTTTTACTGCTTCTAATACTACTTCTCTATCTTTTTCTAGTTCGTCACTTGCATAGTATAATGCTTCTCCATCTTGTTTTACTGCTTCTAATACTACTTCTCTATCTCCTTTTAGTTCGTCACTTGCATAGTATAATGCTTCTCCATTCTGTCTTACTGCTTCTAATACTATTTCTTTATCTCCTCTTAGCTCTTCACTTACATATTCTAAAGCATTTCCATCTTGTTTCACTGTTTCTATAGCTTTTTCTTTATCTTTTATTATATCCATATATTATCCTCCTTTAATATGTTTACAACTTATTTATATCATAAATCAAAACATCTTGCAACTTAATTACATAACTTTTTAAAAATTTTTAAAATAAACGTTATTTTTTCTTATTATCATAACATTTTCTATAATTTTATTCTTATAACAAGCGCACATAAAAAATAGTAAGAACCATATTATTCCTACTATTTTAATTAAATTTATATGTTTTTTTAGTTATTATTATTTTTTAATAATATAAATAGTTTATTAATTTTTAAATATTTACTTTACTAATCATCTACAATTTTACCTTTTAAATACCAAAGATGTTCACTTTCAATTTCAACATTTTTTATCTTTCCTATATCTTGTTTATTTGCTTCAAATACTACTACTTTATTTTGACTTGTTCTTCCAGTAAATAATTTATCATTATTTTTACTTTTTCCCTCCACTAATACTTTATAACTTTTACCTATCATTTTTTTATTAAGTTCTGGCAACATTTCTTCATATAATGATTTTAATCTTTCTAAACGGTTAACTTTTTCTTCTGGTTTTGTTTCATCAGTCATATTTGCAGCTCTTGTACCAACTCTTTTTGAATATATGAACATATAAACTTGGTCAAATCCAACCTTTTTTACAACATCTAAAGTTTCTTTAAAATCTTGTTCTGTTTCATTTGGAAAACCTACTATAATATCTGTTGAAAAAGATATATTTTTATCCGCCTTTTTTAATTTTTCAACAATTTCTAAATACTTTTCTTTAGTATATTTTCTATTCATTTCTTTTAAAATCTTACTACTACCAGACTGCAATGGTAAATGTATTTGTCTTGCAATTTTCTTTGAATTTTTTATAGTTTCAATTAACTCATCACTAAAATCTTTTGGATGTGGTGACATGAACCTAATTATTTCAATACCATTTATTTTTTCTATTTCTTTAAGTAATTTTGGAAAAGTATAGCCTTTTAAAGAATCTTCTTTAAAATCATTACCATATGAATTAACATTTTGTCCAAGTAACATTATTTCTTTATATCCCTTTTTTGCTAATTCATTTATATCATTAATTATATCTTGTGGAGTTCTACTTCTTTCTCTTCCTCTAACATAAGGAACTATGCAATACGAGCAAAAATTATTACAACCATAAATAATACTTACACTTGCCTTAAATTTATCGTCATATTTTATAGGGACTTCTTCTTCAATCTCATTTCCTACTTCTATATATTCAATAGATTTTTTATTATTTATTATTGCATTATATAATTTTTCTGGGAAAATACTCATTGCATTTGTACCAAGTACAATATCTACAAAAGGATATGATACTTTAATTTTATCCAAAATATGTTTTTGTTGACTCATACACCCAACAACAACAATATATACATTTTTCTCTTTTATTTTACGTGATTTTAAAAATCCTAATCTTCCAAAAAGAGTATTTTCAGCATTTTCACGCACACAACAAGTATTAAATAATATTAAATTAGCTGTTTTTGAGTCTGCCTCCTTAAATCCCATACTTTCTAGTATTCCACTATATTTTAAAGAGTCATTTTCATTCATTTGACAGCCCATTGTATCTATACTATATGTTAAATTATTTTTTATTACATATTCTTTTATTTTACTTAAATAACTATTTACAAATCTCATTTTCTATTCTCCTACAATATATGACATTATACTACACTTTAGGAGTATTTGCAATATTTAAAATCTTTATTTTTATTGCAATAATAATAGAAATTTTAAAATAATCAAAAAAGAAATGTATAGTTTTTATCTTATACATTTCTTTAAATTTTGCTATAATCAACTGTTTAAACTATTTTAATAATAATTCTTTTAACTCACTGCTGTTTGTATATAACTTTAAACCATCTTCATTAAAATCTAGTAAATATGAGTTAATTCCAGCCTCTTTACAAAGAAACATACCAGGCATAATATCCCATAATTTTTTACTAGATATAATTAACCCATTTGTTTTCCCAGATACCAAATTAGTAAATGATATACAACTAGAATTTACATGGAAAATATTTAATACTTTTAACTTATTTTTCTTTTTATCTAATAACTTATCAAAATATATTTTTTTACTGTCAAGTAAATACATAATTGAACCTGCAAACTCGACAACAGAACTTTTAGCAGGTACATCTTCTATATTTAATATTTTATTATTATTAATAAATGCTCCTATTCCATTTGCAGCATAATATAATTCTTCTTTTTTTGGCAAATATATAACACTAAACTGTGTTGCACCTTTATCATAGAAAGCAAGTTGTATGCCCCACATTCCATCATTTTTTATAAAATGATTTGTACCATCTATAGGGTCAATTATCCATGTTCTTTCTCTTAAAACGCCATCTGGATGCTTTTCTTCTGTTAAGAAGTTATCTTTTTTAAATTTTTTTAATATTTCACTAGTTAAAAACTCTTCTACCATTATATCAATATCTGTAACAAATGTACTATCTTGTTTTTCATATATTTGAAATTTGTTATTTGCTTTTACATAGTCATAAGCTCCTTTTACCATTTTTAGAGCTAAATTTAATTCTTTTGAATAATTAAACTCTTTATTTCTATCACTACTAATAAATTCTTCTAAATCTTCTTTATATGGCATACCTGCTTGTGCTGATTTTACTTTTATTTTCATAGTTGATGCATACATTGCTTTTCTTAAAGCATGTTGTAAATCAATACCTTGAGACAAAAAGTATGCTAAATTACCGGCACAAAGTATCTCCAGCACCTGTTGTATCTATGACTTCATCAACATCTATTTCTGGCATTTTTACAAATCTTTTACCATTATGATATACTAATCCTTCTTTTCCAAGTGTAACAATTAATTTGTTAGGATATTTTTTTACACATGATAAAACATCATCAGTATTAAAAATAGTTTTACATTCCTTTTTATTAGCTGTTATGATAGATATTTTATCAATTAATTTTAAGTTTTCCTTATCCTTAATATTTAATTTTTCTGGTCTACAAGGAGTTAATATTAACTTTTTACTATGTTTATAACAAAATTCTATTAATTTTACCGTTACTTCTTTTGGAACTTTTAACTGACACACAATAATATTAGAGGAAAGTATTACATCTTTATATTTATCTATTATATCCTCTGTAAAACTATTTATTGCTCCGTGAAACTCTCTCTATTTTGTTATCCTTATCTTTTATATTTATATATATATTTGAAAAATCATTTTGCAATCCATCAACCATTTCTATATTAGACGTATTTACCATATTAAAATTTAAGTTCTCTAATATATTTTTACCTATATCATCTTTTCCTATTTTACTAATGATTGTAGTTTTTGCTCCTGCTCTTGCTGCAGCAACAGCTTGATTTGCACCTTTTCCACCTGGTACTTTCATATTTGCTTCTTTATCATATGTTAAATCTGGCCTTTGATAAAACATTTGGTCTAAACTACATCCACCTATAACGCACACATCATATTTCATAAAATTCTCCACCTCTATTAAATTTTATATGTTAACATTATATATCATATAAATTATTTTAGCAATAGTATTTTTTATAATTAAACTTATTTAAAATCTTTATTTTTAGTTATTTCATATTTACAAAGTTTACTAAATAAATTATAATATAACTATGTGAGGTGATTAATATAAACAGGTGGAAGATACTAATTATCGTAATTTGTACAATTGTTATTTTATCATTAGCTATATTTTTTATATATTTTCATAACTTAAATGAAAATAAAACTTCTATCCCAACTATTTCTAGCATTTCAATTGATAATATAGCTGATATTATACAAGAAAATAAAGCAAAACTTACTAAATATTATATTTATGGTACTCACTTTAATTTATTTGCCACATTAGATAATGTTGTTTTTGAAGATGTAAATGATTTAAAGCCATATTTAATATTAAAAAGTAATGGTAATGAAATTATTAAAGATGTTATTTTTACTTATTCTAATAATACGCTAAAATTTAATTTATCAAATGAAATAAATATGGGAATAAATTTAGAAGAATTACTTGCTGAAAAATATTATCTATTACTTTGTGTAGAAAATACAAAGACTAATGAATATAACTATTACACATTTGAAAATACTACAGAATATAACAATCTTGAATATTATACACTATCTACAAACAAAAATTGCAATAAGATTGATTTAATATTTGATAGTGATATTACATATATTGAGGGCAGTGTCCTTGTTAATCAAAATGAAGATATCTATGATATAGTAATAGATGCAGGTCATGGTGGAAAAGATACTGGTGCAATAAATGGTAATTATTATGAATCATATTATACATATAAAATATCTTTAGAATTAAAAGAAAAACTTGAAAGTTTAGGACTAAAAGTAAAATTAACACGAGAAAATATTGAAGATAGACCAAAAGAATATGGTGATAATGGCCGTGCAACTATTCCAAATAAAACAAAATCTAAATTTTTATTTTCTATACATTTAAATAGCTGTGAAAAAGGACTTGGCTATAACGGAGTTGAAGTATATAGAGCTACTAAATGTAACAATGATTTTGCTAGTTTACTTGCAGATAACATTGTAAAATACGCAAATACCAATTATTCAAATAAAGATTTAGAAAAATATTCAAATGGAGTTTATACTAGAAATTTTACTGAAGAAGATATAAAATCAATGGACGATGATGCTAAAATAGGTAATTATGAACCATATAATATTACCACAGACACTCCTTATTATTTTATAATTCGTGAAAGTGGTGGCATGGTTACAAGTGCATATGTTGACGGTAGAAACAAAGATTTAGAAAAAAATGATTTTTATAATTCTAATTCTGTAGTTGAGGCTTATTTACTTGAACTTGGATATATAAATAATGATAAAGATTTACAAAATATTCTTAATAATCAGTCTGGTTACGTTGAGGGAATTTATCAAACAATATTAAGTATATTATAGTTTTACTTATTATCTAACTTGGATTTACTTTCTTTTGGCAATTTTTCACTTGTTCCATTTGGATATAATGTATATCGCTATAAATTATTTAAAGACTTTTGGGATAATTCATATAATTATTTGAACGCTAATGAAAAATTAATGCCCAAGTTAGATGATATAAATCTAGTTTTAATAGAGTATAAAGATAAACCTAATTTAACTTCTCTATTTAAAGAAGAAAATTACGAAACTCTTTTAGATATAATTAATACTTTTATTCTTAAAAGAGGTATAAAAATATTAAAAATTATTGATAAAAACTTATCTTTATCAAAAGAACAAGAGGATAAAATTATTAATGATATATTAGAAATTAGAATATAATATTGTAATATAGTTAAATATCAAAAAGAAACTTGTTATTTAAAATTTCAAGTTTCCTTTTTTCTTTTTTATTTTTTATACTCTTTCCATATATGAGCCTGTTCTTGTATCAATTCTAATAATATCGCCTATTTCAACAAAAATTGGTACATTAAAACTTGCGCCTGTTTCAACTGTACAAGGTTTTGTTGTACCAGTTGCAGTACTTCCTTTTATTCCAGGTTCTGTATATGTTACTTCAAGTTCAACAAATGTTGGTGGTTCAACACCAAATACATTTCCTTTATATGATAAAACTTTTACATTCATATTATCTTTTAAATATGGAAGTGTATCTTCAATTTGCTCTTTTGTAAGCTCAACTTGTTCATATGTTGTTGTATCCATAAATGTATAATTTTCACCATCATTATATAGATATTGCATTTCTTGAATTGTAATTTGAGCCTCTTCTACTTTTTCAGTAGGATTAAATGTTTTTTCTATATTTTTTCCTGTTATAACATTTTTAAGTGTTGTTCTAACAAATGCTGCTCCTTTACCAGGTTTTACATGTTGAAATTCTACTACTCTATACACGTTTCCTTCCATTTCAAATGTCATACCATTTCTAAAATCTCCTGCTAAAATCATAAGCTACCTCCATATTATTTTTGTACTTTTTCAACTAAAGTTTTAAATCCTTCAAAATCATTTACAGCCATTTCAGCTAACATTTTTCTATTTATAGTAACATTAGCATTTTTTAAATTAGACATAAGTTTACTATATGTTGTTCCACACATTCTTGCTGCTGCATTTATTCTTGCTATCCATAATTTTCTAAAATTTCTTTTATTTTGTTTTCTTCCAATATATGCATATTTTAAAGATTTCATTACAGCTTGGTTAGCCATTCTATATCTTACAGACTTAGCTCCAAAATATCCTTTTGCTCTTTTAAGTACTTTTTTATGTCTTGCTCTTGTTGTTACTGCTCCTTTTACTCTTGCCATTTATATTCTCTCCCCTCTACGTATTACTTATATGGTAATAATTTCTTCACTGCATTTTTATTTGCACTATCTACATATGAAGATTGTTTTAAAGCCATTTTTCTTTTAGATGACTTACCTGTTAATTTATGTGCTCTATTTGCAACATTTTTCTTAATTTTGCCAGTTCCTGTAACTGATAATCTTTTCTTTGATGAGCTATGTGTTTTTATTTTTGGCATAATATTCTCCCCTCTCTTAAACACTACTATTTTTGTTTAGGTGCTAAAAACATTGTAAGGTTTTTACCTTCCATTTTAGCTTCTTTATCAATTTGTGAGTTTTCAATCATTTCTTTAAAAGTATTCATTATTTCTTTCCCTTGATTTACAAAGTTTAATTCTCTTCCTCTAAATCTCATTGATACTTTTACTTTATTTCCAGAATCAATAAATTTATTTGCCATTTTTGCTTTTACTTCTAAATCATGTTTATCAATATTTGGAGAAAGTCTAATTTCTTTTATCTCCATTATTTTTTGATTTTTCTTAGCTTCTTTTGCTTTTTTTGCCATTTCAAATTTATACTTACTATAATTTAAAAGTTTGCAAACTGGGTTATCAGCATTTGATGAAACTAATACTAAATCAAGTCCTCTTTCATCAGCAATTTCTAATGCCTTTTTTGTAGACATTTTTCCAAGTTTTTCTCCTTCGTCAGAAATAACTTGAACTTCAGCAAATTTGATTTGCTCATTTACTAAAAAATCTTGTTTTATCTTAAACACCTCCATACAAAAATAAAAAAGATTGCTCTTCATAGGGCAATCTTCTCACTAACTCAAATATATCTTACACATGAAAAAAACATGCAATTTATATATTATTTTGTATAACCTTACTAAGACAATACTTGTAAGGTGAGAAGATTTCCTCTACTTTACAAGTATTATTATACATAATTTATTTTTAGTTGTCAAGTGCTTAGGTGATTTTTTTTTATAAATACCTTTTTTGTACAGTTTAGTAAGAACAAGTATTAATATAAAACTATTTATAAAAAAAATGAGAACTATCTATAAATAGACAATTCTCTATTTTTAATAACTAATAATAAATTTCTTTACTATCAATTTTACTTTTTCAATTCTTTATCTATATCATAAAATTTGCCATCTTTATTATATGCTATTGTTGTTATATATCCTCCTGGACCATCTTTTGAACTAACATTTGCCATTTGTATTCCTACAATATCTGTTAAATTGCTTATTTTACCATTAGATTGATATGTATCATTTTCTATTGCTTCTTTTATATTGATATATTCAACAGTTCCATCAGATAAAATAAAAAATGCCATTTCATTCGTATGTATATCTTGCCCAAATCCTCCAATAAATATATCATAAATTTCTTTATCAAATGTATATGTTTTATATATATTTTCATTACCTATATTTATGTCTGGTAAATTAGCTTTAAATTTATTTACATCTACTGAAATTCCAACAGTTTTTTTATCTGGTTGAACATTTAATTCAAGTCCATAAAACTCTTCTGTTTGATATATATAATTTGCATATACTATTGAGTTATCATTATTATTTAAGCAATTTGAAGTTTCTACATTATATTTTGCATATTTTTCTACTACTTTTTCTTGCACTTGATTTATTGAATTATTATCTTCACTTTCTTTATTTACTTCTTCTGTCTTATTTTCTGCTTGTTTTAATTCATCAAGTTGTACTTTCAAATTATTTACTTCTTCTTTCTTCGTAATTCCAAAATACACTGCTATACATGTAGATACTATTGTAGTTGCGACAAATATAGCTATATAAATATTTTTTCTCTTGTTTTCCATATATATTTCCTCCTTGTATATATAATAACATAATTTTACAAAAAAAGTCAATATATATTATTTTTAGTTTACGCAGTTGCATTGTGTTAGTTACAATTCACAGCAGATATAGGGAGTGAATTGTAACTGTTATTTATTTTTTATATTTTACTTAATATTCTTAAATAATTATCCCCCATAATTTTTTTTATTTCATTTTTTGCAAATCCATATTCTTCTAACTTAAAAATAATCTTATCCATATTTTCTACTCCATTTATTTCTTTAGGTAAAAATGATTTATCAATACCGTCAAAGTCTGTTCCTATACCTACATATTCTACTCCAACTAAATCGGCAATATATGCTATGTGTTTTATAACATCATCAAGTCCTACTTCACCTTTCTCTTTTAAAAATTTGCTATATAAACATATTCCAATTACACCATCTTTTTTAGCGATACTTTTTATTTGATTATCATATAAATTTCTTGGTGTATTACACAAATTATATATATTTGAATGACTTGCTATTACATACTTTGCATTATCAATTGTATCAAAAAAACTATTATATGATAAATGTGAAACATCTATAATAATATTTAATTCATTCATCTTTTCAATACAATTCTTTCCAAACGTTGTAATACCTACATCATTTTTAGTATATGCACCTGAACCTAGTAAATTATCATCATTCCAAGTAAGCCCCATAACTCTTATTCCCCTATTATATAACTTACTAATATTTTTTATATCATATCCAATAATTCCACCATTTTCACTTGATAATATTATTCCTATTTTATTATTATTTATAACGTCATCTAAATCTTCTTTACTTTTTATATTCAATAAATTATATTCTTCTTTATATTTTAAATATTGATACTCAAAATAATCAAGTATATTATTTCCTCTTATATATCCTTTATTTACGTTATTATTTATATATTTAGTATCAATAAATACACTAATAAACTGAATATATGGTTTATATTTATTAGCGTCTTTTAAATTAAACATTAAATTTTTATTATCAATACTTATCTTTTCATCATATGCACATTCTAAAGTATCTGCATGACTATCTATAATTAACATATTATCACCTCAAAAAAAGAAAGCTATATAATCATTATATAACTTTCTAAAAAATATATGTTAATAATTTTAATTTGAATTATTTTTTTCTTTTAAATATCTCTTTAAGAAGAAAGCTAAAAAATATGGGAAAGTATAAAATTTACCATTAAAACCAATATTTTGTGAACTAAATTTTATTCCATACTTTATATCTTTATATTTATTACTTTTTATTAAATTATTCAATGATACAGTTGAGTTATCTGTTGCCTTAACTTCTATAGGTATTAAAGAATTTGTATCCCTTACAAAGAAATCCATTTTAATTGTTGCTTTTTCATTTTTATAAAAATAAAGATTATATCCTTGTTTTACTAACATATCTGCTACAATATTTTCATAAATAGCACCTTTATATGTATTAAAGTTTTTGTTATTCCTTAAATCTTCTTGTGCTTCTTCATCTAAAGAGCCTATTAAAAGTCCAGTATCTTTAAAATATATTCTATAATTATCCGGATTAAAATTACCTTTTAGCGGTAATTCAGGTTGCTCTAAACAATAACAAACATTTATCATACCCGCATTATTTAACCATTCTATTGTGCCAATATATTCTCGATTTCTAGCTCCCTTTTCAACTTTAGAAATTTGAAATTTTTTATTTTCATTTCCAAGAAAAACTGGAATTTTTTTATATACATTTAGTATCTTGCCTTTATCTAAACCTTGTGCATATTTAGTTATATCTTCCTCATAATCTAAAAGAATTTGTTTTTGTAATTTCAAAGTACCACTATAATTATTATTTTTTACAAATGAATTAACTATTTCTGGCATTCCGCCTATAATCATATACTCTCTAAAATTATTTAACATTACGGATAATTCAGTATTAGAAAATGGAGTTAACTCTTTCATATGTTCATATAACTCTTCTATTTGACTTTCCTTATATCCTTTTGCCCAAAGAAATTCTTCAAAATCCATAGAATGCATTTCGTAATCTTCTTTATTTCCTACACTATTTGATTCTATTTCTTGATAATTTATTCCCATTAATGAACCAGAACATATAACATCATATCTTCTATCTTGATTAAATGCTTTTAATGATGTAGCACAATTACTACAATCTTGCAGTTCGTCAAAAAATATCAAAGTTGCGTTTGGAATAAATTCAAAATTTGGATTAATTAATGATATATTTTTAATTATAGTATCTACTTCAAAACCATCATCAAAAATACTTTTAAACTGTTTTTGAATTGCAAAATTTATTTCTATTACACTTTCATAGTTATTCTTTGCAAAATTTCTTATAGATTCTGTTTTTCCAATTTGACGTGCTCCTTTTATAATTAGAGGTTTTCTATCTTTATTCTTTTTCCATTCTATTAAAAACTTATCTATTTTTCTTTTTAATAATTCCATATTCCACCCACCTATATTTATATTATTTCACAAAATTCCATATAAAATCAAGCTATCTTTCACAAAATTCCATATTTAAAATATATTTTTTCACAAAATTCCAAAAATCAAGTAAATAATTATAGCTTTGCACAAAAAAATCTTTAAAAGCATTTATATTATACTGCTTCTAAAGATAAAATATTATATAAATTTTATTTATTCTTTAAATATTAAAAATTATCATCTAAAAGAAAATCAATTAAATTTATATGTTTTATTCCATTAACTTCATAAGATAATTTATCTAAGGTAATTACATATTTTGGATAATTATCATTTACTAAATCGTAAGCTCCAAATTCTCTTTTTTTTGTATCCTCATTTGGTATACTAAATGCAACTTGTATATATATTTTTTTATCGGGTTTAGTGGCTACAAAATCTATTTCTCCTTTTTTAGTTTTTCCTGTATATACATCATATCCTTTTATTAACAATTCATTATATACAATATTTTCAAGAGCATAAGATTTATCTATTTCAGTTTTATTATTTTTTATTTGAGCTATTCCTAAATCTGTCACATAATATTTATTTAATGTTTTCAATACAGCTTTTCCATGTATATCATATCTATATACTTTTCTAATTAACAATGCTTTACAAAGTGCATCAAGATAAGAATATATTGTTAATGTAGAAACTTCTCTTCCTTCATTTTTTAAGAAGTTTATAATATTTTCAGCGGAAAATTCTCTTCCTATTGTATCTATAATATACTTTAAAATTAAATTAAATAGTACAGTATCTCTAATTTTTAATCTTTCTACTACATCTCTTAAAATAATTGAGTCAAATACACCATACAAATAATTTTTAATTGCTTCTTCTTTTTGAAATTCAAATCTATTTGGCAAACTACCCCATTTCATATAACTTTGAAATATTTCATCTGTAGATTTCTTTTTTCCTAATAATTGTAGCACTTCCTTATATGACAATGGATTAATTTTAAAACTTACATATCGTCCTGAAAGTACAGTTGATAATTCTTCTGATAATAACCTACTATTTGAGCCTGTTATAAATATACTGACTTTTTTTGAAGCTCTTAATGAATTAATAACCTTTTCAAAATGTTCAACATTTTGTATTTCATCAAAAAACAAATAGTATAACTTATCATCTACAATTTTTTCTTTTATATATTGATTTAATTTTTTATAATCTATCAATTGTTCAAATTCTATAAATTCAAAATTTATGTATATAATATGATTTTCATCAATATTTCTTTCTTTTAATTCTTCAATAATTTGCTCTAATATAACAGATTTACCACATCTACGAATTCCCACTAAAATTTTAATCAAATCACTATCATAAAAATCTCTAATTTTATCTAAATATATTTCTCTTTTCAACATATTTATCACCTATATATATTATATATTACATCTTCATTTTTGTCAAGTTATTTTTGTATATAAAAATAACTTTTAATATTTTGATTTTATTTTTTTATAAGATAATAATTTTAAAAAAATAAATAGCTCTTATATAAATATAAAAGCTATTTATTTAACTATATATCAAGATTTGTAACATATTTAGCGTTTTGTTCAATAAATTCTCTTCTAGGCTCAACATTTTCACCCATAAGTACAGTAAATATTTCATCAGCTTTAATTGCATCTTCAATTTCTACTCTTACTAAAGTTCTCTTTTCAGGGTTCATAGTTGTTTCCCATAATTGCTCAGAATCCATTTCTCCAAGACCTTTGTATCTTTGTATATTTAAAGAATCTCTTGCTATACCTTTTTCTTCTAGTTCTTTTAATTTAACATCAAGGTCGCCCTCATTATAACAATAGATATCTTCCATACCTTTTTTTGCAATTTTAAATAAAGGTGGTTGTGCAGCATATACCATACCATTTTCAATTAATGGTCGCATATATCTAAAGAAAAATGTAAGTAATAATGTTCTAATATGTGCACCGTCAACATCGGCATCAGCCATCATTATTATTTTATGGTATCTAAGTTTTTCAATATTAAATTCATTTCCAATTCCAGCACCAAGTGCAATTATAACTGGAGATAATTTTTCATTATTGTATATCTTATCAGCTCTTGTTTTTTCAACATTTATCATCTTTCCCCATAATGGAAGTATTGCTTGAAATCTTCTATCTCTTCCCTGTTTTGCACTTCCACCTGCAGAATCTCCCTCGACGATATATATTTCACATTTACTTGCATCTTTTTCTTGACAATCAGCAAGTTTTCCTGGAAGAGTTGTAGATTCTAAAGCTGATTTACGTCTTACTAGTTCCCTTGCTTTTCTTGCAGCTTCTCTTGCTCTTGCAGCACTCATCGTTTTTTCAAGTATTGCTTTAGCAATAGCTGGATTTTCTTCTAAAAAATCTCCTAATTTTGTTAAAGTAATACTATTAACAATACCTGTTACTTCACTATTTCCAAGTTTTGTTTTGGTTTGACCCTCAAATTGTGGCTCAAGCACTCTAACACTTACAACAGCAGTTATACCCTCACGTATATCCTCGCCTTGTAAATTAATATCTTTTTCTTTTAAAATATTGAATTTTCTAGCATAGTCATTAAAAGATTTTGTAAGTCCTCTTTTAAATCCATCAACGTGTGTTCCACCCTCTCCTGTATGTATATTATTTACAAATGATAAAATATTTTCTGTATAAGAAGTGGTATATTGAAGAGCTACTTCAACTTGTACATCATTTTGTTCTGCTTCATAATATATAATATCTTTATTAATTGGTTCTTTAGATTTATTTAGAAACTCTATAAATGATTTTAAACCACCCTCATAATGAAATACTTGTTCAGTAGGATTTTCTTCTCTTTTATCTATTAAAGTAATTTTTAATCCTTTATTTAAAAATGCCATTTCTCTAAATCTTTGTGCTAAAGTTTCAGTATCAAATACAGTTGTTTCAAAAATATCTCCATCTGCTTTAAAGGTAACTTTAGTTCCTGTTTTTTTCTGTTCAGCAATTTTATGAAGTTCTTCTGTAACTTTACCTTTTGCAAAAGAAATTTCGTATAGTCCATCTCCATTACAAGACTGTACTGTCATAGTTTCAGATAAAGCATTAACAACAGAACCACCTACACCATGTAGTCCTCCAGATACTTTGTATCCTCCACCGCCAAATTTACCACCAGCATGAAGTACAGTATAAACAACTTCAATCGCTGGTCTATGCATTTTTGGATGCATACCAAGAGGAACACCTCTTCCATTATCTTGTACTGATATATAATTATCAGGTAAAATTTCTACATTTATTTCTGTACAATAACCAGCTAGTGCTTCATCCACACTATTATCTACAATTTCCCATACTAAGTGATGTAAACCTACAACACTTGTAGTTCCAATGTACATACCTGGTCTTTTTCTTACTGCTTCAAGTCCCTCTAAAACTTGAATTTGATTTTCATCGTATTTTGCCATATTACTACCTCTTTCTAATCATATATATATTTATATCATACTTTATTATAATTTTGCAAGTTTCAGTTTAAAACTTTTGAAATTTTTATATTTATTAAATATTTATTTTTATGTATTTTTTATCATAATAACTATAAATTTGTATTTCTTTATTCATACTATCAAATAAAAAAGTTGCAACAGTTGGATATTCATCTTCTCCTATATTTCTATATATAAATTCTTTACTATTTTTACTATATCGTAAAATTTTTCTTACATCTTCTATATTAGTATTTTTTAAATTAATATGATTTAATTGATTTATACCTGTATTTATTCTAATTAATGAAGATTTACTACTAACACATAATCTATTATCAATATTAGGATGTATTATATGATTTGTATGTATATATTTATTATCTATACTTATAACATCTAATTTATTTAAAACTTTTTCTATTGAATAAGCGTTATTATTATTACTATCTATAATATTTAAACTAAATGCTGATGCACAATCATTCACATCAATTTTATTTATAATTTCTTCTATATTACTACAATTCACAATATCTCTTAAAATAAACCATACTGGAATTCCTATTTCATTATTATTCTTTAATTCTATTGAATTTACACTATAAATTATCCCTTTATCGTTCCACCCAAATGTTGTTCCTTGTGGACAATTATATGTTGATAATTCACAAAAGTATCCATTTTTATTATTATATTTTACAAACATTAATTCTTCTAAATTTTCTTCTAAATCTTCATTATGTCCAGATATTATATGTTTATTATCTATTTTTATAATAATATCAGTACAAGATTCTCTTAATGAATATAATTCAAAACAAATACTTAATAAATATTCATCTCTAGTAATATTAAAACCATCTGCTCTACCATATGTTTCTTGTAAATAATTTGGATATTTGTATTCTAATTTTTTCTTTACTTTTTCAAAATTATTCTTAATTTTTTTATCATTTAATAAATTTTTATAATAATTAAATTTATTTTTAAAATTACTGTTAAATAATTTTGAAAATTTTAATCCAAGCTCATATCCATCACCATTTATATTCTTTATTTTTAAATTTTCCATAATAAAAAATCTCCCATATTAAATATTTAAAAATTTTTAATAAATTTGTTATAATTTTTTAAGTGTTCCATTTAAAACTTTTGAAATTTTTATATTTTCTACATTTTTTACAAATGAAGCATCTGTTGTAGTTATAACACTCTGGTAACCCTCAATATAATCTAAAAGAAAATTAATTCTATTACTATCAAGTTCAGACATTATATCATCTAAAAGTAATATAGGTACTTCTTCTTTTTCATCTTTTAATACTTCAAAATCAGCAAGTTTTAAAGTAAGTAATGCTGTCCTATTTTGCCCTTGTGAGCCATACTTTCCTACTTCTAAATTATTTATATATATATTTATATCATCTCTTTGTATCCCTTTTATAGAGGATTTCCTTAATATATCAATATATAAATGTTCATCTAAATATTTTTTTATTTCTTGTTTATCTAAATTCATAAAATCAGTAACATACTCAACATTTATTTCTTCTTTTGAATCTGTTAATTTCTTATGAATTTCTTTTGCCTTTATCAATAATTTTTCTATAACTTCAGTTCTAAATTTAACTATTTTTTCTATACAATCACTCATTTTTTCATGTAAAACTAAAATATAGTCTTTATCAATCTCATCTTTTTTTAACATATTATTTTTTAATTTTAAGCACTTCATATATTCTTGATGTGTAAGTAAATATGATTTAGATAATTGACAACAAATCATATCAATAAACATTCTTCTTTTTCCTGGTGCACCTTTTACAATATCTAAACTATCTGGAGAAAAAATTACAATTGGTAACTCTTCAACATGGTCCGCTATTTTTGAAATTTTAACTCCATTTTCTTTTATTATTTTTTTATTCAAATTATTTATAAAAACTTCTATTTCTTTATCATAATCTTTTTTATTATAATCTAACTTTATTCTTAAAAATTCTTCATTAAATTTTAATAATTCAATATCCTTAGTAGTTCTATACGACTTTCCAAATGAACATACATAAATTGCTTCAATTATATTTGTCTTGCCTTGTGCATTATTTCCAACAAATAAATTTATACCATTTATAAATTCTATATATTGATTACTATAATTTCTAAAATTTTCAAGATTTATACTTTTTAAATACATGTTATTCCTCTCTTCTTGACATATTTTTTAATCCATGTTATAATTATGTTAAGTGTTTTCTTTTAAGGAGGCTTTCAAATGGGGCTTTTAGGTGCTTTTTTGGAATTATTGTTTATGCCTATTGTTTATGGACTAATACTTATATTTAAACTTGTAGGCATACCTGCTCTTATTATTTTTGCCATTTATATGATAATTCGGTGGCTTGTATGAAAACTTGAAAACAAGAAATTGAGAATTTCAATTTCTTGTTTTTTTATTTAATACTTATTAATAAAATTATTCTTGTTTTAGTTTAATTGGTAAAACAACGTAAATATATCCATTTCCTACAGTTGGTTTTATAAGGACTGGAGAAATACTTGAAGTAAATTCAATACTTATTTCCTCATCTTCTATTACTCTTAATGCTTCAATAACATATCTAGGATTAAATCCTATTTCTAAATTTTTACCCTCTACAACAGCTGTAATTGATTCTTTTGCATCTCCAGTATCACTTACACAACTAAGCACTACTCCATCAATTTCAATTTTCATTTTAACAGGTGATTTTTTATCTTTTTCTTTATTTTCTTTTGCAAATAAAGCAACTCTTTCAAAAGAATCAAGTAAATTTTTAGTTTTTAATTTTATTTTTGTTTCATAATTTTCAGGAATTATTCCATTATAATTTAAAAATTCACCTTCGATAATTCTAGAAATAATTACACTTTGTCCTATTTCAAATAAAGCCTGATTTTTATTAACACCTATTTTTATTTTATCACCGTCAATATCTGATAATATTTTTAGTAATTCACTTAATACTTTACCTGGAATAATTGCTTTAAAATCATTTATATTAGTCTTATTTAAATGTTTTCTTAGTGCTAATCTAAATCCATCAACAGCTACAATAGTTAATATATTCCCCTCTACCTTTACTAATGCTCCATTATATATAGGTCTATTTTCATCATTACTTACACAGAATATAGACTTTTTTAACATATCTTTAAAAGTAGCTTGTTCAAGCTCTATACTATTTTCAACATTAAACACTGGTAGTTTTGGATATTCGTTTGCATTCATAGTAGCAAGTTTAAATATACCATTTACTGATTTTAGTATAAATAAATTATCTTCTAAAACTAATTCAACTTCGTTATCTTCAATTTTTCTAACTATTTCATTTAACATTCTAATATCTACAACAGTTTTTCCTTCTGTTTCTATTTTACATTCAAATTCATACTCACAACCAAGTTCTAAATTATTAGTTGTTAATTTTACTTTATTATTATATGCTTCTATTAAAACTCCCTCAAGTATTGGCATTGTTGTTTTATTAGCAGAAGCTATAGATACAGTATTTAATCCATTTATTAATTCTCTTAAACTACATTTTATATTCATTTTATTATCTCCTTTTATATTGTTTACTTTATGATAAATATAACTTTATATTTTAATAATTTATATAATAAAAGTTATAAGTTTTCCACAGTTTCCACAGAAAAGTTGTTTGTTAAAAATTTATTTTGCATACATAAACATATATTATATTATTATATATTTATATTTAGTAGTCATAGTAGTAGGTATTGTGGATTATGTGGATAAGTACCTCTACCCCTATCTAATACTAGAAAAACTTATGTGGATAAGTCTGTGGATAACTTGTTCTATTTTTCCACAGAATATTTGTTTGGTGTGGATAATTTTTAAAATTATAAGTTATACACATTTTATCCACATGGTTTTCCACAGTTACTTGTGGATAAATTTTTATATGTTACGATTACGAAATATTTTTGTAATATATATGTAATATTTTCTTCTAATCCGCAATAGATAAGGTTTTCTTTATATCTTCTATTAAATCTCTAGTCTCGGGATTATTATCATATTCATCTTTAATTTTGGAATATGCGTGTAATACAGTTGAATGGTCTCTTCCTCCAAAATCTTTACCTATTGCTGGAAATGACATATTAGCTATTTCTCTACAAAGATACATTGCTATTTGTCTTGGAAAAGCTACACTATTTGACCTTTTATCACTAACAATATCACTAACTTTTATATTAAAGAATTTACAAACTATTTGCATTATTAACTTACTTGTTATAACATTTGTATTTTTTACAAGTATAGATTCTATTGTATTTTCTACTACTTCATCAGTTAAGTCATTATTAGTAAATGATGTATATGCAACTAATTTATTAAATACACCCTCTAATTCTCTTATATTAGATTTTACCCTTGTTGCAATTTTTACAAGTATATCATCATTAATTATATACCTCTCCTGCTCTGCTTTTTTCCTTAATATTGCAAGACGTGTTTCATAATCTGGTGTTTGCATATCAACAGAAAGCCCCATCTCAAATCTAGTTTTTAATCTGTCTTCTAAAAGAGCTATTTCTTTTGGTGGTTTTTCAGATGTTAATACAATTTGTTTTCCACTTTCAAAAAGTGTATTAAATGTGTGAAAGAACTCTTCTTGACATTTATCTTTACCTGCTAGAAATTGTATATCATCAATTAATAATAAATCAATATTTCTGTATTTTTTTCTAAATGATTCATTTTGATTATTCATAATAGCTGATATTACTTCATTTGCAAATAATTCACCAGTACAATATATAATTCTAATATTTGGATTTGCTTGATACATAGCATTTCCAATTGCTTGCATTAGATGCGTTTTTCCAAGTCCTACTCCTCCATAAATAAATAAAGGATTATATTTTTTGGCTGGATTTTCAAATACAGCTACTGCTGCTGCATGGGCAAATCTGTTATTTGAACCTATTATAAAATTTTCAAATGTGTATCTTGGATTTAGCCCTGCCACTTCATTTGTTCGTTTTACTTCTACATTTTCTGTATCAGTTTTATCTTTTGTGGTTTTTTCAATTTCTGGTTCGATTTCAACACTTTCTTCTTTGTTATCATTTGAATCAGGTATGATTTCTTTGGCTTCAAAAGTGATATTATATGATTTTTTTGTAAGAAATGTTAGAGTATTTTGAATTAAATCTAAATATCTCTTTTTGCAAATATCAATATGATAATTTGATGGTGATAAGAAGCATAAAGTATTGTTATCCACAATTCTTGGAACCATTACTTCAACGTATGTTTTATATCCTACTGGTGAAATCTCTTCTTGCAGTATTTCCAAGGCTTGCGACCATGTTTCCATAAAGTTGTTATCCATAAAACCACCCTTCTAAAAACACATGTTTTCACAAAGTTATCCACAGAGTTATCCACAGGTGTTGATAACTTTTCGACAAAATAGTATATACTAAAAATTAATTTTACATAAATGCTGTGGATTTGTGTGAAACGTGTGAAAATTAATATAAAATTTGCTAGATTAAATATATCATGAACTTCGCAAAAATTCAATACTTTTATAATTTTTTATAAAATTTTATTTTTGACAAGAACATATGTGTTTAAAGAAAGTTATCCACAGGTATATGTGGATAAAATTTTAATATTTCTAATTAAATATTTTTATGTAAAAGGATAATAAAAATATCTTTAATAAAATTTGTATTTTTTTATTGACAAATTAAAAAAAATACGATATAATTAATTTACTTTGATTTAAAATGAAGTTAAAATTAGATGAAAAATTATCTAATGAATAATAAGAAAATAATTAGAATTACATTAGGGGGTGTAGCAATTGAAAAGAACATATCAACCAAAAAAAATACAAACACAAAAAGTTCATGGATTTAGAAAAAGAATGAGCACAGCTTCTGGTCGTGATGTTTTAAAACGCAGAAGAGCTAAAGGAAGAAAAGTAATAAGTGCTTAGGTTACTGCTTATTTAAAAGTGGGTATGTTTTTCATACTCACTTTTACCGTATAATAGGTGAGATAATGAAATTTACATATAGAATAAAAAAGAACAGGGTTTTTAAAAAAATATTAAAAATAGGAGAGTATGCAAATTCAAAAAATATAACTGTTCATGTATTAAAAAACAAGAAAAATAAAAGTTTTTTTGGAATTTGCGTATCTAAAAAAAATGGAATAAGTGTTCATAGAAATAAATTAAAAAGATGGGCAAGAGAAGTATATAAAATTGAAGAAGAAAAACTAAAAAAAGGATATTTTATAGTTGTAATATACAAAAAAAATACAACTATAAATGATGTAAATTTTGAAATTGTAAAAACAGAAATTTGTAAATGTTTTAAGGATTTAGGTTTATATGAAGAAAAATAAATTATTTAAAATATTAAAGTTTATAATAAGAATACCAGCAAAACTTGAAATATTACTTATTAATTTTTATCAAAAAAATATATCAAAAAGTTTTGGAAGAAGATGTATATTTTATCCTACTTGTTCTGAATATACTAAACAAGCAGTTGACAAGTATGGTATAATAAAAGGGAATATTTTAGGTGGCATAAGGATATTAAAATGTAATCCATTTTCACATGGTGGAGTAGATTATTTAAAATGAAAAGGGGAATGTAGATGTACAATGCTATAGCGAGTTTTTTTGGCTTTATAATTAGATTAATATATAAGTTAGTTAATAATAATTATTTTATCTCAATACTTTTATTTACTTTATTAACAAAATTAATATTATTACCACTTACAATAATACAATTAAAATCAACAGAGAAAATGCAAAAAATTGCACCACTTGATGCAAAAATTAGAGAAAAATATAAAAATGATAAACAAAAGCAGGCAGAGGAGTTATCAAAACTTTATGCAGAAAATAAAATTAATCCAATGGGCGGATGTTTACCACTTCTTATACAAATTCCAATTATTCTTGCTATGTTTGCAATTGTTAGACAACCTCTTACATATATTGTCCAAACACCAACAGAGCAAATTAGAGCTTATACACAAGAAATATTAAATAAAGAAGAAGTAACTGAGAGAGAAATGCAAATGAATGAGCTTGTAATTGCAAATGAAAAAGGATTAATTGATATGGATGTTAAGTTTGGTATTAATTTAGGTGATATACCTGCAAACTTTAGGTCACAAGACGAGAATAAAAAATCTCATCCAATATCACTTGCTATACCAATACTTGCAGCAATATTTTCAATAATTCAAATAAAAATTACGCAAAAAACTTCAAATATGACTGATGAACAACAAGAAATGCAGAAGTCTATGAATTTTACAATGCCTATTTTGTCAGCATTTATTTCATATACAATGCCACTAGCACTTGGAATTTACTGGTTATTTGGAAATATTATTCAAATTATACAACAGTTAATTATTTCAATTGTTACTAAAAATAAAAATAAAAAGGAAGAAGTTTTAACTCTAAATAAAGGAGGGAGTATAAAATGAAAAAAATAACAGAGCAAATAGGAAAGACAGTAGAAGAAGCAATAAGAAAAGGACTAGAAGAATTAAAAGTTTCAAGAGATGATGTAATTGTAGAAGTTTTAGAAGAACCAACTTCTGGTGGTGTACTAGGAATTCTTTCTGCTAAAATGGCTAAAGTAAGACTTACAGTTGATAAAAAAATAAGTGATGAACAGGCTGAAAAAACAATTTCAAAAATAGAAGAAATACTAAAAAATATATTTGATATAACTGGTGAAAGTGATATTAAATATGAATTAATTAGAGAAAATAATCAAATTACATTAAAAATTGTAGGGGATAAAGTATCTCATCTTATTGGATATAAAGGTAAAACAATCGAATCTTTACAATCATTATTAAATGCAATGCTTCAAAGAGAAGATGAAGAATATGCAAAAGTTTTTGTAGAAATTAATGATTATAAAAAGCAAAAAGAAGAAAAATTAAAAAGACTTGCAAATAAGATGGCTGATAATGTTATTCGTTTTAGAAAACCAATTAAACTTGAGCCAATGTCTGCATATGAGCGTCTTATAATTCATACTGAACTTGCTACAAGAAAAGATGTAGAAACTGAAAGTATAGGGGAAGAACCAAGAAGAAGAGTCGTTATTAAAAAGAAATATTAATATTTTTAAATAGTAAAAAAAGTCAGCATTTAGCTGACTTTTATATAGGAAAGGGAAAATGTTTATGTCAACAGATACTATTGCTGCAATTGGTACAGCTTTGCAAAATAGCGGTATAAGTATAATTCGTATTAGTGGAAAAGATAGTTTAAATATAATAAATAAAATTTTTATCTCAAAAGCAGAGTTAAAACCTAATACTATTATTTATGGTAAAATTTATGATAATAATACTGCTATTGATAGGGTACTTGTATCATATTTTAAAGCTCCAAAGTCATTTACTGGTGAAGATGTTTGTGAAATAAATTGTCATGGTGGTATAGAGATTACACGCCAAATTCTAGAAATAGTATTAGAAAATGGAGCACGTTTAGCTCTTCCTGGTGAATTTTCTAAAAGGGCTTTTTTAAATGGAAAAATGGATTTATCTCAAGCAGAGGCAGTTATAAACCTAATAAATGCAAAGAATAAATTACAAACTCAAATTGCGACAAATCAATTAGAGGGTAATATTTCTAAAAAAATAGCAAGTTTAAGAGAAGAACTTGTTGAACTTTTAGCACATATTGAAGTTAGTGTTGATTATCCAGAATATGATTATGAAGAAGTTGAAAATGATAATGTTATTTCACTAATTGATAAAAAAGTTACTGAAATAAAGCAAATTTTAGATACTTATGAACAAGGTAAATATATTAAAGATGGGGTAAATGTTGCAATTATAGGTAGACCAAATGTTGGTAAATCTTCATTACTTAATAATTTATCAAAAAGCGATAAAGCAATAGTTACAGATATTGCAGGAACAACTCGTGATATTGTTGAAGAAACTATAAATATTGGTAGTTTGGTATTAAATATTTACGATACAGCAGGTATAAGAGATACAGAAAATTTAGTAGAAAAAATTGGGGTAGAGAAAAGTTTAAAAAAATTAGATGAAGTTGACCTTGTTTTGTTTTTGTTAAATGGTGAAGAGGGAATAACTGATGATGAATTAAAATTACTTTCTAAAATCAAAAATAAAGGCTTAAAAGTAATTGTAGCGATAAATAAGATAGACAAGACTCAAAAATCGATTTTTGATACCATTTTGAACGAATTAAACAAATATCAGTTTGATAATGTAATTTCACTTTCAGTTATAAACAATGAAGGAATAGAAAATCTAAAAAAAGCTATTGATGATATATTCAGTAAATCAAATTTTGATTATTCACATGAGCTTGTTATTACAAATGCAAGACATAAAGATTTATTAAAAAAGGCAGTCGAGTATTTAGAACAGGCAAGAACAGAGGTAAATAATGGACAGCCTATTGATATTGTTTCTATATATATAAAAAATGCTACTAAATCACTTGGTGAGATAATAGGTAGCGATGTTAATATTGACGTAGTTAATAAAATATTTGAAAAATTTTGTTTAGGAAAGTAGGGAGGTGCAATATGGAAAAAAATGAATATTCTTTAGGAGATTATGATGTCGTAGTTATAGGTGCAGGACATGCTGGATGTGAAGCAGCACTTGCAGCAGCAAGACTTGGAAAAAAGACTGCGGTTTTTGTTATAAATTTAGATACTCTTGCAAATATGCCATGTAATCCAAGTATTGGTGGAACTTCAAAAGGGCATTTAGTTCGTGAAATAGATGCTTTAGGTGGACAAATGGCAAAAAATGCTGATAGCACTTTTATACAATCTAAAATGTTAAATATGTCAAAAGGTCCGGCTGTACATTCATTAAGAGTTCAATCCGATAGAAGAATGTATCATATAAAAATGAAGCAAACTCTTGAAAATCAAGAAAACTTGGATATATATCAAGGTGAGATTGTTAAAATATTAATTGAAAATAATCATGTTGTAGGCGTTAAAACAAAAATAGGGGCGACTGTATATGCTAAATCTATTGTAGTTGCTACTGGAACTTATTTAAAGGGTAAAGTTATTATTGGAGAAGTATCATATGAAAGTGGACCAGATGGTGTATTTCCAGCTAATGATTTATCTCAAAGTTTACTTGATATAGGCGTAGAACTTCGCAGATTTAAAACAGGTACGCCTGCAAGAATTAACATAAATAATATGAACCTTGATGAAATGGAAGTACAACATGGAGATGAAAAAATTGTACCATTTTCTTTTGAAAATGAGGGAAATGAGGAAATTATAAGCAAAAAACAAATTGATTGTTATTTAACTTATACTAATAAAAAAACACATGAAATTATTATGAATAATCTTGATAGGTCACCTATTTATAGTGGTAGAATTCATGGAATAGGACCAAGGTATTGCCCTTCAATTGAAGATAAAGTTGTAAGGTTTAATGATAAAGAAAGACATCAATTATTTATCGAGCCACTTGGTGAGAGTACATCTGAAATGTATATTCAAGGTATGTCTTCATCTCTTCCTGAAGAAGTACAAATCGAAATGTATAGGTCTATTAAAGGTCTTGAAAATGCTAAAATGATGCGACCTGCGTATGCAATTGAATATGATTGTATTGATTCTACAAACTTAAAATTAAGTTTAGAATATAAAGGAATTGACGGATTATTTTTTGCGGGTCAAGTTAATGGAAGTTCTGGATATGAAGAAGCAGCAGCACAGGGAATAATGGCAGGTATTAATGCGGCTCGTAAAATAGATAATTTAGAGCCATTTATATTAGATAGGTCAGAGGCATATATTGGCGTCCTTATTGATGATTTGGTTACAAAAGGAACAAATGAACCATATAGAATGATGACATCTCGTTCTGAGTATAGACTTACATTAAGACAAGATAACGCTGATTTAAGACTTACTGAAAAAGGATATAATATTGGCCTTATTTCAAAAGAAAGATATGAAAGATTTTTGCAAAAGAAAAAAATGATAGAAGATGAGATTACTCGTCTTGAAAATACAAGAATTAAGCCGTCTACTAAAGTTAATAATCTACTTAAATCCTTGAATAGTTCTGAACTTGAAACAGGTGTAAAATTATCTGATTTAATTAAAAGAAGTGAGTTAAGTTATATTTCTTTAAAAGAAATAGATGAAGAAAGACCTGTTTTACCTGATTCTGTTATAGAAGAGGTAGAGATTGCTATTAAATATGAGGGATATATTAAACTACAATTAGAGCAAATAGAGGAGTTTAAAAAATTAGAAGAGAAAAAATTGTCTGCGGAAATAGATTATGAAAATATTAAAGGTTTAAGTTTAGAGGCAAGACAAAAGTTAAATAAACAAAAGCCTTTATCTGTTGGACAGGCTTCCAGAATATCTGGTGTTTCACCAGCTGATATATCAGTTTTACTTATATATTTAAGTCAAAACAAAAAGTGAGGTTTTCATATGAAAAGTGATTTTAAGGAATTATTAAGAGAAGAAGCAAAAAAGATAAATATTGAACTTAATGAAGATGAACTTGAAAAGTTTGAAAAGTACAAAAAATTACTTGTTGAATGGAATGAAAAAATGAATCTTACATCTATTACAGAAGATTATGATGTTGTAATGAAACATTTTATTGATTCATTAGAGGTAGTTAAATATATAAATGAGGGTAGCAATATAATTGATGTTGGAACAGGTGCTGGTTTTCCAGGTATTGTAATAGCAATATATTTTGAAGGAAAAGTTAATATTACTTTGCTAGATGCATTAAATAAGCGATTAATATTTTTAGAAGAAGTTATAAAAAACTTAGATTTAAAAAATATAGAAATTGTGCATGGTAGAGCAGAAGAAATGGCACATAACGAAAATTATAGGAATAAATATGATATAGTAGTTTCAAGAGCTGTAGCACCACTTAATATATTAGTTGAATATAATTTTGCATATTTAAAATTAGGCGGAAAATGTTTATTACTAAAGGGAAGTAATGTACAAGAAGAAATAGAAAGTGCAAAAAAAGCAATAGAAACATTAGAGTTAAAAATTACAAATATATTTGAATATAAATATGTTTATAATGAAGAAGAGTATAAAAGATATATAATAGAAATAAAACGTATAAAAGAAGTATCAAATAAGTATCCAAGAAGTAATGGAAAAATTAAAAAAAGTCCGTTATAGTTTTCTACTTGACATATATGTTATAATGTAAGAAATTAACATATATGTCTTATTTTTTTATTAAAAAGGAGAGAATAAAATGTCAAAACTTGTTAGTAAAACATTGTTAAACAAAGCAAAAGAAACAAGGAAGAAGTTAAAAGAATATTATGATGAGTTTTATATTCCAATAAGCAGTGATGAAAAAGAAAATATATGTAATGATATGTTAGAAGTTAAGAAAAAAGTTATCGAATATGATTTTTATGAACGGATTTTTGAGGAAAATAGCCATAATCTTGTAAGAGCAACTTTAAATAACCAGGCATATGCACTTTTAAATGATATTTTAAGTGAAATTTATGAACATTATGATAGTAATTTTATGATGGAAATATATGCTTATTTATATGAAATAATATATAATGTAGAAGTTAATATAGAATTAAGTAAAGAATATAGAGATGCATCAAGCTATGAGTATAAAAAAGTATGGGAGAAATTTAATGGGTTATGTTATTTTGTATCGACATGTCCAGAGTATAGCGATAAAATAGAATTTTTAATGCACCTTTGCAAAAAGTTCGAAGATATAAATAACATTATAGAATATAAGGCAAAAGCAACAATTGTTGAATTTGAAAGTTGTTTAAATTTATTCATTAGTGAAATGAGTGCTATTGAAAAAATTAGTGATAAAAAAATGAAAAGTGCACTTATCTTTTATATGTGTAGAGCAATGAATATAAAAGATCGTAAAGTATGTCATTCAGTGCTTGAAGCTCTTGATAAATTTATTGATATTTTTGATGAAAAATAGTTAAATTTTTTTATAAAGAGTAATATACAATTATTTTGTATTTTACTCTTTTATTTTCACACGAAAAGCTAATACTTAAACAAGAACAACATTATATTATTAGTAAATTAAACATGATATAATAGTGAAAGGCTTAGTTGCATTTGAATATAGTTAAGTGAAAAAAATGAGCAAAATATATTTCAAAACTTCTTGAATAAGCAACATATTTATTGTTTAAGAAGTTATTTTATCATTTGAATTATGTTTAATTGTAAATCTAAGAAGAGGCTTAGAAAAATAATATTAAAAGGAGCAAGTATATGAAAAATAGAGAGCTTTTAGAAAAAATATTATTATCTGATAATGTAGTAGATAGTATCAATGAAAACTTAGTTTTTATTTTTGAAATAATACCTAAATTAAAAGCTTCGTACAAATTTGAACATAAGCATCCACATCATGACTTAGATGTCCTTAATCATACAATAAAAGTTGTAAGTCTTACAGCACCAGATATAGAAGTTCGTCTTGCAGCATTATTACATGATATAGGAAAACCATTTTCATTTACAGAAGGCGCAGTTAGACACTTTTACGGCCATGCAGAAGCATCTGAAAAAATTGCAAATGAAATTTTGTCTAATTTAGGGTACGATAGGGCAACCGCATAAAAAATATATAAAATTTTCATGACATAATTATGTTATCCTGTGGATAACTAATAGTATTTTTAGCCAATAAGAATGAAAAATAAAGAAGTCAAATATACATAATATGTCAAATGTGGATAACTACATATAAAAATTAAGTAATAAGCTAATTTATGAAATATTTATGATACAGACATTTACTTAAAGATATAGTATAATATATTTGTGATTGAGTATGAAAAGTTTAATTATGTTTTTAAATGAATTAGAAGATCCAAGAGATAAAAGAGGATTAAGACACGAATTAACAAATATAATAGTAATGTGTATTTATGCAATATTATGTGGATGTAGTGATTGTGAAAGTATATCATACTTTCTTGAACTTAGGAAAGAATATTTCATAAATCTATTGAAACTAGATGAAAGATATGGAGTGCCATCAGCAGATACTTTACTAAGAGTATTTGCAATTATCGATGCGAAAAAATTTATGGAAATATTTGCAAATTGGATAAAAGAAGTAATAAATCAAAAAGCGGATATAAATGGACAAAAAGCAATAGCAATAGATGGTAAAGCAGTAAGAGCAGCAACAGACAAAATAAATGGAGGGAATATACCATATGTTGTATCAGCATATTTAACAGATATAGGAGTATCTATAGGACAAGTAAAAGTAAACGAAAAAAGTAATGAAATAACAGCAATACCAGAGTTGTTAGATTTAATTGATATTACAGGATGTATAGTAACAATAGATGCAATAGGAACACAAACAAAAATAATAAATAAGATAATAAGTAAACGAGGAAATTATTGTTTACCATTAAAAACAAATCAAAGGCAGGCATATAGTGATGTAGAGGAATATTTTAAATATGTAGAGAATACTAAGTTAGAAAAAAGTAAATTAGAATATAATAAGGTAATAGAAAAAGGGCATGGTAGATATGAAAGAAGGGAAACATATGTAATAAAGAATATAGATAAAATAGATAGCTTAGAAAAGTTTAAAGGAGTACAGACAATAATAAAGACAGTGAATTATAGAGAAATAAAAGGAGAAGAAAGTAAACAAGAAAAATACTATATAAGTAATGTAAAGTTATCAGCAGAAGAATTTGGAAAAATAACAAGAAAACATTGGCAAATAGAAAATAACTTACATTGGGTATTAGATGTGTATTTTAAAGAAGATTTATCTACTGCGAAGAAGTCAAATGCAATACATAATTTATCATTATTAAGGAAGATATGTTATAACTTAATAAAATTAGATGATTCAGTAAAAAGAAAAGAAATAAATAAAAGAATGATGTATTACAATAGTGATTTAGATAATTTAAAAAGGTTAATATTTGAAATTTATCCAAATACTAACCAATTTTAAAAAAATTAAAAATATATAAGTAGGTAATTATTATATTTTTTATGCGGTCGCCCTA
>CANRQA010000004.1 GCA_947632635.1 uncultured Clostridia bacterium | reverse complement strand
TCTCTTTACATGATATAACCTTGCGACAAATCAAAGTCATTATTATAGAATAATACTTATCCAACTTATTAATATCCAAATGTAAAGTAGAGGCTTTAGTCTAAAAAAAGAACCTAATGTTCAAGGAGACTGCTAAAACCACTCTAACAATTACAATAATTTTACCATAAATTGGTTTTATATTAAAGATTATGAGTTATGAAAAAACTCATAGAAAAAAATAAATTGTTAAGTTATTTTTCTTAACTTAACATTATTATACAAGGAGATTTAAAAGAAATAAAACAAAATATGAACTATAACAAAGATTTTGTACAGATACCGTTAAAAGAATTAGTAGAAAAGATAGAATATAAAGCAAAACTAGAGGGAATAGAAGTAGAAAAGATAAGTGAAAGATATACATCAGGAGTAAGTGCGATAGATAAAGAAGAAATAAAAAAGGAAAATTATAATAAAAAAAGAAGAAAATATAGAGGGTTATTTATAACAGAAGAAGGAAAGAAGATAAATGCAGATATAAATGGAAGTTTAAATATATTAAGAAAATATATAAAAAGTTATATTCCAAACCAAGAAATTGCGATGGATAATGGCCGAGAACAACGACCAATAAAGAAAAGAGTAGCCTAAAAGTTTAAAACAAAAAGGCTATATACTCTTTATAAAGAACACTACAGCAAAAGTTGTAGTGAAGTGAATCGAAGATTCACTTTTGTTCTATATTAAATAAAATTAGTTATTATATATCTTTTTTTAAATAAAATATAATATAAAGTATTGAAATATCTTGCAGTTTTGATATAATATATAATGTATAAAAAGAGGTGAAATAATGGAACTTATTGCAAAAACTGATGTAGGACAAAAAAGAACAAATAACGAAGATAATTTTTTTGCTAAAGTATATAATGACGATATAACACTTGCAATAGTAGCAGATGGCCTTGGTGGATATGCTAGTGGAGAAGTTGCAAGTAAAATGCTTGTTGATACTGTATCAGAAAATATTGAAGATATGATAAATGCACTTCCAACATTTGATGATAAAAAAATAAAGGACTTATTTGCAAATTCTGTTAAATACGCAAATACATTGATATATGATAAAGAAAAAACTGACAAAAAATACGAGGGAATGGGAACAACGGTTGTAGCTATCTTAAAGGTAAAAAACAATTTGTATTATATATCAGTTGGAGATAGTAGAATATATTACATAGATGAAGAATTTAAAGATATCGTGCAGATAACAAGTGACGATACATATGTAAATGAACTTGTAAAAACAAATGTCATAACAAAAGAAGAAGCAAAAGTACATCCTCAAAAACATATGTTAACAAGAGCAATAGGTGTTTCAAAAGAAATAAGTTTAGTAGCAAATAAACTAGATATAAACAGTGGAATATTACTACTTTGTACAGACGGTCTAACTAATATGGTAGATGACTTAGAAATACTAGAGATAGTTAAGAAAAATAAATTTGACAAAACTAGTGCAAATTTAATTAAAGAAGCAAACAAAAGCGGCGGTGTAGATAATATAACAGTTGTCGTTATAAAGCTGTAAAGGAGAATAATATATGGATATGATAGGTAAAGTATTAGGCTCAAGATATGAAATATTAGAAAAAATTGGAGAAGGTGGTATGGCGGTTGTATATAAAGCAAGATGCCAACTACTTAATAGATATGTTGCTATAAAAATATTAAAGCCAGAATATGCAAGTGATGAGGTATTTGTAAAAAGATTTAGAGCAGAAGCACAATCTGCTGCTGCTTTGACACACCCAAATATAGTTTCAGTATATGATGTAGGTCAACAAGATGATATAAACTATATTGTTATGGAATTATTAGAAAGTAAAACTTTAAAAGATTATATAGAAGAACACGGAGCATTAAGTTCAGAACTTACTTTAAAGATTGCTGCACAAATTGCATCAGCACTTGAAGCAGCTCATAAATCTCATATCATACATAGAGATATAAAACCACAAAATATAGTATTAAATAAAAATATGGTAGCAAAAGTTACAGATTTTGGTATAGCCAAAATAACAAATGTACCAAGTGCTACAATTACAAGTTTTGGAAGTACAATGGGCTCTGTTCATTATTTTTCACCTGAACACGCAAAAGGCGGATATACTGATGAAAAATCTGATATATACTCATTAGGTGTAGTAATGTATGAAATGGCAACTGGAAAACTTCCATTTGACGCTGACTCTCCAGTATCAGTTGCATTAAAGCATATACAAGAAGAACCAAAAGAGCCAATAATGGTAAACTCTAATGTATCAGTTGCATTAAATCAAATAATAATGAAAGCAATGGAAAAAAGTACGGTAAAAAGATATCAAAATGCAACAGAACTACTTGCAGATATATCACAAGCACTTGCAAAACCAAATGCAATGATTTCTCGTAGCACAAGTTCAGTTGAAGCAGGTAAAACACAGGTAATACCAATTCTTAATAACGTAGATGATGAAAAAGAATTTGAAAGTGTAGTACCAAATTTAAGGTCAAGAAGCTCAAGAAATGCAACATCAGTTCAAACAAGTAGACCTATGCCGAGTGGAAACGAGCCTAAAAAGCCATTAGATGAGGAAAATAAAGAAGAAAAGAAAAAAACAACAAGAAACAAAAAGTTAGTTATAATTATTGCCTCAGCTCTTGCTCTTATTCTTGTAACAGTAATAGTTATATTTGCTATTAGACTAAAAATAAAATTAGATGCTCAAAATGCTCAAGCTGTGGAAGTTGATGTACCAAAGGTTGTTGGAGAGGTATATGAAGAAATAGCAGAAAAGTATAAAGAACAAGGTTTTGAAATAATACAAGATAAAGTAGAATTTAGTTCTGAAGTTGAAGAAGGAAAGATAATATCACAAACACCAGAAGAGGGAGCTAAAACAAAGGATAAGAAAATATACGTTGTAGTAAGTAAAGGAGAAAAATTAGTTACAGTTTCAGATGTTGAGGGAAAAGATATAAAAGTAGCAAGATATGAACTTGAAAATACTTTAGGCTTCGTTGTAGAAATTGAAGAAGTTGTAAATGAAAAAGTAACTGCTGGAATAATAATATCACAAGAATTTAAAAATGAAGAAAGACCATACGGTAGTACAATAAAACTTACTGTAAGTAAAGGTGACGGAAAAGAAAAAGTGCTTATGCCAAGTGTACTTGGAAAAACAGAAGCAGATGCTAAAAAAATATTAGAAGATAAAAAACTTACTGTAAATGTTAAATATTCAGAAGATAATACAAAATCAAATGGAGTTGTACTTTCTCAAAATTATCCTGAAAATCAAGAATTAAAAGAGGGAGATTTAGTTGAAATTACAGTAAATAAATTAATACTTTCAAAAACTATTACTTTAGATTTACTTGAACTTCAAGGAGGAACACCTTTAGATGTAGAAAGTATAACTATAAAAGTAACTGCAAGTATAGATGGAGGAGCAACTAATACAGTATTTAACCAGACATTTGAACCAACAGAAAAAAGCGCTTCATTTACAATAAATGGATATAATAACGCATCATTAAAAATATTTTTAAATGATAAACAAGTAAAAGAACAAACAATAGATTTTTAAAAATTTGATGTAAATTGAGAATTAATCATTAGTATTAATTCTCAATTTTGCTATATTTAGACTAAAATATTGTATCTTAGGAAAAATTGTAATATAATTATAGCATGATAACAAAAGAGTTAAAATCAAAAATATTAGAAAGATTTAATGATTTAAAAGATGATAAAATACTTGTGTCAAATATACTAGATAAGGCTTATAGATTTGAGAAAGGAGATAAGCTAGAATATACAAATTTTTTAAATCTTAATGAACAAAGTAAAATATTAAGTATATTAAATGAACTAAAATTAAGTTATGAATTATATCCCAAAAATAGTGATACTACAAAAAAAGTTATATTTTTCAAACCCTCATATATTGAGAATATGGAAGATACAATTGATGGATATATATCTTGTATAAAAATTATACCACCACCAAAATACGCAATGAAAGTAAAACATAAAGACTATATGGGAAGTATATATAATTTAGGTATAAAACGAGAAGTTATAGGAGATATATTTGCAAATGAACAATGTGGGTATGTGTTTTGTTTAACCTCTATTGTAGATTATATACAAAATAATTTAACTTATGTATCTTCCTATGAAGTAAAAACAGAAATTTTAAGTATTACCTCAAGTGAAGTAAAGTCACTTAAAACTGATACAATTTTAAAAGAATATATTGCCCCATCTAATAGAGTTGATGCTTGTCTTAGTACGATATATAACTTAAGCAGAAATGAAGTAAAAGCAAAAATTTTAAAAGGCGATTTATATATAAACGACAAAAACATATTTTTTCAAGATACAAAACTAGAAATAGGCGATATAGTATCATTTAGAGGACTTGGTAAGTTTAAATTTACAGGCATTATTAGAACTACAAAAAGTGATAATTTAGTTATACAAATTGAGCAATATATGTAAAATTTTAAGGAGAATTATATAAAAATGGCAAATACAAGATATTATGTGTTAATTAAAAATGAAAAAGTTCCCGTACAAGTTAGAAATTACCAAAATTCAAATAGTGTGAAGCTGTATTTTAAGGCAGATACTTTATGTATTAGTAAACCTGCATCTTTAAACTTTAGTAGAGTAGAAAGTATAATAAAAGAAAATGAAAATTCGTTATATGATGAGTATATGAAAATAATTTCTACAACTAATTTAGAAAGTAGCATAAAACACTGGGTAACAGGTGAAAAAATGTTATATTTAGGTGAGGATTATACTGTAAAAAGAGAGCATTGTGACTTACAAAAAATTGAAATAAAAATCGACGTAGAAAAAAAGCAAATAGTAATAAGTTTGCCAAATAATTTACTAGACGAAAAAGTTATAAAAGAAAACGTTGATAGAGGTATAAAAAGTATTTTAAAAAATAACACTTATGTAAAATTACAAGAAAGGTTACCTGAAATAAGTAGTAAAATGGGAATAAAATATTCGTACTTTAAAGTTCATGATGCAACAACAAAACTTGGAAGTTGTGTCCCACAGAAAAAATCATTAAATTTTAACTTGCGTCTTGTAATGTTACCACAAAGAGCATTTGACGCAATAATTATTCATGAACTTGCTCATATAAAATATCCAAATCATAGTAAAGAATTTTATGAATATATAAAAAAATATGAGCCAGATTATGATAATATAGATAAATGGTTAAAAGAAAATGCAAAACGTATTAGTATATAAAACTATAAAAACTTTTATTGAAAAAAAAATTAAAATGTAGTAAAATAATGTTGTAATTAGAAGGAGAATAAATTGAAAATAGCATTTTATACATTAGGTTGTAAAGTAAATCAATATGAAACAGATTTAATGAGTGAAAAATTTAAAAAAAGAGGATATGATATTTCACCATTTGATAAAAAATCTGATATATATGTTATAAACTCATGTAGCGTAACTAATATGTCTACAAGAAAAACAAGGCAAGAGCTAAGTAAAGCAAAAAAGCAAGGTGGTATAACTGTACTTGCTGGTTGCTATGCACAAGAAATAATAGATAAAAAAGAATTACAAAATGCAGATATTATAATAGGAAATGAAGAAAAAGATAAAATAGTTGACATAGTAGAAGATTATTTAAAATTAAAAGATAGCTATGAAAACATAGTAAAAGTAAGTGATATTTCAAATGTAAAAAGATATACTCAAAAAGACATTTTAACTAGAGGAATTAATGTACGCGAAAGCATAAAAATTGAAGACGGTTGTAATAATTTTTGCTCGTATTGTATTATACCATATGTTAGAGGAAGAGTTAGAAGTAGAAATTTAGATGATATAGTAAAAGAAGTAGAAAATTTAGTACAAAGTGGCGTATCAGAGGTTGTACTTGTAGGAATTGAAATAGCCTCATATGGTAAAGATTTAGATGAAGATGTTTCATTAATTGATGTAGTTGAAAGGATAGATAAGATTGATGGACTAAAGCGAATTAGACTTGGCTCATTAGAGCCTAGAATACTTACTGATGAATTTATAACAAGAATTTCAAAGGTAAAAAAACTTTGTCCACACTTTCATTTATCAGTTCAAAGTTTAGATGATAATGTATTAAAGCGTATGAATAGAAAATACGATGTTAAGTATTTATTTGATAGAATAAAAGTTATAAAAAAATATATAAAAGATGTAGCATTGACTTGTGATATTATAGTAGGTTTCCCGGGAGAAACTGATGAAGAATTTAAAAATACATATGATAATGCAAAAAAGATAGGCTTTTATGAAATGCATATTTTTAAATATTCTAAAAGAAAATGGACTAAAGCTGCAAGTTATGAAAATCAAGTTGACGGAAATATAAAAAATGAAAGAAGTAAAAAAATGATAGAACTTGCAAATGCTAGTAAATTAAAATATATGAATAACTTTTTAAAAACAAAAAGGAAAGTATTATTTGAATCATATAAGTCAGGTTTCTTATATGGTTATACAGATAATTATATAAAAGTAAAAGTAAGAGGGGATAGAAAATTATGGGGATGTCTTTTAGAAATAGAATTAAACTCAATAGAAGAAGATTTGATATTAGGAACTATTTAAATTTAAGGAATTTTCTTCTAGTTGCTTGTGGTATAACAGTAATATTTTTTGTTTCAAGTTTAGTTACTGCAAATATTCTTAAAGAGAAAGTAAAAAACTCTACAGTTAAGTTTAAGGAAAATTCTACTTTTAATATAGCAGATATAGAAGGACTTGAAACTGAGGAGACTACACCAGTTATAAATGAAAATACAAGTGATGAAGAAGTGGCACAAAATAATCAAGATGAAAATAACCAAACTGAAAATAAAAAGAGCGAAACTACTGAAAATGCTAAAGAAACTGGAAATAATCAAGATGAAGTTACTAATAAATTAATAGATGAAACTAATAATATTACTCCTGTGCAAAATGACGGCTCTATTACTATGAATTTTTTGGGTGAGTTGATGTTTGGTGGAGAGGTAACAAGTAATCTAAATTATCTTTATACATCAAGTATTAAAGAAGTATATAATATATCGCGTAATGCAGATTTTACATATGCTAATTTTTCTACTAATATAACAAGTTTAGAAGAAATTAATAATGCGAAAAGTAAGTATTTAGTTACAAAAGATATTATTAATGCTTTAAATGCATTAGGCCTTGATAGTGTATCTATTGCATCAGACCATATGGTAGACTTTCCAAATGATATAGTAAATAATACTATATCAACACTTGAAGAAAGCGATATATTTGTTGCAGGAAGAGAAGATATGCCTGTATATTTTGAAAAAGGAAATAAAAAAATTGCTGTTGTTTCTACTAATGCTGTACTTATTGGGACAGCAAAAAATTATTCTAATGTTGGAATTAGTACATATACTGAGGCAAATTTTAAAAAGAATATTAAAGAGGCAAAAGAATCTGCTGATTTTGTTATTGCAGATGTTCATTGGGGAAGAGACCATACATATGGGCTTACAGATCAAATGAGAAACATTGCAAAAGTAGCAATAGATAGTGGTGCTGATATGGTGCTTGGAACACACGCTTTAGGTGTATATCCTATTGTAGTATATAATGGAAAACCAATAATATATAGTACTGGTACATTTATAACAGATTCTGATTATACAGTAGCAAAAGAGGGATTTATATTTAAATTAAAAGTATCAAATGAAGGAAAAATCGATTCTTTAGAATTAACGCCAACATACATTGAAGATAAAAAAATTGTTAGATTATATAGCAATTATAATCCTGAAAGTTGTGCTGAATATCTAAATCAATTTAATAATTGGCATATAGAAAATGGCTTAAATTCTAGCATAGAAGATGATAAAATAATTATAAAATTTTAATATATATAAAATACTGTTGAAGATTTAGCTTTAGCAGTATTTTTAAAAAGTCGCACTTCATTAATTTACATAATTTGACTTA
Source organism: uncultured Clostridia bacterium (assembly GCA_947632635.1). Lineage (GTDB taxonomy): Bacteria > Bacillota > Clostridia > TANB77 > CAG-465 > CAG-465. Next base: position 42,866 of record CANRQA010000004.1, on the reverse strand, counting down.
TTTCATTTATTGTGATATAATAAATATGTAGTTAAAATAATAAAATTTTGTAATAATTATTATAAAGGAGTGTAAAATATGAAAAAGGTAGTATGTATAATTATGACTATTTTGATGAGCCTTTGTATATGTTCCTGCAAACGGAGTAATAATGAAGATAATGTTTTAACAGAACAAGAGGTAAAGGGATATCTTGAGGTATATACTTCTAGATTAGATGAAATGATAGCCTCATATAATACTCTAACTTATGAGTATGCTACACCTTTTGTTACAGACGAAGAATTAGTAGAGGTAAGTAAAAAAACTGGTATGACAGCAATTAATAGTAATCGGACATATTTTGAAAAAGACAATAATGAAGAAGGTATGTATTTCCCAATAGAGATTAATAGTAAGCTTATGTGGATGGATACTCAAGGCCTGTTACATTCTGAAGATGGAAAGGTATCAAAAACACTTCATACTGCTGGTGTTGAAAAAAAGTATATAATGTTATGTACTGCCGGTGCGCTTACCTATGATAAAAGAAGTGGAAAAGTTGAATATTGGAATATGGGAAACGTAAAATGTAGTCACTCTGTACCCAGTAATAGTATATATTTAGGATGTGATGAAGGAAACGAAGATTACTTCTTTAAAAGTGGTGATGATATATATAGACTTCATCATGGTAATATATATTATGAGGAAACAGAAGAAATTTATAATAATGTAGACAAATTCGAAAAAAAATTGCCAATTGGAATAGTGATGTGCAATAGGCCGTTTGTCGAAATTTAAAAAACAAAGCTGGTAAATAAGATATAAATTATTTTATTTATCAGCTTTTTTGCATGATTTATAGGCACTATAATTGTAATCAAAACGTAACGGAAAAGTAATAATATTATTATAGAAAAATAATATATATCATGGTAAAATTAAAATAGTAAATTAGGAGGTAGGCCATGGAAAATAAAAAAGTGAGATTTAGTTTAATAACAATAATAATATTTATATTAGTTGTAGTGGCTTGTGCTGTAATAATAACAATAAATTTATCAAATGGGCAAGAAAAAACAAAAAATAAATATGAATTGGTATCAATAGATGGAGACGAAAATATTGAAGAAATAGATGGTGTTAAAGTAAATATAAGTGAAGAGTTAGAAAATGCAAAAAGAATTGATGAATTAGAAATTTCAGATTTTACAATAAAATATGATGGGAAAAATACAGAGATAACATATGATGTACAAAATGTTACAAGTGATACTGTTGAAGAAGGAAGTTATGAACTTGTATTTATTAATTCAAACCAAAAAGAAGTTGGTAGAATAATTGAGTCTCATAGTTTTCTTGAAAGTTATGAAATAGAAGAAAAAGTAAAAATTATACCAAATATAGATATATCAAATGTATATGATATTAAAGTTGAAAAAATATATTAAGTCGAATGAAAAAGGAGATAAAGAAATGAATAATAAAAAAAAGAAAATCTTGTTATTTGGTATAATATGCATAGTAATTATACTAATTATAATATGCGCAATAATTTTTACTATTATGAAAAACAAAAATATTTCGTATTATGAAGAAAAAGATAGAGATATAAATAATTTAGAATATTCATTAGAATGTGATGGAATAGAAGATGAATTATATGTATCATATGGAATAGATGATAACATAAAAAGAAATACTAAAGAATATATATCTGATTATACTTTATCAGATGGAATTTATGTACACGATATAGATATATATTCTGAGGACGGGAAAAGTACCATTATTGAAATGTTAGTAGAAGATACATTACCAAATGAAGAAGAAACAACCGGTTTTAATTTAATGATAATAAAAGAAGTAAATGAATTACATGCAATGTTAAAAATATCTGATTTAAAGTTTAAAGAAAAAGAAGTAAAAAAAGTAATAATAAAAGTGCCAAATGATATAGTTGGTTTAAAAACAATAGTAATTAAAAGGTTAGGAGAAAATGATTTATATGAAGAGGTGGAATAAAGTAAAAAATATTGCATTATTTATAATGATAGTAATGTCTTTTATAACACTTGGGACTGTAATGGCAAGTACTGTAATACAAGATGAAGGCGTATATAAAGTAACAAATGAAAAATCTAAAATAATAGATAGTATAGAAATAACTAAGACTAAGTTTATAAAAGATAAAGAAACAAAAGTAGGTATACGAAAAAAAGGAAGTTTTAAGAACGGAAAAATAGAAATATCTACCTCAAATTCAAATATATTACAAGTTATAGATAATGAAAAGTTAATTGTAAAAGGAGTTAGTTACGGTAGTTGTGAATTAATTGTAAAACATGATACAGGCGTAATAGTAAAAAAGACAGTATATGTACAACCTAAAAGTATATATGTGTATGATGAAAATGATGAGAGAATAAAATCATCAATACAATTAGAAAAAAATAGTAGTATAAAAGTAACTTTAAAAGATTCTGATGGACAAGTCTTAAATGGAGTAACATATAAATCTAAAAATGAAGCAAAAGTGCAGGTAGATAGTAGCGGAAGAATAACTGCAATATCAGGTAGTAAAAGTGCAATAAAAATAGAGGCAACTTATTGTGGTAAAAAAATAAATATAAAAGTAATACCACAGGAAAAAGTACAAGGAATACTTGCAATAGATAATATAACTATACCTGTAAAAAAGAGTGTAAGTATAAGTAAATATGCAACAGTAAATCCTATTACTGCAAATAACACAAAATTAAAAGGAAAAAGTGAAAATGAATCAATAGCAAAAATAAATGGTAGTAAAATTGTTGGAGTAAGTGAGGGTGTAACATATGTAAATGTAATATCAGCAGAAAATGAAGAAATTACTTCAAGAATAAGAATTAATGTTGTAAGTAATGAACAATATGATGAAAATATAATAAATGATTCCTTATCTGATGATGAAGAATTAGTACTTGTAAGTGGAAAAGAAGAAATTTTAGATAATCTAACTGAACAAATAAAAAATGTTTGTACATTAAAAAGTTCAAATTCTTCGATTGTTTCTGTAAGTAATGATGAAAATATTTTAAAAGTTACAGGAAAAAGAGCTGGAAGTGCAAAGGTATATATAATTTTAAATGGAGTTGTATATAAAGAGATATCTGTAAGAGTATTAGCAGAAGAAGTAGATGATGTAACAAAATCAAAGATTTTAAATAATACATATCAGGAAATAGAAAGTATTGAATTACCTGTTGATAGCAAAACACAAAAACAAATAAAGCAATATGATATGGAAGTAGATTGTGGTTATGTTATAAGTGCTAATATAAAGCCGTATAATTATGATAAAGAAGATTTAAAATATGAAATAACTGGAGCACAAAAAGATTTCTTTACAATATATGAACAGGGGGATAATTATTTAGTTAAAGCATCAGAAATAGGAAAATCAGCTGATTTAATAATTTCTTCAAAGCTAAATCCAAAAATAAATGTTAAAATAAAATTACGTTCATATGAGGGAGAAATTGCACAAATATCTTTTTTAGATACTGAACTTAAAATAGATTATAATGAAGTAGGATTTAGTAAAGTACCATTATATGTTGCAATAACTACGCAAAATGGAAAATATTATAATCCTGAATCAACAGGTATATATGATACAGAAGTATATGAAAAGTTGTTAAAAAATGTTAAATTAGAAATAGATAATCAAGATTATATACTTGCAGGTGGGCAAAATATATTATCTGGTATCAAATTAAAAGGAAATAGTAGTGGCTCAGGAATAATAAGAGCTGTATGTGGGGATGTTAGTGCTGAAATAAGATATAACGCTATAGGTCAAAAATACGATAAAGTTAAAGATATTAAGTTTGCAAAATCACAATATAATTTGTATGATATGAATGTATATACTTTTTATCCTGATATAATAATGGAAAGTGGAAAAGTATATAAGGGCTCAGAAGAATATAATAATATAACATCTGAATATCAAGATTTGTTACAAAATGTATATTTAGAAGAAATAAATTATGATTATGGCTCAAAAGGATATAAGACAACAAGAGATGTTTTATCAATTACATCAGATAAAAAAAGTGCAAAAGCAATAAGTAGTGGAATATGTAAGTTAAAAATTGTTTACCAAGATGATAATATAAAGTTAGATGATATGGCGGATATTAATGTAGAATTAAAAGAACCAGCCGCTGCTTCGTCATTACCATATTATCAAGGACAAATTGTAATTAATGATTATAGATTTTTAGGTAAATCTGAATATGGTACTACTACTGGTGGAAAGTCAAAGTTATATAAAGCTGGTACTGAGGTTTATGTTTTAGCTAAAGACCCAAAGAGTAATAAGTGTTGGGCTAAATATAATAATGAAACTTTCGAAATTAGTACAGCTAATATGATTAAATATGCTCCAGATACTTCAGGAGTTGCAAGTTCAGTATATGCAACTAGATATTTAGCTAAAGGAGTTGTGATAAGAGTAGGTCCTGGAGATAGTTATAGAAGTGTTATTGAAATAACTAATAATGGCTCAAAAATTAAAGAAATTACTGAATATAAAGATGGTTGGGCTCTTGTTGAGTATGCTGAGAAATATGGCTATGTTCGTTCTGAAAATATTTATCTTACAAAAAATAATGTAAATAATTCTGATATGCATAATGGAATAAATGTATATAATTCTAATGGTAGTGTAAATGATGATAGAATGATAGAATTACAAAAAAGTTTGGAAAAACAATATAATTTAGTAGCAGCGCCTACTGATTTGAGCGATAGTGGTACTGCTGTTACATTAAATGATAAAAAGAAAGTTAAAGATATAACCGCTGCATCTGCTAATGAAGACTTCTTTAGAATTTCATATTATGATGATGATGGAATACCTAGATCAAAAATAAAATTAAGTATATATCAATGTCCGTGGTGGGCAAGAGGAAGAGCTGATGTTTATTTAAGTAAGCATGGTACAACAATGAAAATGATACCTATGTATGATAGTAAAGGAAATTATATTGGTGCAAATGGTGATATGCATATAGATGTATATGGAGAAGGAAAATATTTTGCATCCGGTAGTACTCCAAAGGAAAATTCACTAGCAGTGTATGAAGGAGGCAGTAATGGTGGTCATGTAGCTTATGTCGAGGCAGTAGATAATGTAAATCAGTTTTATTATATAAGCCATTCCGGTACTGCAAAGAAATGGTTTGGTATCACAAAACTACGTTTTGGAGCATCACCATGGGGATATACCTTATTAGGATTTGTATATTTGGATCAACCGGCACGATAACTTTTTAAAAATATATTTTAGTATATTATAATTAGAAAAATCATTGAAATATTAATTTTGTTTCAATGATTTTTCATTACTTCTATAATCTTATTGTTATATTTTTGCAATAATATTGAAATATTTAAAAAAAAGTTATATAATGTAATGGAAATTTCAAAGGAAAAATTATTAATAAAAACATAGGAGGAAGGAAAAATGAAAAGAATAATAGTAATAATATGTGCAATACTTGGCATGATAGTTGGTGTTGCAATAGGAGAGGCAGTTGCGGGAATTAGTTATTTAAAATGGCTATCTATTGGTGGAGAAATTGGATTTGTAGATCCAATAGTTCTTAATTTATCATTTTTGAAATTAACTTTTGGTATATGGTGTAAGATAAGTGTTGGAGGAGTAATATTTATGATAATATTTGCTCTTGTAGCACAATGGGTCGTAAGGTGGCTTAAAGTATAGATATAAAAAAAGAATTACCACTAAAAGATAGACCATATGAAAAATTACAATTATTAGGAGCAAGTAACTTAACAAATTCTGAACTACTTGCAATAATCATAAAAACAGGAACAAAAAAATACACTTGTTTAGATATTGCAAGAAATATATTAAGAAAAAAAGATAATTTAGATGTATCTGACCTTGAATATCTTAATTCTCTATCTTTAGAGGAATTAAAAGAATATGAGGGGATAGGACAAGTTAAAGCAATAGAAATACTTGCTGTGTTAGAACTTGCAAAAAGAATATCTGCAATTTATAAAAATACAAAAGCGATTATAAAAACACCTAAAGATGTTTTTGATTTGTTAGGTTATAGTTATCTAAATGAAAAACAAGAAATATTAAAAACTGTGTTATTAAATAAGAAAAATGCAGTTATATCGGTTGTTACAAATGCAATGGGTGAAAATGATAATATACGTATAAGTTTAAAAGAAATACTTACTCATCCAATTAGGCAAATGGCAAATTCAATAATACTTGTACATAATCATCCAAGTGGTACACTTATGGCAAGTAAGCAAGATATAAACTTTACAAAAGAAATATTAGAAAAATCTAAAATTTTTAATATTAATTTACTAGATCATATAATTATTGCAAATAATAATTATATAAGTTTAAAACAAGAAGGTTATATAAAATAAAATTTTATAGATTATAAAAAAAGGTGGTAAAAATATGGGTATAATGTCAAAAGATATTGGCGTAGATTTAGGAACTTCAAATATTAGAATTTATGTTAAAGGAAGAGGAATTGTTCTATCAGAACCATCAGTTGTTGCAATAAATAAAATAACAGGTGAAGTTTTAGCTGTTGGAAATCAAGCAAAAGAAATGGTAGGTAGAACTCCAGATAATATAGTAGCTGTAAAACCTTTAAAAGATGGAGTTATAGCTGATTTTGATGCAACAAAAATGTTAATTCAAAATTTAATATCTAGGGTAATTCAAAAAAGTTTATTTTCTAAACCAAGACTTGTTATTTCTATTCCATTTGGTATTACTGATGTTGAAGAAAGAGCTGTACAAGGTGTTGCATATAAAGCTGGAGCAAAAGATGTATTTATTATGGAAGAAGTTATGGCTGCAGCTATAGGGGCTGGAATTAAAGTAGAACAACCAGAGGGCTCAATGATTATTGATATAGGTGGAGGAACAAGTGAAATGGCAGTATTATCCCTTGGTGGAATTGTTGTTTCTAAATCTATAAAAGTTGCTGGAGATAAACTTGATAGGGACATTGTTGAATATATTAAGCAAAAATTTAACATACTAATAGGTGAGGGTGAAGCAGAAGAGATAAAAAAACAAATAGGTTCTGCTACTTCAGCTATGACAGAGGAAAAGATGTCCGTAAAAGGAAGAAATTTAAGTACGGGACTTCCTCAAACAATTACAATAACAACAGCTGATATAACTGAAGCAATGAAAGACTCATTAAATGAAATATTAAGAGTTATTAAACTTACATTGGAAGAAACACCACCTGAAATAGCTGCCGATATAATGGAAAGAGGTATAGTACTTTCTGGGGCACAAGCAGAACTTAAAAATTTTGATATGCTTATAAATGAACAAACTGGTATGCCTGTTTCTTTAGCAGAAAGACCAGCAGAATGTGTAGCACGTGGTATTGGTATGGCACTTGAAAGTATAGAAATATTAAAGAAAACTACCGTTGCACGTAAAAAGTAGAGGAGAAAAGTAAATGAATTACAGATATAATTTTGATGACAGAAAAAAAAGTAAAAGAAATAAACTACTATTTTTATTAATAGTAGTTATTGTCGTTATAATTGTATCTGCTTTTTTCTTTAGAAATACAAATAATGTAATTGTAAATAAAATATCTTCTGTTATAACATATCCTTTTAGAAAAGTATATTCTTTTTCTAGTGATTTGTTTTCTAATTTAGGAGATTATTTTGCAAATAGTAAAAAAATAAATGATGAAAAAGCTAAACTAGAACAAGATAAAAAAGCTCTTGAATATCAGTTACTCGAAATGCAGAAAATATTAGATGAAAATGAATCTTTAAAAAATATGTTAGCTATTAAGCAAAAATATCAACATTTTAATATAAAACTTGCAAAAATTATATATAGAGAGCATGATAATTGGACACAAACATTTAAAGTAGATATAGGCTCAAATGAGGGAATTAGTTTAAATCAACCAGTTGTGCATGAAAATGGTCTTGTAGGCTTTGTATCAAATGTTGAGGAGAGTAGTGCAACAATTACTACAATACTTGACCCACTAGCTTCTGTTAGTGTAAATATAAGTACTATAAACGAGCCAGCAGTACTTAAAGGTGATTTAGAGCTTAAATCAAATAATCGTTTAAAATTAACTTATATTCCAATAGATGCAGAAATATCAATTTCAGATATGTTATATACATCAGGACTTGGTTCTACTTATCCAAGTTCAATACCAGTAGGTAAAATTATCGAAGTTATAAATAAGAAAAATGATGTTGATAGATATGCAATTGTTGAGCCTAATGTAAACATTAGAACAATAACTGAGGTGGGAATTATAATTAATTAGAAAGGATTACAACACTATGTTTAAAAAGATATTAACATTTTTATACCTTATATTATTAATTGTAGCACTTTATTTTTTTCAAGTATTTGTAATTGATAATAGAGATTTATTTGGTGTAAAACCAAATTTAATACTTATATTAGTAATTGTTGTAAGTCTTTGGTATGGAATTTACAAAGGTACAATTTTTGCTTTTATAATTGGTTTTATAACTGATATTATATTTGGAAATACTAGTGGTATGTTTTTAATTTCGTATACATTAACTGGTGCAATTACAGGACTTATTAATTATAATTATAGACGTGAAAATAAAATATCTCTTGTATATGTTACATTAATTTCAACTGCAATATTTGAAGTAATACAATATATGGAGTATTTGTTTTTAACTCATACATATAGTAGTATATTATATTTTATAAGGCAAATAATACTTGCTTCAATTCTTAATACAATCATTGTATTTATAATTTATAGATTAATATATAAAGTTGTAGAATATTTTGAGGCTTCTTTAAGAAAAGAACACTCACTATAAATAAGAGGTGAAATATTAGTTGAAAAGAATATTTGAAAAAATATATAATTTTTTTAATAATAGAACATTAATATTATATATAATAGTAGTATTTGTAAGTATTATATACATAGTTCAACTATTTAATCTTCAAATTCTAAATGGAAGTGAATATAGAGAGCAATCTGAAAAAAGGATGTTAAGAACAGAAACTTTAACTGCTTCACGTGGTGAAATAACAGATAGAAATGGAGTTATTCTTGCAACTAGTAAATCATCTTGGAATATAGATTTATATAAAGTTAAAGTTGAACCAGAAGAGCAAAATAAAGCTATTGCCACACTTATAAATATACTTTATTCTAATGGAGATAAAATTTATTCTACATTTCCAGTAAATGATGAATTAACAGGCTTTAATTTTGAAGATGAAGAAGAAGAAAAAAAGTGGAAAGAAGAAATGAATTTAGATGTATCATTAGATTTTAATGCAACTATTGATACATATATTGAAAAGTATGCTTTAGAAGATTATGCAAATGATAGAAATTTACAAATTAGAATTATACAAGTAAAATACCAAGGAAATTTACATGGTTATTCGTTATTTAATAGCACTACAATTGCAAAAGATATATCTGAAAAGTCTGTTGCACAAATTAGTGAATTACAGTCTACTTTATACGGTGTAGATATTGTATCAGTACCAAAAAGATATTATCCAAATGGTACTTTCTTAGCTCATGTTTTAGGTTATGTTGGTAATATTAATGATACAGAATATGATAAGTTAAAAGATGAGGGATATAATATAAATAGTATAATAGGAAAGTCAGGAATTGAGGAATCATTTGAAAAATATTTAAAAGGTAAAAATGGTGTTATTAAAGCTGAAACTGATACCAAAGGAAATGTTTCATCAGAAACAGTTGTTGAAGAAGATATACCTGGAAATAATGTAACGCTAACTATTGATTATAGGCTTCAAAAAGTTTCAGAAGATGCTTTAAAAAATACAATTGATGGTTTGAAAAATGGTACTTTAATTGGTAAAACTATTCCTGAGGCTTCTGCTGGAAGTGTTGTGGTACTTGATGTAAATAGTGGAGAAGTTTTAGCAATGGCAAGTTATCCCTCATATGATATTAATGCAATGTCTTCTGGTATAAGTGCTGCAGATTTAAAAGCCTTAAATAGTGACCCATTAACCCCAATGTATAATAGGTCTATTTCAGGTAAATATTCACCCGGGTCTACATATAAAATGCTTGTGGGAATTGCAGGACTTAAGGCTGGTGGAATAACAATTGATGAGAAAATTTTAGACCCGGGTATTTATCCATATGGCCATCATCCTAAATGTTGGATTTATTCTCAATATCATATAACTCATGGATATGTAAATTTAGAAGAAGCTATTAAAGGTTCTTGTAATTGTTATTTTTATGAAGTTGGCAGAAGAATTGGAATTTCTAAGATAGTAGAGATAAGTAAACTTTTAGGTTTAGGTCAAAAGACTGGTATAGAACTTGCGGGAGAATCAGCAGGTATAATTGCAGGAAATGACCCTGATGCTGATTGGTATTTAGGTGATACTTTAAATGCTGCTATTGGCCAGTCATCTAATTCATTTACACCAATACAACTTGCAAATTATATTTCCGCTATTGCAAATGGTGGAAAATTAAATAGAGTTTCACTTGTAAAACAAGTTTCAAATGATTCACAAGATACTGAAGTATCAATGAATGAAATTGAAGAGTATGTAAAAGAATATACTGGTGTTGATACTACAACTCATGATTTAGGAATTGAAAGTGAGTATTTAGATGCTATAAAAAGAGGAATGCACTCTGTTACTAGTGAAAGTGGTGGAACAGCAAATTATATTTTTAAAAATAGTAATATAACTGTTGCAGGTAAAACTGGTACAGCTCAGGTTGAGGGTAAACAAAACAATGGTATATTTGTTGGATTTGCACCTTACGAAAACCCAAAAATAGCTGTTGTTGCTATTATAGAAGGAGGCGGAGAGGGTACATATACCGCTCATGTTGTTCGTCCTATAATGGATGAGTATTTTAATATCTCTACTGAGGATAAAGCAAATGATAAAGAACAAAATATGGTTCAAAGTGGTTTAGCTTTTTAATTTAAAAAATGACTCAATTTAAGTAGGTAAACTATTTAAATTGAGCCATTTTTTAGTTATATTTTTTTACACATATTGTAAGTTATATATAATAAATTTAATAAAAAAATGGATAATAAAATTATTATGTTGTTTTGTTATATTATATTGAAAAATTTTTGTAAAATATGTTATTATATTATTGTAATAATTTGGAGGTTTTTGTATGGAAAGTAAAAGGAAAAATGTGTATATTGTGTTATTTGTAATAACAACAATAATTGCAGGATGTTTAGCAGCATATTTTAAAATAATGGCAAATAAAGAAAAAGATGAATTAAATGCAAAAGTTTTAGAGTTAGAAAATAAACTTAATACTGAAAATGTGTCAAATGATGTAAATCAAACTCAAAATACTTATAATATATTAGATGTATCAAAGAAATTAAATGATAAGTATTATTTGTGTAAACAAATGGGAAATGTAAAAGCAAAAATTGTTGATAATAAAGCATATGTAGCAGTTATAGAGGGAAATTTAGGCACAAATACATATACAAAAAAATTAAATGAATATTATGAAATACAAGGGGTTTCAGGAAAAGTTGTAGATATTTGTATTGAAGAAATTCCAACATCTAAATATCCAATTTTTGTATTATTAATGGAAGATGGAACTTTAGAAGCAACTAAATTTGTTGATGGCGATGATATTGTATCAAAAGGAAAATTAGACGGCTATGAAAATATTGTTAGAATTGATAATTGTGAGAGTGTAGATGAAAATAAATTTGGAGATGATATAGTAAAAACATATTCATCTTCAGTATGTGCAACTGATATAAACGGAAATAGTAAAATTGTTGGTAATCTATATTAATAATTTGGAGGTTTTTGTATGGAAAGTAAAAGAAAAAATGTATATATAGTATTATTTATAATAACAACAATTGTGGCAGGTTGTTTAGCAGCGTATTTTAAAATAATGGCAAATAAAGATAAAAATGAGTTAAATAATCAAATTACTAATTTACAAAGTAAAATTGAAGAATTAGAAAAGAAAGAAAACAATGTTCAAGTTGATAATTCTAATGATGATAAAGATGTTCAGGAAAATACAAATAATGATACTGAAAAAGTAGTTGAAAAAGGTATAGTTCCAATATATGACCCAAATAAGATGAAAAATAAGCCAGATAATGTAGAATATACATCAAATATCATTATGTATGGTCATATCGCAGAAGATTTGGGAATTAAGATAGATGAAAATGGAAAGGCAATTATACAATATGGTGAGGATAGAAAGAAATTAACAATAAATGGACTAGAGCGGAAAAATCATTGATGTATGTGAAGGGTCCTTAGGATATAATGTGGATAATGCATTTGTATTCTTAAATGAGAATGGAGATGTATTTTTTGCCGATAATGCTTCACTGGCAGTAGATAAATATCAAAGTACAGGTGTGCTTGATGCTATTAAAGTTCCAAATGTTTCAAATATTTGTCGAGTAATATGGACTATGTCAAAAAGAACAGAAAGTCCAAGTGCAAGAGCAACTTTTATTGGAATTGATATATATGGAAATTGTTATGATTTATGGTATGAAGCAAAAGGTATAAAATAATGAATAATTATTAAAAATATATTATTTATATAATCTGGAGGTTTTTGTATGGAAAGTAATGAAAATATTAAAAATGAAAACAATAATCAAAATAATGACAAGAAAGAAAATAAAGAAAAACTATCAATATTTACTACTATTTTAATAATTATACTAGTTATATTGTTATGTGTAGGAGCATATTTTTTAGTTACAAATATTTATGAAAAGAATTTAAATAAAGAAGATGATACAAATATAGGAGAGGTAAAAGAAGAAATATCAACAGAACCAATATATACAATGGAAACATTACCAAAAATTGATGCATCTCTTGCAACTCAACCATTAGTAGAAGCCTTTATGAAAAATTTTACAGGCAATGATAATATTGATTTTGATAATTATGGCTTTACAAATACACACCCGGGATATGTTAAATTAATAAATGATGAGGTTGATTTAATAGTAGTAACTGAACCATCACAAGAAGAACTAGAACTTGCAAAAGAAAAAGGCGTTGAGTTAGAAGTTATACCAGTAGTAAAAGAGGGATTTGTCTTCTATGTGAACGCTGACAATAAAGTAGATAGTTTAACAGTTGAACAAATACAAGATATTTATTCAGGAAAAATAACTAATTGGAAAGATGTTGGTGGAGAAGATTTAGAAATAAAAGCATATCAAAGACCTGTAAATTCAGGAAGTCAAACAGGTATGTTAAGTTTAGTTATGAAAGATAAGGAATTGATGACTCCACCAAAAGAAAATTTAGTTGAAACAATGGCACAAATTATTAATTTAGTTTCAATGTATGATAATGGAGAAAATTCAATAGGATATTCATATTATTACTATGCTACAACTATGTATGAAACAATAGATGAAAGTGTTGCAAGTAGAATAAAATTATTAGGAGTAAATGGAATAAAACCTAACTCAAAAACAATAAAAGACGATTCATATCCATTTACAACTGCATATTATATAGTTATAAATAAAGCAGATGATGAAAATAGTCCGGCAAGAAAACTTGCAAATCAAATGCTATCTGCAAGAGGTCAACAAGTAGCTAAAGAGGCTGGATATGTACCAGTAAAGTAGAGGTATAGATTATGGATAATGAAAATAACCAAATAGAAGAAGAAACTTTTAATAGTGATAATAATGATAATTACAATAATATAGTAAGTAATGAAATACCTAATGATAATAATAATTTTGAAAGTGATATAGTAAAAAATAAAAGTGATGAAATTATACAAAATGAAAACTTTGTAAATAAAACAAATAGGAAAAGAAATAAAAATCGAAAGGATAAAAAGCCTAAAAAGCCAGTAAATAAAAGACTAATTGTACTAATTATTGTTATAGTTATATGTATATTAATAACCGCATTAGTCATCTTTTTAAAAATAATGAAATTAAATAAAGAAAATGAGGAAAGTTTAAAAGAAGATATTGATTACGTTTTTGAGGAAGAAACAAAAAAAGAGGCATACGATAAAGAGCTTACTATTAAAAGTTTAGAAGAAACATACGATATAAATGATTTGATTATTAAGACATATAAAGATGTAGATGGAAAAGTTACTGATATAACAGATAGATCTAATTCAGATGTAGGAAATGTATATATAGAATATGTAGAAATACATGGATTAAAAAACAAAGACGTAGAAAATAAAATAAATAAAGAAATTAAAGAAACAGTTTATTCATTATATGACGGAAATAGTGAACATAGATATAATATATATACACGTGTAGCTGCGAATTTTTCTAATATATTATCTATTGATATATATAAATATGAAATTGTACAAAATGGTAGTTCATATGAACAAGTTAATTATAAAAATATTGGATTAAATTATGATTTAAATACAGGTGATAAAATAAATTTAGAAGATTTATTTATCTCATCTACACCTATAGCTTCATTAATTGCAAAAGGTGCATATGAGGCTATGGCATGGGATACGGAGATAAACTTTGATAATCTTGAGAGCCTTCAAAAAAATACCAATATGGATAATAGAGATACAACAGAATATGATGAAAAAATATTAAAAATTATAAATAAGTATAATGAACTAAAAGGAAATGTAAATTTTTGTATATCCTCATCTAGATTTTGTATTACTATATATGATTTATATAATTCAAGTACTAGAAGGTCAACAATAAATATTTATTTTAAAGATTGCAAAGAATATATTACTGTATTTAAAAAATATGCAAAAGGTAATAATTTATATGAAAATAGTAATATTGGAATGAAGAATATATTTGTGTTAACTTCCCCTTTATCATCAATGATGGGCGATATAAATTATTCAATATATGGTAAAGTAAGTGATAAGGTATATGTTGATATTCCTATTAATGAAAGTGTTTCAGTATTAGATTTTAATAATCAAGACTCTATAAGTGAGAGTGTTATAAATAAAATTTCTAAAGATATACGAGATAAATTAAAAAGATTAGTTGAAGATTTAAAAAGTGAGGCTAATAATTTAAACAAAGGAATTAGTTACCAGGCATATATTAATAGTGGGTTTGAACGTGATCAAATATATAATAATGGTAATGGTGGTGTAAAAAAAGAACCATTTATTGATATAACTATTTCTTATTCAAAAGTTACAATTCCGTTAGATTATTTTAAAAATAATTTTCTAGATTTATTAGCATACTTAAATTATAGACCTAAAGCCTCCGTGAGTGGCCTTATGTTAACAAAAAATGATTATGATGAAAATCTTAAGATTGATGGTGCTATTTATGATGAAAATATTAATAAAAGCTATTACTATGATTTAGAAGGAAATTATTTAGGGGATGATGAATCTGCTTTAAAAGATAGAGTTGTCGAAAATAATGAAACTAATAATGATAATAATTATACAAATGATTATAATAATGAAAATAGTAATGGAAATAATGATGTAGATACTGATGTTAATATATATGATGATTATGGTAGTAATGAAACATGGGAAAGTAACGGAGTATCATAATATATAAATAATATTTATATATTATTAAAAAAGAGGTGTTATCATGGAAAATAAAAGAAAAAATGTATATGTTGTGTTATTTGTAATAACAACAATAATAGCAGGATGTTTAGCTGCATATTTTGGAATAATGAAAAATAAAGAGGCAGAAGAATTAAATAATCAGATTGCTAGTTTGAAAGATGAAATATCAACATTAAAACAGAATAATAGTGTAGATGTACAAAATGAGCAAGAGCAGGTTAATAATAATGTAGAAAAAAATGTTATTTTTAATTTAGATATTTCAAATTGTTTGAATTTAAAAGATAATAATATTGTATATGATAGTTTACAATGTACTGCTAGTTCATCTGATAGTTTGGGCATTAGTTGTAATATTACAAAAGATATGAAAACTGTTAATTTAGTTTTAGAAAGAAATACTTTTAATAATAGGTTTTTGGGAACTGAAAAGCAAGATTTAGTAAAAGAAGAAGAATATAAAATAGATAACTTTGATACTCAAGTTATAGATGTTTCCTTGGCAAGTTATTCTCAAGCAGTTGGAGATGAATTATTATTATTTTTAATGAAAGATGGTACAATTGAATATTTACCACTAAGGAAAGCTGCTCAAACTAATAATTTCAAATCTTATGGTAAAATAGAAAATATAAAAGATGTTGTGAGAATATATACAGCAAGATGTTATAGTGCTGACCCAAATGTTAGTGGAAATGCTCGAACAATAGTCGCATTTACTAATGAAGGGAAGTTTTATGATTTAGGCGATATACTTAATAACCTTGCTAACTAATAATTATAATGCTTTGATAAGAAACGTGTTTTTAATAACACGTTTTTTTTTAAAACACTTTTAATTTTAAAAGTATTATGATATAATACGAGCAGGTGATATTATGAAAGAATATAAAATTGTAAAAAATATCAATCCTAATATATTTAGAGGATATGATATTAGAGGGATATATGGAGATGATTTAACAGAAGATGTAGCTTATACTATAGGTAAATCATTTGGAACATATATAAAAAAAGATAGTTATACAAGATGTGTTATAGGTTATGATAACAGAACATCATCTCTGCCATTATATGAGGCTTTAACAACTGGTATTATTTCAACAGGAATAGATGTACTATCTATTGGACTTGTTACAACTCCTATGTATTATTATGCACAAACATATTTAAATAATAAACCAGAGATAATGCCGGGAATGATGATTACAGCAAGTCATAACCCAAAAGAATATAACGGATTTAAATTTTCAGTAAGCAATTTTGGTAATGCTTGTGGAGAAATGATTGAAGACTTTAGATTATTTACTTCACAGTGCAAATTTGAAGATGGAAATGGAAAAATAGAAAAATGTGAAATAAAAAATGAATACTTAAAACTTGTAAAATCTGCAATTAATTTAGGAAAAAGAAAAGTAAAAGTAAAAGTTGTTGTTGATACAGCAAATGGCACAGCATCTATTATAGCAAAAGAAGTATTTGATTTATTTAAAGACCATATAGAAATGATACCACTATATATGAAATCAGATCCAACATTTCCAAATCATCATCCTGATCCAAGTATTGAAGAAAATAACAAAGATTTAAAAACTAAAGTATTAGAGGAAAAGGCAGATTTAGGAATTGGAATTGATGGCGATGGTGATAGAGTTGGAATAATAGATGAAAAAGGCAATATGATTTACACAGATTTTGTTGCAATTGTTGTTTGGCGTGATATAATGAATAAAGTTTCAAACAAGAATGCGCTATTTGATGTAAAATGTTCCAAATCATTAAAAGATGAGATAATAAAATTAGGTGGCACACCAGTTTGTTATAGAACTGGAAATTCATATATGAAAGCAAAAATGAGAGAAGGAAATTTTGCTTTTGGTAGTGAGCTATCAGGTCATGTTTGGTTTAATGATAAATGGCCAAATATTGATGATGGGTTATATGCTGGGCTTAGAATTGTAGAAATATTATCAGAAACTGATAAAAGTTTTAGTCAGTTACTTGATGGAATAAATAGATATTATTCTACACCAGAAATAAAGATAAAATCAACAGATGAAGAAAAATTTAAAATAATTGATAAAGTAAAAGCATATTGTAGGATGCAAGAATATCAAATTAATGATATAGATGGAGTAAGAGCAGAATTTGATAACGGTTGGGCTTTAGTTAGAGCATCTAATACTGGTCCAAATATAACAGCAAGATTTGAAGGAACAACAAAAGAAGATATGGAAAAAATTGAAAAGGAATTTATGAGTTTATTAAAATAGAGTTAAAATAGAAGGAGAAATAAATGAAGATAGTAGATAAAATAAAAGAAATTTATAAGTATAGACATATGTTAAAAACTTTGGTAAAACAGGATATAAATGGAAGATATAAAGGATCGTTTTTTGGCTTTTTGTGGACTTTGCTTAACCCATTACTTATGTTGTTTGTATATTCACTAGTATTTCAGTTTATATTTAGAAGTGGAATAGAACATTATTCAATTTATCTGTTTATATGTTTAATGCCTTGGAATGCTTTTGCAAATACAATTGCTATTGGTACAGTTTGTGTATCAAATAATGCTAGTATATTAAAGAAAGTTTATTTTCCTAGAGAAATATTGCCACTTGCTGTAGTTATTAGCAATACAATTCAATATTGTTTTAGTGCTGTTATAATATTTATTGCATTACTTGTTTCAGGGGTAGGTATAACTTGGGTTGCATTATTCTTGCCGGTAATTGTTTTAATACAAGCAATATTTAGTTTAGGTATTATATTGTTATTATCAGCTGCAAATGTATATATTAGAGATGTGCAATATATCATGAATCCTGTAATGATGATTTGGATGTATGCATGTCCAATACTATATAGTATATCAATGGTACCAGAGAAGTTTTTAAAAATATATAAATTAAATCCTATGACTTTAATAATGCAAGAATATCAAAATATATTATATAATCAAACACTTCCAGATTTTAAAAGTTTAGGAATAGTATTTTTAATTTCAATAGTTGTTTTAATAATTGGTTATTTAGTATTTAATAAATTACAAAGACGTTTTGCAGAGGAGGTATAATACGTGTCAAAAAAAGGTAAAAATAATGATATAGCAATTTCTGTAAAAAATATTACAAAAGAATTCACAATATATGAGGACAAAGCTTATTTCTTAAAGGAAAGACTTGCAAATTTAAAGAGGAATAAAAAGACTAAACATGTAGTATTAAAAGATATTTCATGTGATATTAGAAGAGGAGAATCAGTCGCTTTAATTGGTGTAAATGGATCTGGCAAGTCAACATTATTAAAATTAATGAATAAAATTATATATCCTGAAAAAGGGACTATCGAAATAAATGGAAAACTTTCAAGTATGATTGAACTTGGTGCTGGTTTTAATACCGATTTTACTGGTAGAGAGAATATATATTTTAATGCATCAATGTATGGATTAGGAAAAAAAGATGTAGATCCAATAATAGATAAGATAATTGACTTTTCAGAACTTGGTGAATTTATTGATGTACCTGTAAGGACATATTCTTCTGGAATGTATATGAGGCTTGCTTTTTCTATTGCCGTTAATGTACAAGCTGATATCTTACTTATTGATGAAATACTTGCTGTTGGAGATGCTCATTTCCAAGAGAAATGTTTAAATAAGATGAAAGAATTAAAAGCTGAAGGTAAAACAATGGTATTCGTATCACATAGTGTAGGTCAAGTAAAGAGCTTTTGTGATAGGGCTATATGGATATGTAATGGTGTAAAAAAAATGGATGGAAAAACAGATGAAGTTATAGAAGAATATTTAAAAGAACAGGGGTAGAAGAGATGAACGAAACTATTATGCTATGTTTAGAAAAGCTAGATATAGGTGGAGTTGAAACAGCAGTTGTTACTCAAGCCCTTGCTTTAAAAGAAAAGGGGTACAATATTGTAATTTTATCAAAAGATGGCGTATATACCAAAAAATTACAAGAACATGGGATTATTTGTATTAATTTTGATTTTACAATTTGTAATTATTGGGATTTTGATAAATCAAAAGAAATAATTGATATTTTTGAAAAATATAAAGTAGTTCAAGTCCATATAAATCAATTTCCTATTTTACTTAGTGTCCTTCCAGCTTGCCTTATAAAAAAAGTACCTTTTGTGGCTTATATGCATATAGGAATTAGTTATATTGGTGAAGATCATAATAATGTGTTTGATTATTATGAAAATAACTTTCCTATTTTTAGATCAGCCTTTAAACTTTTATTTAAATATGCAAATAAGATTATTTGTATAACTCAATCAGTACAGGATTATATAATAAAAAGATATAAAATTTCCAATAATGATTGTAAAGTTTTACCAAATAGTATCAATTTCAACACATATAAAACTAGTAGAGAAGTAAAAGAATTAAATAAATTTTTAATTATTAGTAGACTCTCAAAAGAAAAAGAAATCTCTATATTTAATGCTATTGATTTGTATGTTGAATTTTGTAAGTATAAAAATAATAGTAGTTGTAAATTAGATATTGTGGGTACTGGTAATAGTTTGGAAAATATAAAAAAATATATTAAATCTAATGAATATGAAAATTACAATATTAATTTTCTAGGTAGCTCAGATGATATGCCTAATTTAATTGAACAATATGATGTGGTTATTGGTCAAGGAAGAAGTTTAATTGAATCTATAGCTATGAAAAAGATTGTTATAATCTCAGGAACTAATTCTATAAAAGGCATTGTTGATATTAAGAATATAAATGAAGCAATTGCTGGAAATTTTAGCGGAAATAATTTAACAAGTATATCATATTATGATATATCTAAGCAATTATTAGAAATCGATTATAAAAAAATAAAAAATATTGTAAATGAAAATTATAATGTTATAAAAAAGTTTTTATCAATATATGATAATATTTATATAATTCCTGAAGATATGGCGCAATTAAAAGTAGATAAAAATGATGTTATCCAAATGTTAGCAAGCCTGATGACTACTATTAAAGAATTGGAAAATGAAAAAAATAAAATTTGGAATGATTATATTGAATATAAACAATATATGGAAAATATTGAAAATAATATAAAAACTGAAAATAAAAATTTAAGGAAAGAGATAGATAATATATATAATAGTAAAAGGTGGAAATTAATTTCTAGCATAATAGATTTAACAAAAAATAAAGAACAATAGTTAAGGAGAAAATTTAATTTATGAATGAACAAAATAATTTCGATTTTACGATGGAACCAGGTAAAACTATAGATAAGAGGACAAGAATTAATGATGGTAAACCATTAATAAGTATTATAACTCCATACTATAATGCTGAAAAATATATATATCAAACAGCAAATAGTATAATAAATCAAACGTTCCCATATTTTGAGTGGATCATTGTAAATGATGGTAGCACACAAGAAGGCACTGACGAAATATTACAAAGAATTAAGTCAAGAGATAATAGGATAAAAATACTAAATAAAGAAAATGGTGGACCTGCTGCCGCTAGATATTATGGTGCAATGAATGCAAAATCAGATATTATTTTTTGTTTAGATGCTGATGATTTAATAGATAAGACAATGCTTGAATGTGGATATTTTACATTATTAACTAATCAAGAAGCTACGTTTGCGTATACATCAATTTGTACTTTTGGAGATAAGTGCTATTTGTATTCACCTTTGTTTGATACTATAAAAGAAAAAAAAGAAAATATTATATCTGTTGCCTCTTTTGTTAGAAAGCAAGCTTTTTTAGAATTAACAGAGTATTCAAATTTGCCTAAAGGTGTTCATGAGGATTGGTATATGTGGCTTTCTTTCTTAAGTAAAGGCTATAAACCTGTTAGAATGAATTTTTATGGTTTTTGGTATAGAAGATTAGATACAGGTAGACTTAATAGTATAAATTCAAATAAAAATTCTTTGAAATTAGCAGAGAAATATATAAAAAATATAGGTAAAAAGGTAAAGAAAAAAGTTGGAGCTATTCAATTTCCATCTTCATCTGATTATTATTTTGATACGTACCCAAAGGAATTCATCTGGGATAGAAAGCCAATAAATATTAAAGGTGATAAAAAAAGGATACTTTGTATTTTTCCTTGGGCTATTATGGGTGGAGCTGATATATTTAATTTAAATTTAATCAGAGGGTTAAAAGAAAATGGATATGAAATAACAATAGTTACGACAGAATCAAAAGAATATATGTATAGACAAAAGTTTGAAGAAATTGTAGATGAATATTTTGATTTAACTACTTTTTTGCAAAGGAAAGATTGGGCTCCTTTTATATCATATTTGATAACTTCACGTAATATTGATATAGTATTTGAAAGTAATAGCTTTTATGGATATTATGCTATTCCTTGGCTTAAATGTAAGCATAAAGATGTGATATTTACTGATTATTTACATGCAGAAGATTGGAGTTGGAGAGATGGTTCTTATCCTAGAGATTCAAATGCAATTTGTAAATATTTAGACAGGACTTTTACATGTACAAATTATTTGAAGAATTTAATGCTTAACGATATGCAAAGAGCAGTAAATAATATAGATGTTGTGTATATAGGCACAGATCCAAATTATTTTGATCCTAGTATTGAATTAGCGGAGTATAATAGGTTAAAAAATATATATAAGGATAAAAAAGTTATATTATTTCCAAATCGCTTTGAATATTTAAAAAGACCGTTATTACTTGCAAGAGTAATTTATGAAATATATAAAGAAAGAAAAGATATCTTATGTATAGCTGCAGGATATGGAAAAGCAAAAAAAGATATGGATAATGCAATTAATGAGTATGGTATTAAAGATTGTTTTAAAATTGTTGGTGCAATTGATGATTTAAGACCATATTATAAACTTGCTAATGTAACAGTGATTTGTTCTTTAACTGAGGGCTTAACTTTGACTGCTTATGAATCGTTATCTATGGGAACTCCTGTTATAACTTCTGATGTTGGTGGTCAAAGTGAATTAATTGATGATTATTGTGGTAAGGTAATAAAGAAATATCAAACAATTGAAAAAGATTTGCATAATTATAACTATGACTTAAAAGAAATTCAAGAATATAAAAATGCAATTCTTGAGATAATTGATTTAAAAGATGAAGAAATGAAGATTAGATGTAGACAGAAAATATTAAATAAATTTTCAAGTAACGATTTGCGACAACAATTAATAAACACATTAGATAGGCTTATAGAAGATGGTAGTAAGGTTGATAAGAGTATATGTAATAATATAGAAATTGCAGAAAGATATTTAATTTTATTTAATGAGGTTTATAAACAAAATTATTTTAATCCGGATGAAATTGATGAAAGAACTACTTTAATAAAATTAAGAGATAAATTATGGAATTTGCCACCATATAGATGGATTATATACTTTTTACAGAAATCTGGTATAATGAAAGTTTTAAAAAGTATAAAACAAAATAAGGAGAAACATGAATAAAGTATTTGTTTTAAATGATACAAAAAAATATTACTTAAATTATAATAAATATATAAGTGATATTGACTTACATATTTTAACAACTAATGAATTGAAAAAGTATAAAGATAATATTAAACTTAGTGAAGAAAGTCCTCTGTATAATGATTATTTACGATTTTATATCGCATATAAAGAAGGTGGCTTAGTTTTAGATGGAGAAATTGAAATAAGAGATTCATTAAGTAACTTTTTTAGTAATGAGGTTTTTTTAGGATTTGATAGTGAAAATACTATTGCTACAAATATTATTTGGGCTAAAGAAAAAAATAATCTTTTTATAAAGCAAGTATTAACCGAAATTGAAAATGCTAATGAGAATGTTAATATTACTCAAATATTTTCTAAAATTGCGAAGCGAGATTTATCAAGAATATATAATTCTTTGGTTGTTTTAGAGGATAATGTATTTATCTATCCATATGATTATTTTTATCCTTTAGATTATGAAAAACATGGAAAGAATATATCAGAAAATACAAAGTTAATATTATATAAAAATGATAAACTTTCAATATATGTAAAAATTAAATTTTTTATTTATAAGCTATTTGGTCCATATGCATTAAGATATTTACTTACTCTTATGGATATTATAAGAAATAATATTGGTAGACATAGATATATAAGAAAACAGTCAAAAGGCAAGTTTGAAAATAGAACATCAATAAAAGAATCTGTCAATACTGCATTAAATATATTGAACGAATATAAAAATAAAAAAGTAGAGTATATTGTTTTTCATAATCCTAGATGGATGGGAGTTACAAGTGCTACTAAAGAATTATTTGAAAACTTAGTACCATTACAAGGAATTATTACAAATAGTCAAGTAGATTTAATTGCAAATATAATAATAGAGATTAAGCCAAAACAAGTTATTTTTAGTGCTTTTGAGTATGGATATGATAGATTAGCAAGAAAAATAAAAAAGTTAGATAGTAATATAAAAATAAAAGTATTTTGGCATAGCAGTAACTCTCAAATAAATAATCAACTTGTTGATATTATGAATTGGAAGACAAATCTTAAAGTAATAAATTTATATAGAGCTGGAGTTATAGATGTGTTTGGAACTTGTAAAGAAAGTCTCGTTAATTTTTATAAATCTCAAGGTTTCATAACTGCATTTATACAAAATACAGTAAGGTTAGATGAGAATTTAAAATATGATATTAATAAGTTAAAAAATGATAGTAGAAAAAATATAGTTATAGGGCTTTATGCTGCTGGTATGGATTGGCGAAAGAATATGTTTAATCAAATTGCGGGAGCATCAATTATAAAAAATACAATTATTGATAGTGTACCATTAAATTTTGAAGGACAAGTTTTTGCTTCAAAATTAGGTATAGAAATGTATGGAATTGATAAGGGCATTCCAAGAAAAGAATTATTAAAAAAGATGTCCACAAATGATATAAATCTATATGTTACTTTTTCTGAATGTGCACCAATGTTACCAATAGAAAGTATGGAAGTTGGGACAATTTGTTTAACGGGTGATAATCATCATTATTTTAAAAATAGTGAACTAGAGGAATATTTAGTTGTTTCTAGAGAAGATGATGTTTGTTGTATTTCTGAAAAGATAGAATATGCTTTAAAGAATAAGGATAAGATTTTTGAAATTTATAATAAATGGAAAGAAGAATATGATTCTATTAGTAAAAAAAGTGTAGAGGAATTTTTAAATATGTAATTTAAGGGGGATAAAATGTCAAGACATATAAAGAAAATAAAGAGTATTTTATTTTATCCGAAAAATGATACAAATGCAATTATAGAAAAAATTAAAGCTTTTTCTGGAAGCGATGGCTTTGCTATATATAATCCAGAATGTTTAGGAATTATGAATTCTACAAAAGATTTATTTAAAAATACTGTTGGAATAAATGAGCTATTAAATATTAAACAAATTAATGATATAGTGGATGCTATAATTGAAATTGATATAAAATATATAGTATTTAGCTCAATAACGTTTGGTTGGAAAGCTTTAGTTGAAAAAATAAAAGAAAAGAATAAAAATATAAAAATTAAATTTTTATGGCATGGCACTCATTCAATGTTTGTTGAAAGGGACGAATCATATTTTTTATATAGTATAATAGAAATGCTTGATAGAGGACTTATTGATACTATCGGTTTTTTCAAGGAGAGCATGGCAACATTATATAGTAAAAAAGGATATAACTCTTTTTATGTTACAAATAATGTTAAGGATATCAGCGTTACGAATAAAAATGCTTTCAAGAAAAATGAAGGCAAAATATATTTAGGCTTATATGCTGCTGGAGATAGATGGGGAAAAAATGTTGTTAATCAATTAAGTGCTGCATCCATGATAAAAAACTCAGTTATAGATATTATTCCAGTAACACCATTAATAGATGAATTTTGTAAAACAATGTGTATAAACATAAATGATAAAAATTTAAAATATTTGCCAAGACAAGAGTTATTAAATAGGATGGCTTTAAATGATGTTAATATGTATGTTACATTTACTGAATGCTCACCTGTAATTCCACTTGAAAGTCTTGAATTAGGTGTACCATGTATAATAGGAAATAATAATAGTTATTTTAAAGATACAAAATTATATGAATATTTAGTAGTTAAATCAGAAGATAATATAGATGAAATATATAATAAAGCTATAGAGTGTATGAATCATAAACTTGAAATAATTGACTTATATAAGGAATGGAAAAAAGATTACAATGTATTAGCTACCAATTTATTAAGAAAATTTATAGATGATTAGGAGAAAATATGGATCAGGTAGAGTTATCAGTTATTATTCCAGTATTTAATACGGAAAAATATTTTAAAAGGTGTATAGAATCAGTTATTAATTCTATAAAAAAGGTTAATATAAAATCTGAAATTATAGTTATTAATGATGGATCTACTGGAAATATAAATGAAATAATTGAAGAATATATTTCTAAATATGAAAATCAAATTCGTTATGTATCACAGCTAAATAGAGGTAGAGGTGCTTCAAGAAATGTTGGAATATTAGAATCAAAAGGAAAATATATAAGTTTTGTTGACTCTGATGATTATATTGATGAGAATATGTATATAAAGATGTTCTCAAAAATACTTGATGAAAAGTCCGATATTGTTATTTGTGATTTTGAAAATATTGATTATGATAATCCTAAAGAAAACTTTAGATTAGAGGCTAAAAACGTTAACATTAAAGATAATAAATGGGGATGCTTTGATGTTTTAATAATGCCTTCTTGTTGTAATAAAATCATAAAAAAAGAACTTTTTAGTGGAATAAGTTTTCCAGAACATATAAATTATGAAGATTTAGCAACTATACCTTTATTGTTATTAAAGGCAAAACATATTAGTTATATAAATGAAATGTTATATAAATATGTTCAAAACAAAAACTCAGTTATGCATGAAAAATTTAATTTAAATCAACTTAACTTAATTGATGCATTAGATATTATATTTGATAGAATTGATGGCTTAAGTGAACCTATAGATGTTAAAGAAAAAGCACAATATATGCTATTTACAAGAAGATATTATGAAAATTTATTAGAAAATATAATGAATTGTGAAAATAAAGAAATTCTTATTGAAAAATTTTGTGATAAAATTAAAATTTTACAAAAAAAGATGTATAAAAATTATTATTTTAAGAAACAAATTAGCTCTCAAGGATTTATAAAAAAAATTGGCAATAGATTGTTATATAAAGCTATACAAAATAATAATTATAAGTTACTTGAACATTATTTAAAAAAGAGTATATATTATAAGTTTTTTGCTATTAGATATACTAGCATTGATTGTTAAAGAGGAGGACCTATATTGAATAATAATCAAGAATTTGTTAGAATTATACATTATTGTTGGTTTGGACCTAAACCTTTATCTAAACTTGCAAAAAAATGTATGAAAACATGGAAAGAATATTTGCCAAACTTTGAGATAAAGCTATGGAATGAAGAAAATTTTGACTTTAATCAAAATAAATTTGTAAAGCAAGCATATGAAAACAAAAAATGGGCCTTTGTGGCGGATTATGCAAGACTTAAGGCACTATCTGAATATGGTGGTATATATTTAGATACTGATATGGAAATAATAAAAGACATTTCAAATATTTTAGAGCAAGAATGTTTTGTAGGCATAGAAGACTCAGGTCTTGTTAATGCAGCTGTTATAGGTGCAAAAAAACCTCATAATGTGTTTATTGATGAGTTAATTGGTCAATACGATAATTTAAATGGATTTGATGTAAATGATATTTACGCAATGTCTATACCAAGGCAAATTACTAAAATACTTGAAAAAATAGGATTTAAAAAGGATAAAGATGAGGTACAGAAATTTTATAATGGTAATTTGACAGTTTATCCTAGAGATTACTTTTATCCATTAAGTTATGATTATCAAGATAATAAATTTACTGACAATTCTTGTATGATTCATAGATTTGATGCAACATGGGCTAGTAAACCTGAGAAAGCAAAATTATTTTTCAGAAGGCATAAAATGAAATTTATGCTAAGAATTGTTGATATATGTGTTAGTATAAAAATTAGAATAAAAAGAATTTTTAATAGAATTAGAGGTATAAAGAACAACTAGATAGTTTTAAGGAGGTAAATGGAATGATACCATTTAACAAGGCGTCTATAACAGATGTAGAAAAAAAATATATAAATAAGGCATTAGATAATTTTAAGATTTGTGGAGATGGCGAATTTACATATTTATGTAATTCGTGGTTTAAGGAAAAGCTTAATATTAATAATTTTTTACTTACAACTTCTTGCTCACACGCATTAGATATGAGTGCAATATTATTAAATTTGAGTATAGGTGATGAGGTTATATTACCATCATATACTTTTGTATCTACTGTAAATGCAGTAATGCTTAGAGGGGCGATACCAGTTTTTATTGATATTGACAAAAGAACTATGAATATAGATGTTAATCTAATAGAAAGTAAAATAACAAAGAATACAAAAGCCATATTTGTAGTTCATTATGCTGGAGTTTCATGTGATATGGATAAGCTAATGGATATTGCTAAAAAATATAATTTGAAAGTAGTTGAAGATGCGGCTCAAGGAGTAGGAGCTTATTATAAAAATGTACCTTTAGGATCAATTGGAGATTATGGTTGTTATAGTTTTCATGAAACCAAAAATTATGTTATGGGAGAAGGAGGAGCTTTAATTACCAAATCTAGTGAAGATTATTTAAAAGCAGAAATTATACGCGAAAAAGGTACTGATAGAAGTCAGTTTATTAGAGGAGCAGTTGATAAATATACGTGGAGAGATATTGGTTCATCTTATTTGCCATCAGATATTTTAGCAGCATTATTATATGGTCAACTTCAAAGATTTGATGAAATCATGAATAAAAGATTAAGTATTTGGAATAATTATAATGACAATTTTAAAATACTTGAGGAGAGAGGAAATGCTATTAGACAATATATTCCTGAATATTCAACTCATAATGCACATATGTATTTCTTAATATTAAATACTGAAAATGATCGAGATTACTTTATTAACAAGCTAAAAGAAAAAGGAATAATGGCAACATTTCATTATATACCTTTACATGATTCACCAATGGGAAAAAAATTAGGATACAGTAAAGGGGATTTACCTGTTACTGAAGAATATGCTTCAAGATTGGTTAGATTACCATTATGGGCTGATATGAGTGATGATGAAATTGAATATGTCACAAAAAATGTTTTAGAAATACTAAAATAAGGGGAAATGAATATGCTGATAGGTAATAAGATAATATTAAGAGATATTACATTAGAAGATACTAATAATATAATCAAGTGGAGGAATAATCCTAATGTAAAGAAAAATTTTTGCATACAATCTGCTTTTACAGTTGAAGGGCATACTAAATGGTTTAATTCTACAATTTTAACTGGTAAAACTAAACAGTTTATAATTGTAGATAAATTGAAAAATAAAGATGTCGGTTCTGTATATTTAAGAGATATAGATTATAATAATAATAAAGCGGAGTATGGTATTTTTATTGGTGAGAATGATTGTAGAGGAAAAGGCCTTGGTAGTGAGGCTGCAAGTTTAGTTATAAAGTATGCTTTTGATGAATTAAAACTACATAAAATATTCTTAAGAGTCTTTAAAGAAAATGTAATTGCTATTAATTCATATAAAAAAGCAGGTTTCGAAATAGAAGGTGTTTTTAAGGATGATGTTTTTATATCTGAAAAATCTTCTTATCAAGATATGATTTTTATGGCAATTATAAATAATAAGAAAGGAGAATAACAATGAAGATTTCTTATGTTATTCCATGTTATAATTCTGAATTATTTATTAATAGAACCATAGACAATTTGATAAATACCATAAACATGGATTTACAAGAATACGATTATCAAATTGTTTTAGTAAATGATTGTTCTAAAGATAAAACGTTTATGAAGATAAAAAAATTGTCATTAGAAAATAAAAAAATAGTAGCTATTGATCTTGCTAAGAACTTTGGACAACATAATGCTATAATGGCAGGACTTAAATACTCAACTGGTGATATAATTGTCTGTATGGATGATGATGGACAAACAAAGCCTAGTGAAATTAAAAAAATTATTAGTGCATTGGATGAAGATTGTGATGTTGTATATGCAAAATATGATTTTAAAAAACATAGCCTTTTTAGAAATTTTGGAAGTAGGGTCAATGATTTTATGGCTGTAAAATTACTTAACAAACCAAAATCGTTATATGTCTCAAGTTTTTTCGCAATGAAAAAGTATATTAAAGATGAAATAATAACCTATGATAATCCTTATCCTTATATTATTGGACTGATTCTTAGGACAACGAATAAAATAAAAAATGTAACGGTAATTCACGAAAAAAGAGCTGTTGGAAAATCTAATTATAATTTAAGGAAGCTTATAAGCCTTTTAATGAATGGATTTACAAATTTTTCTGTAAGGCCTTTAAGAATTGCATTAATATTTGCATGTCTTTTTAGTATCTTAGCAGTAGTATTTGTTATTGTATTTTTAATAAATAAATTTACTAATCCTAATGTACCTTTAGGCTGGACATCTA
Source organism: uncultured Clostridia bacterium (assembly GCA_947632635.1). Classification (GTDB taxonomy): domain Bacteria; phylum Bacillota; class Clostridia; order TANB77; family CAG-465; genus CAG-465. The sequence continues at coordinate 12,548 of CANRQA010000004.1, read as the reverse complement.
TAACAATAATTAACCTTGTCATTGGTGCTGTTATAACATTTTTATTAGGATTAATAGGAGAATATGTAGGGAGAATATACATGGCTATTAATAATAATCCGCAGTATGTTATAAGGGAGGTAGTAAATGAGACTAAAGAAGAATAGCATTTTTAATTATTTTTTATTACAAGTAGCTTTTTTTATTTATGCTTTAAGCTCTTTTTTCTCTAAATTTGCTACTTATAATAATTCAGAAATTATGTTAATTGCTATTAGATATTCAATTAGCATAATATTTCTAGGTATATATGCTATTATATGGCAACAAGTGTTAAAAAGGATGAATTTGTCACTTGCTTTTTCTAATAAAGGAATAGTAATTATTTGGGGATTAATACTTGGTACATTATTTCTTAATGAGCATATAACTTTGGGAAAAATAGTAGGTTCCATTATTGTAATTTTCGGTATTATTATTTTAATGAGTGAAAAAAAAGAGGAGAAAAAATAAGATGTCTAAAAATATTTTATTATTATTAATATCTGTGTTTATAGCTTCTATAAGTCAAATTTTATTAAAAAAAAGTGCTAATAAAGAATATAATAAAAAAATGTATGAATATTTAAATATATGGGTTATCACAGCATATTTTTTGCTACTTTTATCTACTTTTTTAACAATGCTTGCATATAGGAAATTACAATTATCTCAAGGCATGATTTTAGAAACATTAAGTTATATTTTAATTCCTATATTTAGCTATTTTATATTTAATGAAAAATTTACGAAAAGGAAAATTATAGGAATAACAACTATTATAATCGGAATAATTATATTTTCAGTATTTAGTTAATTATAGGGGGTGAAAAAATGAAAGGAATAATTCTGGCCGGAGGTAAAGGAACTAGATTAGGACCTTTAACTAAAAGTGTATCAAAACAAATATTACCAATTTATGATAAACCTATGATATATTATCCATTATCTGTATTATTAATGGCAGGAATTAAAGAAATATTACTAATATCAACACCAAGAGACATTTCTTTATATATGGATTTATTAGGAGATGGTAAAGAATTAGGAATAGATATAAAATATGAGGTTCAAGAAGAGTCGAATGGCCTTGCGGAAGCTTTTATCATTGGTGAAGATTTTATAGGAACTGATAATGTTTGTTTAGTATTAGGAGATAATATATTTTTTGGTCAAAGTTTTCAAGAAAAGTTAGATATAGCTACTAGTTTGTCAGAGGGAGCATATATATTCGGTTATCCAATTGAAGATCCAAGAGAGTTTGGAGTGGTAGAATTTGATTCTCAATATAATGTAGTATCTATTGAAGAAAAACCAAAAGAACCAAAATCAAATTTTGTTGTTCCGGGACTATATTTCTATGATAATAGTGTTATAGAAATAGCTAAAAATATAAAGCCATCTAGTAGAGGTGAATTGGAGATTACAGATATTAATAATGAATATTTAAGAAGAAATAAATTAAAAGTTATTTTATTTGGAAGAGGCTTTGCTTGGCTAGATACTGGAAATCCAACAACAATGTTGAAAGCTAGTAATTTTGTTGAAACAATTCAACAAAGACAGGGATTTTATATTGCTTGTATTGAAGAAATTGCATGGAGAAAAGGATTTATAGATTCTCAACAATTAAAAAAATTAGCTAATAAAAATATAAAAACTAATTATGGTAAATATATAAACGATTTATTAAAAAATGATTTATCAAAATAGGAGGATATAATTTATATGAATAATTTGTTAGTAACTGGAGGAGCAGGATTTATAGGCTCAAATTTTATAAGGTATATGATGAATAAGTATAATAATATAAAAATAGTTAATTTAGATGCACTTACATATGCTGGAAATCTATTTAATTTAAAAGATATAGAAAAAAACAAAAATTATACCTTTGTTAGAGGTAATATTCTAGACAGGGGATTAGTAAAAGAAATTTTAAGAAAAAATGAAATAGATACTGTTATTAATTTTGCTGCTGAAAGTCATGTGGATCGCTCTATTAATAGTGCTAGAGAATTTGTAGAGACTAATATAAATGGTACATTATCTTTAATAGAGTGTTGTAGAGATGAGTGGCAAAATGAAAATGGAGAATATAAAAATGGAGTAAGATATTTGCAAGTGTCTACTGATGAGGTATATGGTAGTTTAGGAGAATTTGGATATTTTAATGAAGAGACACCATTGCAACCGCATAGCCCATATTCAGCAAGCAAAGCAAGTGCAGATATGATAGTTAAGTCTTTTGTAGACACACATCAATTCCCTGCATTAATTACCAGATGTTCTAATAATTATGGACCATATCAATTTCCTGAAAAATTAATACCATTAATTATTTACAATTGTATTAATAAACAAAAGTTACCTATATATGGAGATGGCTTGAATATTAGGGATTGGCTCTATGTTGAAGATCACTGTTCAGCAATTGATATCGTTGTTAGAAAAGGTAAGATTGGTGAAGTATATAATATAGGTGGCCATAATGAAAAGACTAATGTTTATATTGTAAAAAAAATAATTGAAATATTAAATAGAAAATATGATAATGAAATAAATGAAAATTTAATATCTTATGTTGAAGATAGAAAAGGACATGATCGAAGATATGGTATAGATCCTTCTAAAATAAAAAATGAGTTAGGATGGGAGCCAACTACAAGTTTTGAAGCAGGAATTGAAAAAACTATTGATTGGTATACAAATAATTATAATTGGTTACTAGATATTAAGTCCGGGAACTATAAAAAAGGAGTGTAATAATTTTTATGAATTTAAAGGAATACTTTAAAGAAAACAAAAAGTTCATGCTTGTAATGATAATTGGTACTTTAATATTTACAATTCAAATTTTACTTGTAGTTTTATATGCAGATGATTATACATTAGGTGTAAATTCAAAAGAAGGTGGATTTTTGGCCGGACTTTCACAGTTAAAATATGATTATTTTAATTGGGGTGGAGGACCTACTTCTATGTTTGCTACAATGTTTCTTTGTTGTGATATAATTGTATGGAAAATATTTGCAATTTTTATTATTGTATCAACAGTGTACATGATAACTAATATTGTAGCTTTTAATAACAAGAATATTAAGTGGATTATTGCAACATTTATCTGGTTATTAATATTTATTTTGGATATTTCTATTTCTAGAGAAACTTTGTATTGGCTAGATGGTAATTTAGCTTATGTATTTACTTCTTATAATCTATTATTATTTTTTTATTATGTTTATTCAAAGTTAATAATAGAGAAGAAAATTGTTAAGCTTGATTATATATTATTGCCAATTGTAGCTTTTTTTGCAGGTTGGAGTGGACCACAATCAGGTTCCATTATTATTTTAATGTGCTTTTTATTGGTTTTATATGTTAAAATTGTTAAAAAGAGAAAAATTCCTAATATTTGCTATATTTCATTTATAGTTTCTATAATAGGATTTTTGATTTATTATTTGGCACCAGGTAATAGTGTTAGATTTGAAATAGGTTTTCCAGAACTTTTCAAATTAAATAAATTCGAGTTAATATTATATAGGTTAGAATCAGTATTTGGGTTATTAAATAACTATTGGAGAAATTTTGCTGGTATATATTTTTATACAATTATTATATTTTCTATTTTAATTACTTTGAATTTAAATAATTTAAATAAAGATAAAAAAGTTCATAGAAGTATAAAAATAATTTTGTATTTTTGTATTTTTGTTTTAATTTCTTTTTTAGCTTGTACTTTTGTTGTTAAATTTGAAATTTTTGGTAATAACTACATACAAAAGATTTTATTTAATTATAAGAACATATATAATGAAATTATTGAAGGTACATATAAAATAACAATGTTAGTGCCATATATTTATGCAATTACCGTTATAATATCAGCTATTGTTACCTCTCTATATATAATTATAAAGAAATCTAGGCCTTTACTTTTTATAAGTATTACATCTGGATTTGTAGCACAACTTATTATGTTGATTGCACCTTATAGTCCAATTAGAACAGCTTTTTTAACAATTTTGCTATTTATTATTGCTATTGTAGAAGGCATACATATAATTCACGAAGAACAGTTACAGTATAATTTATGTATATTTGTTATGGTTGCATACTTTGGTGTTAAATATTTGCTTATAACATTAGTTATGTATACATTATTTAATTTTTCAAAGAAAAAGAATACTATATTTTTATTCTTATGCACATTAATGTATTTTTCATTGTTCAACTCTGTAAATATAATAAAAGGTTATTATAAAAATATGTTAATAAATGAAATTAATGTTACAACTTTAAAAAATTATGATGGTGTATCTAAAGAAATAAAGATTTTAAATCCAGAAGATGAAAATTATGGCTTCACAAAATTAATCGGAACTGAATGGGTTGAAAATGGGGTTAAAATGTATTATAATATTCCTAGTGATGTTAAATTTATAAATTAAGAAGTATATAATATTAATTTATATTTTCAGTTTAATAGGAGTAGTAATGAAAGAATATAATAATTTTATTGACTCATTTGTAAATATTTTTAGAAAATTTAAAATATTTAGCCCATTAATTAAGATTTATGATAACTGTAAAGAAGGTATTTTATATTTATTTTTTGGTTTTTTATCTACTTTTGTTAATATTTTTATTTATCATTTGTTAGCCAATGTTATAAATATAAATTATATGATTAGTAATATTATTGCTTGGTGTATTACAGTTATGTTTGCATATTTAACTAATAAAGTATATGTTTTTGAAAGTAAAACTAAAAATAAAAAAGAATTATTAAAAGAAGTATCATCTTTTTTTTCTGCCAGAATTTTTTCTCTAATATTAGAGATAGTCGTTATGTATGTTGGAATAAGTATATTTCATTTTAATGATTTGGTTATAAAAGTTTTATCAAATATATTTGTTATTATATTAAATTATTTTATGAGTAAATTGTTTATATTTAATAATAACTAATAGTAATAGTATAAGGGGAAATTTAAAATGAATAAAAAAGTCTCAATAGTTGTGCCAATGTATTATGAAGAAAAAGTTGTTGAAGAATGCTATAAAAGATTATCTAATGTGTTAAATAGTATAAAATCTTATGATTATGAAATTATATTTATTAATGATGGAAGTAAAGATAAAACGCTAGAATTATTAGAAAATATTGCAAGCGATGATAAGAGAGTTAAAGTAATTTCTTTTTCAAGGAACTTTGGACATCAATGTGCTGTAACTTGTCGGTATAAAATATGTGACAGGTGATGCAGTTGTTATTATAGATGCAGATTTACAGGATCCACCCGAAGTTATTCCACAAATGCTTAAGCTTTGGGAAGATGGAAATGAAGTTATATATGGAAAAAGAAAAATTAGAAAAGGAGAGTCAAGATTCAAATTAATGACAGCTAAAATGTTTTATGAGACTTTAAATCTTCTTTCAGATATTGAGATACCAAAAGATACAGGAGATTTTCGATTAGTTGACAGAAAAGTTATTGATGTAATTAATTCTTTGCCAGAACATAATAAATTTTTGCGTGGATTATTTAGTTGGGTTGGATTTAAACAATATGCTTATGAGTATGAAAGGCAAGAAAGATTTGCTGGTAAGACTAAGTATCCATTATCGAAAATGCTAAAACTGGCATCAGATGGCATAATTAGTTTCTCTAGTAAACCATTAAAAATAGTAGGTGGTATAGGAATTTTTTCAATAATACTTTCCATTTTATTGTTTATATATGCAATAATCTCATATATTTTTAAATTTAATGGACTTACTCCGGGATGGACTTCTATTATTGTGGCTATAACATTTTTTGCCGGCGTACAATTATTATCTATTTGGCTTATTTCAGAATATATTGCAAGAATATATGATGAAGCTAAAAATAGACCTGAATATATAATTGATAAAAAAGTTAATTTTGATGTATAATAAAAATATTCTATTAATAAACTATTCTTTATGTTTATTAATAGAATATTTTTAGTTGTTAATAATTTACAATGTATAAAATATTATTTGAAAACATCAATTGATCTAATGAAAATGTATCCCACTCTTTATCTCCAAATAATTCTATTTTTTTGTCAATTGTTTCATTCGATATATTATAGTCTCTATTACTTACAAATTTCATAATTTCTTTTACGGCATAGCTGGCAGAAAAAGCTCTTACTGTGTTGTCTGCAAAATTAGAGATGTTTTTTTCATTAATAGTTAATTTGCTATCAGGTACTAAAGTAATAGTATCAACAATATTATTTGAAATCTTTTCATATTCATCTATTTTATATTGTATAGTTTTAGCTATACTAATATCTTGAGTATTATTTTTTATACATTCTGATGTAATTTTTATAACCGATATGGTTACAATAATTGTATATAGTATGGTTATAACGTAAAAAATATACTTTTTATTTTCAAAAATATTGCTTGTAAATAATAATATTGAAATAATAAGTAATGGTAAAAGTGATGCTAAAAATGGTACACTTCTTGGCATAGTATATATATCATTACTTGGCATAGCCACAATTGGTAACATACTTAAGATGTATAAAGAAATCGGTATTAGAGCAATAAATAGTATATTAATTTTACTAATTTTTTGAGTTATTACATTATAAATATGAAATATAGATATAAATAAAATTAATAAAGCTATAATTATTTTAGTAGGAAAGTTAAACATATTCCAAATAACCCATTTTACTTGCCTCAATATGAAAAAAATATTATATAATATATTCACTTCACCGGAAAGTCTAGTATCTACAACATTATTAATATTTACTAGTTTAACAAATGCAAAATTGCAAATTAACGCTAGGATATAAGGTATCATATTAATAATAATTCTTTTTGCAATGTCAAAAATATTTTTCTCTTTGTTATCATAAATAGTAAATATTAGTATAATAGCTCCACTTATTGAAATACTTGCTTGATAGCAAAATATACCAATAATCATAAATATAGTTGAAAAAATATATTTGCTATTATTCTTTTTTTCAACTATATAGTAAGCTGAAATAACAGATAATAAACTACCTAATGCAATAATACAACTTTCAAAAAACATCATCCATTCAGTAATATATACATTAAAAAATATTCCAGTTGATAATAACAAGATTATTATTTTATTGAAATTAGTTAAATTAAATTTTGTATTTTTTAATCTATTAATAATAATCTGGTAAAGTATCATAGTAGATGCAGTTAAAAAAATAATAGTAAAAAGTATCGATATTTTTTGACCAATGTATGGAGAAATGTGTAAAACTGAAAATAGCATATTAAACCACATAGAAATTGGTCTACCTTGTGAGAAAAAGCCTTCTAAATTTTGCCAAAATCCGTTTGCATAAATTCGATATGAATCATGTACGTAATGACTATTAAAATATAAGCTGTATGTTATAATTGCATAGATAAATATAATTAAAATGTTTATATAATTTTCTTTTAAGTATTTTTTTAGATTTTGCATTTTATTCCTCCTTGCAATTATTATATATTACTATTTATTATAAGTCAAATGAAAATATATTTTCTATTTGCAATATATATTTTTATATGTTAAAATAGAATGGGTGAGAAAAAAGTAATATGAAAAAAGTAACTTTTTTGTTGTTACATTTAAATTATGGTGGTTTAGAAAAACAAGTTACGACACTTGCAAATAGTTTAGCAGATAAATATGATGTGACATTATTGGTACTTTATGATCTTTTAAATAGCACTTCATTTTATCATTTAGATGAACGAATTAAAGTAAAATTCATATATTCATTTGGAATAATAAGAGGAAAAGAATTAAAGCAAAATATATTTAATTTAAAAATATTTTTGTTTATAAAAAATGTTATTAATGACATAAAATTACTATATACAAAATACTTTGGACTTAAACGTATTATTAATAAGTTAAATACTGATATATTAATTTCAACAAGAATTGAATTTGCAAAACAAATAAAGAGGAAGGATATAATAACTATTTCACAAGAACATTCATATATAAATACACCTAAATACTTAAAAAAATGCAGGAATTCTTTTAATAATGTAAAATATTTAATAGTAATGACCAACAAAGCTAAAGAATTATATGAGGGAGTATTTAAAAATTGTAATAGTTATACAAAAATAGTAGTTATTCCAAATATGATATATGAAAATTCTGATGGTGTGGCATCTAAACTAAATAATAATCAGATAATTAGTATAGGGAGGCTAGAAGAAGTAAAAGACTTTAAAACTTTAATCTTAATATTTTCTAAAATATCTCAAAAATATGAAAATATAACATTAAAGATAATTGGAAGTGGGAGTCAAAAAGAAAGCCTTGAAAAAATTATAAAAGAAAATAATTTAGAAAATAGGGTGATTTTAACAGGAACTTTGAGCGAGGACGATATAAAAAAAGAATTATTAAAATCTGATATATTTGTATTAACGTCAAAAAGTGAAAGTTTTTCATTAGTGCTTTGTGAGGCTATGAATTATGGACTACCTTGTGTTGCTTTTGATGTGGATGTTGGCCCACGTGAAATAATAGAAAATAATCAAACAGGGTTTATTATACCAGATAGAAATGTTTATGAAATGCAAAATAAAACTCAAGAATTAATAGATGATATAGAATTAAGAAAAAAAATTGGTCAAAAAGCACATAATAGTGCTCAAAAATATTATCCTAAAAATATTATTGGAAAATGGATAAATATATTTGAAAATAATAATAACTAAAAAAGGAGTTAAGATGTTTATGAAAAAAATATTAGTAACGGGTGGAGCTGGATATATAGGCTCACATACATGTGTAGAGTTATTAAATGCAGGATATGAACTTGTAGTAATAGATAACTTTTCAAATAGTAAAAAGGAAGCACTTGAGAATATAAAAAAAATAACAGGTAAAGATTTTGTATTTTATGAAATGAATTATTTAGATAGAGAAAAATTAGAAAAAGTATTTAAAGAAAATGAGATCGAAGCAGTTATAAATTTTGCAGGTTTTAAAGCAGTTGGTGAATCCGTAGAAAAGCCATTAGAATATTATATTAATAATGTATCTGGCGCATTAGTATTACTTGATACAATGAAAAAATTTAATGTAAAAAAATTTGTATTTAGTTCATCAGCAACAGTATATGGAGATCCAGAAATTATCCCAATAACTGAAGAATGCAAAATAGGTGGAACTACTAATCCATATGGCACGTCAAAATATATGATAGAATTAATTTTACAAGATTTATATAAATCAGATAATACATGGGATATAGTAATACTTCGATATTTTAACCCAGTAGGAGCGCATGAAAGTGGTTTACTTGGTGAAGAACCAAAAGGAATTCCAAATAATTTAATGCCATATATAACAAGAGTTGCAAATGGTACATTAGATGAGTTATCGGTATTTGGAAATGATTATAATACACATGATGGAACAGGAGTAAGAGATTATATACACGTTGTAGACTTAAGTATAGGACATGTTCGTGCAATAGAAAAACTAAATAAAGAAAATAGTGGAATATATGTATATAACTTAGGAACAGGAACAGGATATAGTGTACTAGACATGGTAAAAGCTTTTGAAAAAGCTAATAACGTAAAAGTAAAATATAAAATTGCGCCAAGAAGAAAAGGTGATATTGCAGTTTGCTATTCTAATCCAAGTAAAGCAAAGCAAGAATTAAATTTTAAAACAACTAAGACACTTGAGGACATGTGTAGGGATAGTTGGAACTTTCAACAAAAATTAAATGATTAAAAAAGTAGGAGAGAATTTGATATGAATTCAAAGAAAATTAATAAAAAAGTTATAATTCTAATAATATTGTTTCTAGCTTTATTACTTGTGGGAGTTATAATCTATTTTTTTAATAAACCAAATTATATTAAAAATGATATACCTTATGTTGATGATAATATTGATAAGAAGGTTGAACTTAATAGTAAAGAAGAGCTTTTACCAAAAGAGATAATTGCATCTGTACCAATATTTATGTATCATTTTATACTTTCGGATTATGGAAATTATCCTGATACTGAAAACTTTTTAAAACCCGAAACTTTAGAAGAACAATTAAAATATATTTCAGAAAATGGATATCAAACAATATTTATGAATGAAATTGAATCATTATATAAATATGATAAACCTGTTGCATTAACATTTGATGATTGTTTTGTATATTTTTATAATAATGCGTTTCCTTTGTTAAAAAAATATAATCAGAAAGCTACAATATGTTTAATATATAATTATATAAATGGAGAAAATTATTTAACAGATGAACAAATAAAAGAAATGATTGATAGTGGTCTAGTATCTGTTGAATCACATACTTTGTCACATAGAGAACTTACTACACTTAGTGATGAAGAGGAGAGAAAAGAAATATTAGAATCAAAGGAAAAATTGGAAAATGATTTCAATATATCGCTCTCTACAATTTGTTATCCAGTAGGAGATTACAATAAAGATACAATAAATGTTGCAAAAGAACAATATAAATATGGGCTTGCAATGACGGGTGGAATGTACCATTCAAATATTCATGATTTATATTCTATTCCACGTATATATGCAAATAGGACAATGCCTTTAAGTACATATATTAACTATTTAAAACAATCTAAAGTTGAACTTGTATGGTAAAGTGCAACTATAAAAAACGTGTAAATTTATATTAAAGCATCTATCAAAAACGTGTAAATTTTATAAAAATGATCTATTAAAAACGTGATAAAGTATTAACTACATTAAAATAATTTAGTATAATTATATGTAAGGAGTACTCATATGAAAAGAAAAATATATAATGAATTAATAGATTGGAAGAAAAATGATATAAAAAAGCCACTTATAGTTATAGGAGCACCCAAAATAGGTAAAACATATATAATAAAAAAGTTTTGTGAAAGTGAATTTAAGAATTATATATATATTAACTTATTTGAACATCCAGAAATAATAAAAATATTTAAAGAAGAAATAAGCACTTATGAAAAATTTAATAGAATGAAATTATACCTAGATATTGATATTGACTTAGAAAATACAATAATATTTTTTGATGAGATTCAGGAAAGTGAAGAATTAATTAGCTCTTTAAAATTCTTTAGTGAAGATGAAAGGCCATTTAAAATAATTTGTGCAGGTAGTTTACTTGGAGTAAAACTTAAAAGAATGAACACATCATTTCCAGTAGGTAAAGTAAAAATGTTAAATATGTATCCTATAGATTTTGAGGAATTTTTAATGGCAAACAAAAATCAAGCATTAATTGATGAGATAATTAATTGTTATAATAACAACTTGCCTATGGACCCTATTTTACATACGAAACTGCTTAATTTATACAGGTTATATTTATGTGTAGGTGGAATGCCAGAAGCTATAAAAAATTTACTTAGTAATGATAAAGATATATTGAAGTTTAACAGTACAATTATAGAGGATATAATAAATTCATATTTAAATGATATGAATAAGTATGTTCAAAACAAAGCAGAGTCTATAAAAATTGAAGCAATATACAAATCTATACCATCTCAACTTGGTAATAATTCTAATAAATTTCAATATAGTAAAGTATCTTCAAATGCCAGAAAAAGAGAATATGAAATAGCATTAGACTGGTTACTTTCTAGTACAATGGTACATAAATGTACTATTTTAAATAAAGTTGAAATTCCACCACTAGGTTTTGTTAATGAAGATCATTTTAAACTATATTTAAGTGATGTAGGAATATTATTAAAATTACTTCAAATTAAATATAGCGATATAATTTTTGATAAACTTTTATTATATAAAGGTATTATAGCTGAAAATTATGTTGCAACACAATTGCTATCAAATAAACATAAATTAATATATTGGGAATCTAGTAACCAAGCAGAAATTGATTTTGTAATATATAATGATGATGGAATTATACCAATCGAAGTAAAGGCAGATAATAATGTAGGTAGTAAAAGTTTAAAAATTTATATGAATAGATATAAACCAAAATACGGAATAAGGATATCAACAAAAAATTTTGGATTTGAAAATAATATAAAATCAGTTCCATTATATGCTCTCTTTTTAATTAAATAAAAAAAATTAAGAATAATACTTGAATAAATTTTATGTTAGTTATATAATTATTACATATTAAGATTGAAGTGGTATTTTAGGGAGGTTGTACATATGAAAAAATTAGAAACTAGAGTAAATGATTTAGAAGCACCTAGAGACAGGTTAGAAGCACTATTAAGGTTAATACTTTGTTGCTTAGTAATAGGCTTTGTTGCAGTTATAGCTCTTTTAATAGTATATAGATAAATTATACCAATATCATAAAAATAAAGTCAAAAAATTTAAAAGGCAAATTTCATTTTCATAAAATTTGCTTTTTTTTGCGTATCTATGTTATAACCCGACTTTTTCAGTTGAAATAAAATAGAAAAATCTTAAAAGCTAGAAAAAATCTAGCTTTTTCTATTGACA
>CANRQA010000003.1 GCA_947632635.1 uncultured Clostridia bacterium | reverse complement strand
AATTGCCACTAGCTAATGATATTATTCCCATAATTCTACTCCTTGTTATTTCCATTTCCTAATAATTTTATATTTTCAGCATTGTTAAGTGTATATAATTGATATTTTGCAATAGCACTTAATATTTCAAATCTTTCTTCTTTACTTTTTCCTTCCTTAATTAATTTAAGCATTATATGATTCTAAATTAGATAATACTGTTAATTCATTAATTGTTGCATAGTCTCTAACATTAGAATTCTTAGCTAAATCAGCATTAAGTTCTCTCCATTTTTTTGCAGTTGATTTGTACTATACCAGTTGATGTTAAAACTTTTTTCATTTTTTCCCTGCATAATTTCCACCTACTTTTTATTTAAAATTTGCCAATATCCATTTTTATCTGAACCTACTCTTGTTATCATACCTTTTTTAGATAATTTTTTTAAGTTATTAGATACAGATGTCACAGAAATCCCAATTTCCTTTGCAATTTCTTCTCTAACTATATATGGATTTTGTACAATTAAATCAATAATCATTTGTTGATTTTTAGTAATTTTGTAATTTTTATCATCAACTTTACCGTCAACTTTACCGTCAACTTTTTCATTTAACTTTTTTTCTGTATTTTCTACTAATTTATCCAATTCTTTTCTATAAATTACAACAAAAAATGCTAGTTTTCTATCTTCAAATTCAACTTTTAAATTTTCATTTTTACAAACATTGTAAATTTTTCTTAATCCAGTTCCCCAAGTTTCAATTTCTCCAGATAAATATAGTATCTTAACAATTAGTGGGTTTCTAGGTCTTGATAGCTCTTGTTTATTTATATAATCATTTGGTGTAGCTTCATCAGTAAAATGTCCAGGATTATCTATTTCTATTCTATTACTATAAATAGCAATATTTACACTATATGGTTCTTCCCAAGCTCGGTGTCCGAAGCTATTGCAAAGAGCCTCCCTAATAGCAACCATAGGAATTTCTGGTACATCTTCTCTTGTAAAACTTCCCGTATTAAAGTTAGCACTCCACCTTATATTTTTACTAATATACTGTTCTCCACTATCAATAAGTTTAAATATATTTCCTGTATAATCTTGCATATCTAAAAAAGTTGTTTTCTCCTCTGAGCTCTACATTGGGATTTTTCCCAAATAAGACTTCTCCTGCATTTTTTATTTTTCCACTATTATCTATCAAATTTAATCTCTTTAGAATATCTTCCTTATTTGTGTAATCGTAATTTATTCTACCTTTTTTATTACCTTTCTCAATAAATTTTTTTAATGTTTCTTCATCTATATCATCAATAGTAATATTGCTAGGCATTTCTTCCCACTTATTATTTTTTCTTTCTGTATGTATTATCAGTTTTTTCAATTCTTTTTGAGATATTTTCTTATCTTCATCTGACACTCTTATAAAAGCTCTACCATTTGCAAAGTATGGTATATCATCTCCCTCAAATTCAACCTTAATACATTCTTTACCACATAATATTACTTTTTCTACTGTTGGAAATATTTTAGGTTCAATATGGTCAGTAATTGCTCTTGAAACATCTCTTAATGTATTTTCTCCTATTATTTGCCCTACAGGTATTCCATTATTTTTTACACCAAAGTATAATATACCTTTTTGATGTTTATTCAATATAGCAACTATTGAATCTAATGCTGATTGCAATTCTGCCGTAGATGTCTTAAATTCTAACATTTCATTTTCTTCGCCCATATACAATACACCTCCAAATGTTTTTAATATTTATTTTCTTATTTAATGTTTTATCACATCATATTATATCCAAAAATATAATGTAAAAATCTCAATATACAAAAAGTTAGCATTTCCAACGGTTTGAGTAAATGTTTCTATAAATTAACTTATAGCAGTTGATGTTTGCCTGATTTTGTTGAGTTTCCATTTATATCACTTCATTTTATTTTTCCAAACAGTGTATCTACTATTTTTTGTCTATTTTCTCTTTATACATAATGTTGTGACTATTATATATTTTTAAGTTTAAAAACCTATTTATAATTTTCAAAAAAATGTTTATTTATAACTTCTGGCAATTCTTCAAATTTATTTATATAATATTTTGTTTTTACTGCTTTATCAAAACCATATTTAGCATGAATAAAAGGTATTCCTGCAAGTTTAGAAAATTCTAAATCGTGTTTTGTATCTCCAACATAAACGGCATATTTTAGATTATTTTTAATAATAATTTTCTTTATTGCTTCTGCTTTTGTAATATTAATATAGCTAGCTGCAATATAATCTTTAAAATAATTATTTAAATTAGACGATAAAATAAATGCTTCTATATATTTAATATTACCAGAATTACTAACTATAAATAAATCATATTGCTTTCTTAATTGATTTAATGTATTTTTTAAATTTGGATATAAATTGCCTCCGTTTTTGGCTAAATAATTGACATTTACACATGAAATCTCATTTAATAATTCTATAGCTTTTTCTATATCTAAATATGGAAAGTAAATTTGCGCTGATTCAATTTTATTCTTTCCAAAAGCACTGCATATTACATCTTTAGATATTTCTTTTAAATTATATTTTTTCGTTATTTCATTAGCACTTTTATATGTGGCGTCCATTACTTCCCATAAAGTACCATCTAAATCAAATATTATACCAATTTCTTTCATGAGTTTTACTTCCTTTTAGCTTTATAAAACGTTTTATTTCTTCTTTATCTCATAGTATTGTTATTACCAATAATTTACTCCTTGTTATTTACATCTTATAATAATTTTACATTTTCATCTATCCAATTTAAAAATTCTTTACTTGATTTTTTTATTTCAAAACTTGAAATTTCAGCAACTTCATAATGATGTATTTTCTTTATTTCATTTTCTATTTCTGGAAATTTGCTTTCTTTTGTCCTAAATTCTAACTTGTATTCATCATATTCCTCTAACTTATTATTCCACCAATATTTAGAGTGAACTTTAGTAACTTGGCTACCAGCTACTAATCTTTTTTCAAGTAATGTATTTATTATTTTATTTGATATTTCCTCTTTATCACATAGTGTTGTTACAATAATATATTTATCCATAATCTACTCCTCAATAATATTTTTTTAATGGTATTAACGATTTTATTGTGTAATTTTCCATTGTTATTATATCATTCTCTATTTCAACCATTTTTCTAGCAACAGCTAAACTATGTTTTAATCTATTCTCATCCATATTTTCTCTTAACTCTCCATTACGAAGATAAAAAAGATGAAAAGGAACTGATTTTTTAATAGTTTTGACTAGTGTTTAGATAATTCGTACTATACCAGCTAATGTTTGTTTTATTTTCATTCATTTTTATTACCACTACTTTTACTTTCTTCTATTAACAAATCAAAATCTGATTTATATAATTTATCTTGTTTAACTCTATATTTTTCAAATTCTGTTAATGCTTTATCACAAGCAATTTCATGTGATATTTTTCCAGCATCTTTTAAAATATCTCTATCATCTGAAAGTAAGAATTTATCTATTCTTGTCGCCCAATCTTCCATTGTCATAGGTATATGTCTTCTTGCTCGATTTTCTGCAATTTCTAAAAATGCACTAACAATTCCTTCTAAATCTTTAATTTCTTCTTCAGATAAATAATTTTTAGCAATAATAACATCTGATTCCATTATTTTTCCATTAGGTGAATTTTTCCATGATGTTAAGCCCATATGGTCTTTATCAGCATCTACTCTATCATATATTATTTCGGCAACAGTTTGGTTTGAAACAGCGTAATGCATTTTATTTTGAACTTTTTTAAAAAAATCTATAGAAAGAGGAGATTTAGAGTCATAATCAATACTTGTTGCATATATATCTGTTACTTTTTGATAAAATCTTCTTTCCGATAACCTTATTTCTCTTATTTCTTCAAGTAACTTTTCAAAATAATCTTTATCAATAAAAGAACCGTTTTTCATTCTTTCTTTATCTAATACATAACCTTGAATCGTAAAAGTCTTTAAAACACTAGTAGCCCATCTTCTAAATTGAGTAGCCCTAATTGAATTCACTCTGTATCCTACAGAAATTATAGCATCTAAATTATAATATTCTGTTTGATATTTTTTTCCATCTTCAGCAGTATGTTCCATTTTGGAACATACTGAATTTTTTTCTAATTCATTTTCATTAAAAATATTATTCAAATGTTTGGTAATAGCTGGTCTTTGAACATCAAAAAGTTCTGCTATTGCCTTTTGAGTCATCCAAAGAGTTTCATTTTCATATCTTACTTGAATCCCTTTATCTTTTTCCTGAACTTTAAATGTAATAAATTCTTCAGCACTACTTCTAATCATTAAATCTTTTGCCATTTTATCATCTCCTTTGTTTGAAATATTAGTTTTGTATACGTTGTAATCACCACGATATTATCACTTTTGAGAACTTTTTTGGAACATCTTTATTTTTTAATTCTTTATTTTTTCACCTATTTTTTTATTTTTATATCTATTTTTGACTTATAATTTTTTATATCCTATTTTAGCTGTATGATATTTTCATATAGCTTAATTTCTTTTATTTTACATTTTCATCAATCCAATTTAAAAATTCTTTACTTGCACTTTTTATTTCAAAACTTGAAATTTCAGCAACTTCATAATTATGTATTTTCTTTATTTCATTTTCTATTTTGCTAAATAAACTTTCTTTTGTCCTAAACTCTAGTTTGTATTCATCATATTCCTCTAACTTATTATTCCACCAATATTTAGAGTGAACTTTAGTAACTTGGCTACCAGCTACTAATCTTTTTTCAAGTAGTGTATTTATTATTTTATTTGATATTTCTTCTTTATCACATAGTGTTGTTACGATTATATACTTATCCATTTTTAATCTCTCCTATTTAATTACTTAATTTTTAAATTTCCTTGTGTCTGTTTTCGACTTTTTTATATCAAATTTATATATAGCTATTATAGCTGAAAACATTTCAATAAATGTTGATACTAAACCACTTATCGCTAAAACTTTAATATTATATATTATAAAAAGTGAACAGGAAATTATTTCAATAATTCTTGTTATAGTTAAATTTTTTTGCCATAAAGCAATACTATATAGTATTACAGCTAAAGTAGGAAGTAAACTAATAAGTCCATTGTAAGAAAATGCAGATAAAATAATCATGCATATTATAACTAATATTAAATATTTAATTGGAATTCTATCATTAAATTTTTTATATATAATATTTCTTACCATTGTCATAATATTCATTAAACATCCAGAAATTGCATTTAAAAACAGATACTGCAAAGCAAACAATAAACTTGAAAATATTTGATATTTTAGTAAAGTTTCTTTTTTATTATTTTGAAAACTAATCATAAGAACTATCAGTGCTATTATTCCAAATAATTGTGCTACATAAAACATATCTCTTATCATCCTACCTTCATATTATTTTAACTATCCTAAATACTTCTTATTTTTTTATCTTCAAAGATATTCGAAATAGTGTCTAGTTTATTATTATCCGTACATTTCCTTTCTTTTTTATAATCAAACTCCTTAACATTGATACTAATATTTAAGCATACTTGTAATTTATTTAACTAATTTCATATTTTCATTTTTATTACTTTTATGCTATTATCTATAAATAGTATAACAACACAATCGTCAAATATGTAAGACAAAAATTAGATAAAACTCATAAAATCTTTGCATCCTTCTAATACTAACGTAAGAAAAACCACTTCAAAATTCATTAGTAAGTTTACTAGATAAAACATCTATTATTTTTTCACTAACTTTTTATTATTTTTAATTTATAAATTTCTATAAATCAAATTTTTTGAGATTTAATTTATTATATCCCAATTTTTTTATTCTTTTTGGGATAAAGCAAAAATTATTTTATATTTTTATTTCTAATATAATCCCCATTAAATTCATATTCGAGTATATCCATATGTAACTCATCATAATATTTTCCATTTAAAAATATTCCTTCTCTACTTTTTCCTGTATCCTTAAAACCACATTTTAAATAACATTTATGTGCTCTTTCATTTATAGCCAAAAGATCCAATTTTATACTATGTAAATTTAGATATTTAAAGCCATATTCTAATAACAAATTAATAGCTTCACTGCCATAGCCTTTACTTCTATAATCCTCATCACCAATAAATATTCCAAGTACAGCACTTCTAAAGATCCAATTGAAATGTTCTAAACCTATTGTTCCTACTAATTTGTTACTACTTAACTCAATAATATTAAAATTTCTATTTTCCTTATCTTTTGCACTATTTTCAAGCCATTCTTTTTCTCCACTTAATGTTACTACTTGTCCACTTCTTCCTGTATAATCAGTTACTTTAAAATCATTCATCCATTCAGTAAATTTTTCTATTTCTTCATTTGAACAATCTTTTGGAGATAAATATATTCTATCTCCCACTAGTTTTTTAAAATATTGCATAATACATACCTCCAATTTTTTATCTAATTTATATCTTTGAAAACACTTTTCCTAAACTCTCATTTATAACTAAATTTGCTTTACTATCATATGGGGTACTATCTTTGTTAATTAAAACTAAATTATCACCTTTAAAATAATTTATTAGGTCACTTGCTGGATATACAGTTAATGATGTACCAGCTACAATTAACATATCAGCATTTTGTATTGCATTAATAGCACCTATTACTGTTTCATCATCTAGTCCCTCTTCATAAAGTACAACATTTGGTTTTATAACTCCACCACAACTACATTTAGGTATATCATTGCTAGCAAATACAAATTCAGCAGTATAAAATTTGTTGCATCCCATACAATAATTTCTTAATACACTTCCATGTAGCTCATATACTTTTTTAGAACCTGCTTTTTGATGCAGACCATCTATATTTTGTGTTACTATAGCTTTCAATTTTCCTTTATTTTCAAGTTCAGTTAACTTAATATGTGTTATATTAGGTTCATATTTTAAACTATTCATCTTATCTCTATAAAATTTATAAAACTCAGCCGTATTATTCATAAAAAATGTATGGCTAAGTATTTGTTCTGGTGGATATTTATACTGCATATTATATAATCCATGTTTACTTCTAAAATCTGGAATACCACTTTCAGTAGATACACCAGCTCCACCAAAGAAAACTATATTATTACTTTTTTCTAAAATCTGTTTAAATTGTTCTATTTTTTCTTCCATTCTAGCTCCTTAAATTTTCTACTTTTATTTAATTAAATATGATTATATTTTTACCAAGATATCTCTTTAGGATACTCTCCAAATGCTACTTCTGTTACTAAAATCTCATTATCTTTAGCAAATTCTTCTACTTCTTTTTTTATATCATAATACTCATCATACAGGTATGAGTCACAAATTTTTTCTAAAATATGCATCATTTCTTTTTGCCTTTTCTTTTTAGTCATTTTAACATACTCAGTGGATAACTTCATAAACCATTGTCTTAACCAGTTTCTTTCAGATATAACTGAATTAGATAACATTTTTCTTACCTTTTTTACTTGGTTTTCTGTTAATATTTCTTGCAATGCATCTATTACCTTACTATAAAAAGCCATAACGTTATTATAGCAAGTATTAAATTCATTTATCTTCTTTTCTTTTGTTTTTAAAAAATGCTTAAATAGCAATATATCTGTTAAAATATCAGGTAAAATATAACAAAAGCTATAAAGAACATCTTTTTTTACAGACTTGCCTATTCCAAAATACTCTTTTTCTTCATCAGTTAAGCCATTATCTACAACTAATATATCTCTTGAGCCTTGATAAGCATGTCTTAAATCATACAAAAATCCTAATATATGTAATCTCATATCTTCTTCAAAAATATCAGGACTTTCCTCATATCCAAGAAAATAATTAATACTTCCATATAGCTCATAAAAATCATCAAATGTTCCAACAATATTAACTCCAGTATAGTTTTCAGTTAATTTTACTTTTATCATATTATTCACACCTTCCACTTTTTCTTATCTTATAATTTCATGTTTAAAATATTGCTCTTGAAATTCAACTAGTGCATCTATTGCTTCATTTGTATAAACTTTATTTTCTGGTACTATAATTAATTTATCATCATTATCATTAGTTCTATGTATAATTGCTATACATTTTCCCCTAAATTCTTTAATAGGCTCAAACACACCTAATATATAACAGTCAAGTTCTTCACCATCTCCACTTACTGTATTTGGTATAAAGCCATAATTTACAGGATAAATAAATCCATGCTTTGGATGTTTTGATCCAAACGGTCTATCAATTTTTACATCTAAAATTTTATTTAAATAATCTTTATTATCCATAAGAATACTCCTTTATTTTTTTAATATCATTCCACTACCTAAATCCGCCTCTAATCTATCTACAAATCCAAATTTTCTATAAAAACCTTCTTTCCCTTTTGAAGCACCCAAATAAACTCTTAAATCCGGATTAGATTTTTTTATTTCATTTATTTTTTCTAGTAATTTATTCATTATCATAGTACCTATTTTTTGATTTCTATATTCAGGTACTACCATGATATCGTGAATATATATAAAACAAATACTATCTCCAATAATTCTTCCATACCCTATTATATTACCATCATTATATACTGAAACAGAATAAATTGTATTACCAAGTGCTTTTTTAGAGATTTCCTCACTATAATGACCTTAAGCTACAGCATCATACATAAAATTAAACTCTTTTATATTTTTTACATTTTCTTTTATCTCCAACATACCATTTCTTCTCCTCATACAATATGTATATAAAATCTTTCGTGCAACTATTATGTTATAACATTATTTTATCCTTAAAACTGTAAATCAATAATTTTATTTATTTCATCTAAATCAAAATCATTTATATCATATTTTCCCCACTCTTTATTTTTACCATCAAATATTTTAGCAAGTTCATATACGCCACCACAGTCGTCTATAATGCCGTACCCTTTTCCTTTTATAACTTTAAATCTTTTATCTCCATATCCGTCTAAAATCTTCCTTACTGAAATTTCAAAAACCCAATCATCTCCCCAGTCATAAATTAATTTTAATCGCTTATTAACTTTTAAATCTAAAAAGTTTAAATCTCTACATTCAATATCATCTTCATCTACATACTCTTTTCCTATTTTTAAGCCATATCCATGACTCATATCCCCTCTCATTGAATAAATTATTAATCTACAAAATGTATCTAACTTTACATCACAATCAACTACTATTTTCCTTTGTATTTCTTTTTTAAAACATTCAAGTGAAACATTCATCTCATATCTTCTATGTTTATTTTTTTGTTTGTATTTTAGCAGATACTCATCTATTTTCAAATTAATCTTATCTTTATCAAAATTTTTAATATCATATCCATTATACCCTGGAATTGTTCTTGCAAAAAAGTTTTTCATTTGTTCAGTCATTTCGGGGACATCCTTTAATTCCCTAACGCCCCATATATCCTCAATTATGCCACATCCATGTCCACTAATAACTTCAAAGTCTTTAATACATTGTGTATCGGTTACACTAATAATTTCTATATCAAATTCCCATTCATTTCTAAAGTCATAATCTAATAATAATTTATCATTTACTTTTAAATTTAGGCATTCTAAAGTTTTTCGTTCCATCATTTCTTCAATTGCAGGTTCTTGCACTTTACAGTCTGGTCCTAAATATCCATATTCATCATTATATATTAACTGATATAAATGTTTACACTCACCATTCATTGATACAATTATATCTTCACAAAATTGCTGCATAGATAACTTATCACTAAATTTAATTGTTCTATTAATTTGTTTTTTCATTCCTTTTAAACTTACTTTTGCTATTATTTCCATTTTTTTCACTCCTTAAATAATTTTTTTAATTTTTACTAAATATGTATAAGTGGAGAAGATTAGAGAAAACTAACTTTAAGCTAGTATTTTTCTCATATTATTAAAAGTACGTCCGATTTTACTATACCCTACGAAATTTTCATGTTCTAATTTTCAAAATATTTAATCTTCAGTCCTATCCTTTTCTATCTGTACTTCAAAAGAGAGCAAGATACTAACCGTTCCATTAAACTCTTTTACATCTTTTACATTTTCTTTTATCTCTAACATACTATTTCTTCTCATTAAAACTACAACTATATTATACATTATATATGGCTGATTTTCAATATAACTATTGCAAGACTTGCAATAATAGAAAAATTTATCAATTGATAAAAATAATATATCTAATAATATGAAAAAAATTATTTGTTTTTGGAAAAATATATAACAGTAAGAAGTTAATTTATAAATAAAATTCCACCAGTTAAATTAGTGGAATTTTATTTATATTTACAATATTATTTTTCAATTTTTTCTTTAGTTTTAGCAGCTTTACCTACTCTATCTCTTAAATAGTATAATTTAGCACGTCTAACTTTACCAACTCTTTTAACTTCAACTTTTGCAATTTTTGGTGAGTTAATTGGGAAAGTTCTTTCAACACCTACACCATTAGATATTTTTCTAACAGTAAATGTTTCATTGATACCAGAATTTTGACGTTTAATAACAGTACCAGTAAATATTTGTATTCTTTCTCTGTTACCTTCAATAATTTTAACATGTACGTCTACAGTATCACCTATACTAAACTCGTGTACATTTTCATTTTTGTACTCAGCTTCTATTGCTTTTATTATATCCATGTTTTTTCCCTCCTATCTTAATATATCTTAAGATTTAAAATCTTTTTTATAATTTCATTAATTTTTGTTTTCTTTTTTAAATGCGTTATAAAGGTCAGGTCTATATTTTTTTGTAATTTTAATTGCCTCTTCTTTTCTATATTCAGAAATTTTTTTGTGATTTCCTGAAAGTAATATTTCAGGTACTTTTCTTCCTCTAAACTCATATGGTTTAGTATATTGTGGATACTCAAGTAATGAATTTGTATGCGATTCTTCTATAAGTGAGCCCTCAGTTAAAACACCAGGTATTAAACGAATAATAGAGTCCATTAATACTTCACTTGCAAGTTCACCACCAGTTAATACATAATCTCCTATTGATATTTCCATCATATTATATTCTTCAATCACGCGTTCATCAATTCCCTCATAATGTCCACAAATAATTATATATTCATCTGCTAACGTTACGAATTCTTTGCTTATATTATAATTTAATACTTTTCCTCGTGGTGACATATATATTATTTTATATCTTTTAGAAGTTATATAGTTTTCAACTACATAGTCAATTGCATTACTTAAAGGAATACATGACATTATCATGCCATTTCCTCCACCATAAGGTGGAAAATCTACTCTATTATGTTTATCATTTGTAAATTTTCTAATATCTATAGTTTTAACACTTACATATTGATTTTCAATTGCTCTTTTTATAATACTAGTATTTACAAAACTTGTAAACATATCTTCAAATAAAGTTAGAACATAAAACTTAATCATATTAGTCCATCCATTATCTCAACATACATTTTTTTATTTTCAATATCCACTTTTTTTACAACTTGTGAAATTGCTGGAAGATATACTTTTGTATTATCTTTTCTAATTACTTCATATATATCATTTGCTCCAGTATTAAATACATAAGAGATAGTACCTATTATTTCTTTAGTCTTTTCATCTATTACATTAATACCTAACAAATCATCTATGTAATAATAGCCCTCATCAAGTGGTTTTAAACTAGATTTATCTATATAAACATATTTATTTTTTAACTCTAATGCAGTATTTGCATCATCTATTCCATCTAATTTTGTAATTAGCATATTTTTATGAATTCTACATCTACTAACATTATATTTAACAGTTAAACTTTCATCTAAATATATTTCTTTATACTTAGTAAAGTTTTCTAAATCATCTGTATATGGATAAATTCTTAACTCACCTTTTATTCCATGAATATTTACAATTTGGCCTATTAAAATACTACTCATATATTAGTCTTCACCTTTATTATTTTCTTCAACATCTACAGAAACCTTTTTGTTATCTTTCATAGCATATGCATAGATTATTTCTCTTATAGAACGGATTATTCTTCCTTCTTTTCCTATAATTCTACCCATATCCTCTTTATTTACTTTAAGTTTTAGTACAAGTCTATTATCAGCTTCTACTTCTCTTATTTCAACATCATCTGGATTAGTTACAAGGTTTTTTACTATATATTCTAATAAATCTTTATACATTCTAATTCCCCCTATATTTCTACTCCTGCTTTTTTAATAAGTGCTAAAGCTGTATCTGTTGGTTTTGCACCTTTTTTAATCCATTCTAACACTTTTTCAGAATCTACTTTTAATTCTGCTGGTTCTACCATTGGGTTATATGTACCAACCTTTTCAATAAATCTTCCATCAGCAGGATATCTAGAATCTGCAACAACTATTGTATAATATGGTGATTTTTTTGCACCATCTCTTCTAAGTCTAATCTTTACCATACTACTCACCTCCTTACAAATAAAATATATTATATTTTTAACAAATTAAAATTTTGGAAGTTTCATTCCACCAAATCTGCCTTTATTTGACATCATAGATTTCATCATTTTTTGCATTTGTTCAAATTGTGTCATAAATCTATTAATATCTTGTACTGTATTTCCACTTCCCTTTGCTATTCTTATTCTGCGTGAAGCATTAAGAAGTTTTGGATTTCTTCTTTCTTCTTTTGTCATAGATGTAACAATAGCATTTATCTTATCTAGTTTACTTTCATCAATTTCTGCATCTCGTATTTCTTTTGGAATACCAGGAAGCATTGCAAGTATACTTTTAAATGAACCCATTTTTTTTATCTTTTTCATTTGTTCTAAATAATCATCAAGAGTGAATTCATTTTTCCTCATTTTTCTTTCTAAATCAATTGCTTGTTCTTCGTTATATGCTTCTTCTGCTTTATCAATTATAGAAAGAACATCTCCCATTCCAAGTATACGTGAGGCAATTCTGTCTGGATAGAAAGGCTCTAAATCACTTAATTTTTCACCTACTGATGCAAATTTTATAGGCTTTTTAGTTATACTTTTTACTGAAAGTGCTGCACCACCACGTGAATCAGAATCAAGTTTAGACATTGTTATTGAATCAATTCCAACTACTTCATTAAACTTATCTGCAACATTTACTGCTTCTTGACCTGTCATACTATCTACAACAAGCATTATTTCATGAGGTTTTACTGCTTTTTTTAAGTTTACAAGTTCTTCCATTAAAACATCATCAATTTGTAATCTACCTGCTGTATCTATTATAACGACATCACATAGTTTAGATATTGCTGATTTTATACCTGCAGTTGCAATTTCTACAACATCTTTAGACTCCTTGTTACTATATACATCAACATTTAAACTTTTTCCAAGAGTTTCAAGTTGGTTTATAGCTGCTGGTCTATACACATCACAAGCTATCATTAAAGGCTTTTTACCTTGCTTTCTAAGATAATTGCTGAGTTTACCACAAAGTGTTGTTTTACCACTACCTTGAAGTCCTACAAGCATTATAATTGTTGGTGGATTAGCTGAAAAATTTAATTTTGACTGAGAATCACCAAGTAATGTTGTTAATTCTTCTCTAACTATTTTTACAACCTGTTGGCCTGGGGTTAAAGATTTCATCACAGCTTCACCTAATGATTTTTCTCTAACATTTGCAATAAATTCTTTAACTACTCTAAAGTTAACATCTGCTTCAAGAAGTGCAAGTTTAACTTCACGAAGCATCATATCTAATTCTTTTTCAGTTATTCTAGTTGTACCTTTTAATTTTCTCATTACATTTTGTAATTTATCAGATAAACTATTAAACATTATATATCATCCTCATTTCTGTTTTCTAATAACTCTAGTAATTCTTCTTTATCTAAATTTAAATCTTTACTTGTAGTAATTATTTTTTTTAGTTTCTCATTTATATTTACTAATTTATTCATATGTATTGCATTTTCATAACTTTCAAGCATAGTTTTGCTAGTTTCTATACTATCTCTTACTGCTTGATATGAAATTTTTTTATTTTCAGCTATTTCTCTTAATGATAAATCATATAAATAATATTCGGAAAATATATCTTGTTGTTTCTTAGTAAGTAATTTTCCATATATATCGTATAACTTAATTAATTCTAAATCTTTTTCCATTTTATCACCATAACATGTGTAAAGCAAAAAAACTTTACACATATTATACACTACTCTTTTACTATTGTCAAGTCTTTTTTATAAAATTTATTCTACAAGTATTGACAAATTTAAAAAGCTATGTTATTATTTTATAGTATTAAGTTTTACTTAATTACTTGCGGGTATGGCGGAATTGGCAGACGCGCCGGACTTAGAATCCGGTGTCTCGCGACGTGAAGGTTCAAGTCCTTTTACCCGCACCAAATAGATAGGAAACTCGGACTTTTGCAGTTCGAGTTTTAAAATATATGAAATTTATGACAAAATATTTATAGATTGAATTTGATATATTTGTCAATTTAGGAAACACACTTGCATATTGACAATCAGTACAAAGAGGTGAATTTTATGCCAAGTCTTGATATACATATTGCTATTGCTAGAAAATATTTAATAAAATATAACGATGTAAAAGATGAACTAGCTTTTATTAAAGGAAATTTGGATCCAGATTTAGCTAAAGATAGAATTGCTTCACATTATACCAAAAAAGTGATAAAAAATGACTTATCAGAAATTTTAAAAAATAAAATAGGATTAAATGAATATTTGAGTGATAAAAATATAGTAGACGATTATGAAAAAGGTTATTTTCTTCATTTGGTAACTGATTTCATTTTTTTTAATTTTTTTCTTGATAAGGATTATATAAAAACAACCGATTACTTTAATTTTAAAAAGGATTTATATTATAGTTATAACATTGTCCACAATTATCTAATAAATAAATATGATATTAGTTATTATCCATTTGAAAATGAAGTAAAAACAAGAATTGCTACTAGTCAGACTGATGCAAGTTACAACGGTGAAAAAAGATTAAATATTATACCATATAAAAAGTTAGATAATTTTATAAATAAAATATTGGATAAAGATATTTATAATTATTTAAAGGATTTTAAAAATTAAAAATGTATGAATAATAAGCGATTTTGTGTTATTGTTATAATATATTTGCAGATGGGATACTTGTGGGGGAATACCGATGTGTTGGCGTAGCCAGTAAGTATATTTAGTATGTAAGAATTCCTCTCGACTAGGGTACCCATCATTTTTTTGATAAAATTAAAAGGTATGGTACTTCTTCCTTTAGAGCACCAACAACATATCTGTTTGAACTATAAAACAGATAAATAGAAATATCATTCTTAAAAAGGATGGTATTTTTTTTTTTTCAGTACACATCCCCATTAAGTTTTGTACCATTGTAAAACAGAAAATTTTGTTGAAAAAGATGAAGATATTTGGTATAATTCAAATATCTATATGATAAATTTATTAGAAAGTAGGATTAATTTATGAGAAAAATTTTAAAAAATTGGACAAAATTTGAAAATTTTCTTTTGTTTGGAAGTATCATAATGGTGAGTCTTATTGGAATAATATATAAATCAGATTTACTAACAATATCTTGTTCTATAGTAGGAATTATTACAGCATTACTATTAGCGAAAGGTAAAAATTTAGGGCAAGTTTTTGGCGTTTTAATTACACTATTGTATTCAATTGTATCATTCAAAAATAAATTTTATGGAGAAGTGTTTATTTATATTGTTTTAATGTTACCTATGTATATAGCAGGAATTATAAGTTGGGTGAAGCATCAAAATAAAGCCACAAACTCCGTAGAAATAAACAAAATAACTGATAGAGAATGGATATTAATGTTCATAGTAATGGTAATTATTTTTATTGCAGTATATTTTTTATTAGAAATATTTAATACAAGTGAAATATTAGTATCAACATTTTCTGTTATAGCAAGTATATTTGCTGTATACTTACAAATAAGAAGAAGTAGATTTAGTTTTTATTTCTATGTCATAAACGACTTAATACTTATCATTTTATGGGGAATACCTGTTGTGAAAGGTAATTTCTTATTATTACCAATGTTATTTAATCCTATAATTAATCTAATAAATGATAGTTATGGAATAATTAATTGGAGAAATCTTGAAAAAATTCAAAAAAATATGGAGGTATAATATGATTAGAAATGTAAAAATTGAAGATTTAAATGCACTAGCTTCAATATATAAAGAACTTTACGATGATGCTGATATTGGAGAATATTGGACAATTGAAAATGCAAAAAAATTACTTGAATATTGGTATGATAAACAAAGAGATTTATTTTTCGTTGCAGAAGAAGATAGAAAAGTAGTTGGTGCAGTTATGTCAGGTGTAAAACCTTGGTTTGATGGCAATAGATTAGTAGATACAGAAATATTTGTTTCAAAACCATATCAAAAAAGACATATTGGCAAAGAGTTATATAAAAAACATTTGGCAGAAGCACAGAGAATTTATCAGGCAGAAGTTATAGAATTTCATACTTATGGAGATGAAAGTGAATTTCCACAAAACTGGTATAATAGAATTGGCTTTAAAAAAGACAAAGAGTTAATTATTATGAATGCAAGCATAAAACAAGTATTAGAGCACTTAGCATCAGAAAGAAATATAGATGAAAGATAAAATTATACATTTATATCTGTTTAGCTGTTTATAAATACAAATTTTTATAAAGTACTTAAATAATTACTACTGGACTAAGACTTTCGTCAAGACAAAGTTCTATGCTCCAAAATATTTTTATACACAACTACTAAAATAATGAAAATGGAACAAAATAAAAGAAATAAAAACTACTTTGTATATATTTAATAGTAAAAATTTAAAATATTATTGACAGTTGTGAACGTTTGTTTTATAATTATATGTATAAAAATATTTTAAAATGGAGATGATGTAAATGAAAGAAATGGATAAAAATAATAAAACATTTGAAGACATTAAGCACATTGATGAAAATAGTATTGAATTTTAGTACGCTAGAGAACTTATGATAATTTTACAGTATTCAAATTGGCAAAATTTTGAAAAAATAATTGATAAAGCTAATCTATCTTGTGAAAATAGTGATATTAGTGCGTTTGAGCATTTTACTGACGTCAATAAGTTGTCAAAACGTGCTAATAATGCAGAAGTTGAAATTAAGGATTATAAATTAACACGTTATGCCTGTTATTTAATAGCACAAAATGGAGATAGTAGAAAAAAAGTTATTGCACTTGCACAAACATATTTTGCAGTTCAAACTAGAAAGCAAGAAATTAGTGAAAAAGAATGTAATAAATTAACAGAAGATGAAAAAAGATTTTATCAAAGAAATTTAACAAAGAAAGGAAATTATTCACTTAATCAAGCAGCTAAAAAAGCAGGAGTTAAAAATTTTGATAAATTTCACAATAGTGGGTATAAAGGTTTATATAATGGAGAAAGTGCTTATGATATCGCAAAAAGAAAAGGTCTAAGATATAGAGAAGATATTTTAGACAATATGGGAAGTGAAGAACTTGCAGCTAATTTATTTCGTATTACGCAAACTGAATCAAGATTAAAAAGGGATAAAGTTGATACTGAAAAGAAGGCCTGTGATACTCATAATAAAATTGGGAAAATAGTTAGAAAAGCTATTAAAGAGGCAGGACGGAACTATGCCAGAAAATCTACCTACACCTAAAAAGAGTTTAAAAGAGTTAGAGAAAGAAAATAATAGAAGTTTAAAAACGTTTAATTAAAGTATTAATGTAAAAAAAATAACTAATATCAGGAGTGCTGACGCGTTGTAAATATCTACATCGTTACGCCAAAATGTATCTGTTTAAACTTTATAGAAAATTCATAAAAAAAGCATATCAATTAATTTTGGTACGCTTTTTTCATATATTACATTTACTATTTTCTAAATTTATTAAATATTCTTTTATATCCATTCCTCCCCTATATTCTACAAGTTTACCACTTTTTCCAATAACTCTATGACATGGAATAAATATAGGTATAGGATTTTTGTTATTTGCCATACCTACTGCTCTAACATAATTTTTTCCTGGGTTTTAAGCTATATATTTGACATTTTATGTAAAATATGTTATAATATAACTATATAATATTAAAACCAAATAATAATTTAAAAGGAGTTTTTTTATGAAAAGAGATTATCGCGTAACCTTGTTGTACTTGGGTCTTGCTTGTATGATTTTAAGTTCAGTTCTCGCATGTGGCCTTATGGCAGGATCATTTTTAGGTGTGATGTTTAACTTTGTTGTTCTTACGATCCTTTTTGTTACATCAATAGTGTCTGGAATAGCAAGTATTATACTTCCGGTAATAGAATTTACTATGACCGATACCGTTTTAACATCACAGATTGTAAGACTAATCTGTTATCCTATCATATTTTTATGTACAATATGCATTTACAATCAATTATTTGAACTGCTTTAAAATCATCAAAAAAGCATATCAATTAATTTTGGTATGCTTTTTTCATATATTACATTTACTATTTTCTAAATTTATTAAATATTCTTTTATATCCATTCCTCCCCTATATCCTACAAGTTTACCATTTTTTCCAATAACTCTATGACATGGAATAAATATAGGTATAGGATTTTTGTTATTTGCCATACCTACTGCTCTAACATAATTTTTATTTCCAAGTTTTATAGCTATATCTTGATATGAAACTATCTTTCCATAATCTATATCTTGTAGTAGACTCCAAACTTTTTTCATAAAAATCGTTCCTTGTGGATTTAATTTTAAATTAAACTTTTTTCTTTTCCCCTCTAAATATTCAAAAAGTTGTTGCTTTGCCTCTTTAATTTCACTACTTTCATAAATAGTATAATCATTACAAATTTTATCATTTGCAAAAAACAAATTAGTAATATATCCATCTTGTTCTGCAATTGTTATTTTTCCAATACATGTGTTATAACTAAATATATTCTTCATCTAACTTTTCACCTTACTACTTAATTATAATATAGCAACTTCATATTTTCAATCATATTAGTTTAAAATATAAATAATATATAATAGGTGGTAAAATTGGATAAAATTTATCTTAATAAATACATACTATCATATAGTGATATACTAAATATACTATATTATTTAGAAAAAACTTCAAATAAAAAATTAATAAGAGAAAACACAAATTGTTACACCACTTTTAATTACAAAATTGAAACATTTAAAATTGGAAATGGAAAAAATCATGTATTATTAATTGGGTGTACACATGGCTGTGAAATAATAACAACATATTTTGTTTTAGAATTTATTATAACTTTATTAAAAGACGAAAAGTTATATAACAGTTTAAAAAATAAATTTACCTTTCACTTTATCCCTGTATTAAACCCAGAGGGATATGTAATTGTTTCAAGCAATTTATCAT
This sequence comes from uncultured Clostridia bacterium, assembly GCA_947632635.1. Lineage (GTDB taxonomy): Bacteria > Bacillota > Clostridia > TANB77 > CAG-465 > CAG-465. The sequence continues at coordinate 36,258 of CANRQA010000003.1, read as the reverse complement.
GTAATTACAAAAATATAACAAATAAAAAGTTAGAAGAAATTTCTAAAAAATATATTAGTTTATATAATACAGATGATTTTATAGCAACACATAATATAAAAGAGAAAAAATTATTTTTAGGAATTATTAAGAATAATTTGCAAAATCTTAGTAATATTTCTTTAAGAAAAAGTGTTGAGTGCATATTAAAAAAATGTAATTTAAATGAAGATTACTTAAGCATTTGGACTGCAAACGGATTAGGAGTTGATATTAACTCAAATTCAATACATAAATTTAAAGAAATGAAACAGTTAAGAAAAGCACAAAAATATGCAAATTTAAGATATAACGATATTCCTGTAACAAAACCAAGTCCTATGTCCTACCCTGGTATAAAAACATTTAAAGATTGTCCTGAAAATTTCTTTTTATATAACTATATAATGAATTTATACTCACTAAATTGTGACGAAAAATTAATTGCAATTTTTTCATATCACTCAACAGGTGGTGAAATATACGGCTATCCAGATATGTTATGTACGAATGCGTCACAGCTTAATTTACAACTTAAAGGAATGCTTGAATATTCAAAATATACAAACTACAAACTAATTAATGAAAAGTTAAAATATGGTGTAATGGATTACTACAGAATTAAATTAAATGATGTGCTTACTCTAACTATTGAATTATCAAGACTAAATGGTAATCCTATAGCTCCTCTTTCAAATATTGATACATTTAACAAAGAAATAATTGCAAACAAAAAAGCTGTAATACATACTATTGAAAATATTATATAAAAAAAGGGCTTGCAACTTAATTAAAAGTTACAAGTCCTTTTTTATTTAGCAGCAGATATCGTCTAACAGATACCAGCCACTCCACTCACCCGTAAAGGGAGTGCACTTTCTATATGCCCTACCGTTATCCGAAACATATATTGTTTCGCCCTTTTCGTTCGAGAATTTTTCAGCCCTTTTTGACATTTCCGTATCAAGAAGCTGACTGGCTCCAAAATAGACTTCTACCTCTTTGCCCCCTTCAAGAGTTGCTTTGAGCCTACCTTCGTAGGAGACCTTTTCTCCACCATTAATATGGAATCCATATTTTTTGTCATTCAAACAAAACTCTGAACAACTCTCATTGTGGCTTTCGGGATTAACCTTAACCCCATTTACGAGCATTTCCAAAAACTCCGGTACACGATTTTTGGGAATAGTTACCTTTCCAGTTGTAAAGTCCAGCATAAAAAAACACCCTTTCTAAAAAATTTTTTTGAAATTATTTAACTAACCCGATATTATTATATCACTTTTTAAATTTTATGTCAAGTATATATTAAATTTTTGTAAAAGAGTGATATTTTTTAAAATAATTCAGATAAAACTAAAAATATTTTAAACATTTATTACAACTTAATTTAATATTTTAAGCATATCACTGAACATTTTTTACAGCCCTCTTTCAAATATTGATGTATTTAACAAAGAAATAATTGCAAATAAAAAAGCTGTAATACATATTATTGAAAATGTTACGGAAAAATAATAACTGCAATAAATCTACTGCAGTTATTATTTTCTACTTATTTAAAAATAAGATTTGCTATTGCACTTGCAATTTCAGCTTTTGTCTCACATTTTTTTATAATTCCATCTTTATCAATAATCATAGCAAAATGCTTACCATTACCTATTCTATTAAGAAGATTTGCTACTATATATTGAGCATTATTCTTTATAAGAAGTTTATGTGCTACCTCATATAGTTCCTCTTCACTAACTCCCTCAAGAAGTTTAAACCCAATAAGCATTGTATTTTCACTAAATTCCTTAATTTTAGATATAACCTTTGGCGTAAGATCAAGTTTTACCATAAGATTTTTTTCATAAGATGAAATTTTTGTATCATCATTGCAAATTGTTCTTGGATTTTCAAAAATATCAAGAAGTCTTTTTCTTTGTTCATCTTTATCTAAATTTATAAAATCACTTGCAACAATTTCTTCAATTAAATCTTCTGCACGAATAACATATTTTCCTTTATAATCACCGACAGCTGAAGAATGAACAATCGCATCTATTTTATTTTCTTTAAAAATTTTTTCTAATGCATTAATCAAATCATCAGTAGAGTCAATTGTTATAAATTGTATTTTTTCATTTACTGTTTTTGGTTTGTATGAAAGTTTAGAAGAAATATAAAAAATTGTTCCAATTTCTTCGTTATACATATCAAGCAGTGTATCTGCAACAATGCTCCCAAGTGCCCCTGTAGACATATTTGTAATTTTCATAACAGCATCTATTCTTTCATTAGTCGGACCTGCATCAATAATGATATTTTTCATAGTAAATCTTCCTTTCTTAAATTAAATTTTTTACTATTATATCTTTTGGAGTATTTGTATATAAATCACTTCTACCAAATCTACTAATTGTTTCTTTTGTTGCATATCTTCCATAAGAATATGATGCATCTTTACTTGACATAGTTAAAATACTTGCATTATGTTCTTCTGAAATAATTCCCTCTTCTTTAAGCCAATCTTTTTCATGGTATTGTATAGGTCCAAATACATAACTACTTCCATAACCACTTTCACCTATTTCCTTTACTCTATTTGTCACAAAAGAATAAATACTCTCATTATGATTATGAATTGCCTTTGACTCTTCTAAAAATACTACTGGATTTGAATTACTGCATGGGACAATAAACCCAAATAAATCTGAAACAAGCTCTCTATTTCTTGCTATCATGTATGCAGCTTGATAATATTCTAAGCAATTTAATACATATACTTTTTGAGATGAAACATAAAATTCATGTTCTTTTAAAAATCTAGTTATAAAATCATTTACATCTAATTTTTCGCATATTCTTATCATTGGTTCACTACCACAAGGATAACGTTTTACTACTTGCTTTTGTTTTCCATTTAAATAAATTATTGTTTTATTAATTCCATCTACATATGTACTTCCAAATACAATCATTTTCCCAGACTCTGACAATTTTCTAAAAATATCATTATATTTTGAATTATATGACATTTCAGGAAAAATTGAAATATCTGGTTTTAGCTTTTTTATAACATTAATACTTGCATCCATCTGATTATAATATTCATCGGTTAATGTTAGAGTATCATTTTTACTATCACATACTATTTCCAATCTCAATTGAAATTGTGCTACTGATAAATAATTATTTTTCAGCATTTTTTTCACCTCCACTAATATTATACATATCTTTTTAATATAACACAAATACATATATTTTATAATTATGATAACTTTTAGTTATGATAAACTTGAATTTTATCAAAACAACATGTATAATATTAATGGTGATCGTTATGAATGATGATATAGATTTAAATTTATATAAAGTATTTTATGCTGTAGCCAATGCACAAAATATTACTAAAGCTGCTGAACAATTATATATTTCTCAACCTGCTGTTACAAAATCAATAAAACAACTCGAAAATGCACTTGGTGGTAGTTTATTTATTAGAACTAAAAAAGGTGTTATACTTACTGCAGAGGGAAACGTATTTTACCAATATGTTAAAAATATTTTAGAAGAAATTAAAAATGCTAATAATAAATTTAACTCACTAATTCATTTAGAAGAGGGAAAAATTCATATTGGTGCAAGTGCAACCGTTTCAAAACATTTTTTAATGCCCTATCTTGAAAAATTTCATAAGTTATATCCACATATTGATATTACTATTACAAATGAACTTACTACTAATTTAATTAAAGGGCTAAAAAATGGATATATTGACTTTCTTGTTACAAATTTGCCTATGAAAGATCATTCTGATTTAAATATTAAAGTTTGTGCTAAATTACATGATTCTTTTGCTTGCAGTGAAAAATATTTAAAAGATCCTAAAAAGGTTCTCTCATTAGAAGAACTTTTAAAATACAATATTATTACTCAAAAAGAGCCATCAAATACTCGTGCATTTTTAAATAATTACATGAAAGAAAATAATATTAATTTTAAGCCTGATATAGAAATAGTAAGTTACAATCTTGTTGTAGATTTTATAAAAGCAGGATTTGGTATAGGATATGTTACAAAAGAGTTTATAAAATATGAGTTAAAAAGTAAAGAATTATATGAAATTAAAGTAAAACCTAAAATTCCGTCAAGAGATTTAGGAATAATTACTTTAAAAAATAATACATTAAATTTTGCGTCAAGTAAATTTATTGAACTTATATCAGAAAATAAAGAAAAAGGGCTTGCAACTTAATTAAAAGTTACAAGTCCTTTTTTTCTTTAGCAGCAGATATCCTCTAACAGATACCAACCTCTAAATTCGTCCGTAAGGGGAGTGCACTTTTTATATACCCGGCCGTTACCCGAGCCATATATTTTCTCCTCCTTTTCGTTGGTATAGATTTCAACTTTTTGGGACATTTCCGTACCGGTAAAGTCTCCTGCATCAGCGAAAATGAGAACCTTCCGGCCTCCAATTGTCCCGCCAAATACATGACCAAAATCGTTATTCTCAACAGTTGAAATCATATATCTCTTGGTTTTTTCATCTCCATTTCTTATAATATACTGAATATGTGGAAATGCAACTTCGAAGCCTGCCGGCACCCACTTTTCTTTCTTTTTATAAGATATCGGCTTATAATATATCGGTGTAGAAATAATATCATCTTCATACAGCAGATATACGCCATTTTTAAGATTTTCTTTTATTTCCACCGATGTAAGTTCCTTCTTCTCTTCTGCAGCGAGAGCTAACACTTCATCGCGCGATAGCAACGACGATATCACCACTTTTGGCACAATGCAAGGTGTCACATCTTTTCCTTTCATCAAAAGTCTCAATTGTCTCAATCTTTCTTTTTGCTCATTATTGCTTTTTTCCAATTTTGAAACTGCCTCCCGAACATTTTCCTTGACGTTAAATCCAAACATGTTTTTTCCCCTTTCAAAAAAATTATTTTTAAAGTTTATATTCAACCTAATGTTATTATATCACTTTTTAAGTTTTATGTCAAGTACATCTTGCGATTTTTTTGTAAAAAATGTTTTTTTATAATTCAAATAAAATAAAATAAAATAAAATAAAATAAAAAATATTTAAACATTTACTACAACTCAATATTTTTTTACATATTAATAAAAAATTCTTTATAGCCCATCTTTCAAATATTTATTCATTTAATAAGGAAATTGTTATGGCTATCATAAAAAATAAAGTTCAAACTTAATATTAAAATCTTAATTTGTACTTTACAATTTATTATGGCATTAACGCTGTAATTGGAACAACATATATACCAGTATTTGGATCTTTATATATTGCTTGGCAAACACCAACAATAACACACATAAATTTTGGCTTTTTTACCATATTACTATAAAATAACTGCAAATTTTTTATTGCTTCATCCACCTCATTATACCCTAATTTAATTTCTACTGCAGCATACTCACCATCTTCAAATTCTAATATAGAATCTACTTCTAAACCAGTTATATTATCCCTAAAATGATATATATTTCCATCTAAATACTCCATATATACTCTTAAATCTCTTTCCACAAGTGCTTCAAAAAGAAAACCAAATGTATTTAAATCTTTCATTAATTTATCAACATTAAGTCCCAAACAAGCACAAGCAAGAGATGGATCTGCTAAATGTCTCTTTACAGACTTACCTACTCTTTCTGGTGAACGATAATTTAAACTATATGATTCTTGATTTTCTATTAAATAAAGTCTTTCCAATAAATCTAAATAATCTATAAGAGTAGTTCTACTTGAAAGTATATCATCTGACGTTTCATTTTCTTCTATATCTTTTATAATAGTTTTATTATTTACTATAGTTGATTCATTTCTTGATAATGACTTTAACAACATTTTAATTTTATTTTTATCTCTTATTTTTTCTTCTTTATCTATATCAATATTTAGTATTGCCTCTATATAACTTTTTGGTATTAATGTATAATCCTTTTTATTAATATTTAGACTCTCTGGCCAACCACCTCTAATAATTAAATTTGCAATTTCTTTTAATTCTACTTCACCTACATTTTTGTTTATATCTATATTTTCTAACATTTGAGTTATAGATATATCACCTGTAGAATCTCCTGATTCATAAAGACTCATTGTATGCATTTTAAGCCTTGCAATTCTTCCAGCACCAGAATGATGTATTTCTTCTCTCTGTTTTTCTTTCATTAATGTAGTAGAGCCAGTTAATATAAATTTTCCTGTTTCATGACTTCTGTCACATTCATGTCTTACGGAGTCCCAAATGCTTGGAACAATTTGCCATTCATCAATAAGTTGTGGCCTTTTTTCATTAAAGATATTTTTAGGATTTATTAAAGCAAGTTTTTTAACAGATGTTTCAGTAACATATGAAACACTATTCGAGTGATTTAAAGCAGTCCATGTTTTCCCACACCATTTAGGTCCTTCTATTGAAACAGCTCCGAAAACATTTAAATATCTTTTTAATTTATCATCAATCAATCTTTTTTTATATCCTTTTTCTGTTAAACTCATAATATTCCTCCACTTTTTATTCCAGTATATCATATTAATTTAAAATTTTCAATACGCCAATGAACATTTTTTAACAATTTCATTGAACACTTTTTAAAGATTTCGCTGAACACTTTTTAAAATTTATTTTTTTATTTTAATTAATTGACAAACAAAAGTTTGTTTGGTATAATTATTTTATAGAAATGAGGTATATATATGAACTTAACTACAATACTTTTAGTAATAATAACAATATTACTAATTATAGCAATAATGCTAATATTAAAATCAAAAAGGAACAGTAATTCAAAAGAATTTTTAACAGAATTTAATTCTATAAGACAAGAACTTAATAATAATTTTAGACAAACACGTGAAGAACTCTCAAATAATATTGGAATGAGAATATCTGATGCCACTAATACACAACAACTTCAACTTACAAATCTTATAAATCTAAATGAAACAAAACTTGAAAATACAAGAAAAAATATGGAAGAAAAACTTGAAAATATACGAAAAACTGTTGAAACAAGGCTTGAATTATTACAAAAAGATAATAATGATCAAATTGAAAAAATGCGTGTTACTGTCGATGAAAAATTACAAGGAACTTTAGAAAAAAGACTTGGTGAATCATTTAAACTTGTTAACGATAGATTAGAATCAGTATATAAAGGGCTTGGTGAAATGCAAAACCTTGCACAAGGCGTTGGTGATTTAAAGAAAGTATTTACTAATGTTAAATCTAGAGGTTATTGGGGAGAAATACAACTTGGTAACATATTAGAGCAGTTTCTAACTAAAGAACAATATGACTGTAACGTAAAAACAAAGCCAAAATCAAATGATTTAGTAGAATTTGCAATAAAATTGCCGGGCAGAAATGATAATGAATTTGTATGGCTACCAGTTGATTCAAAATTTCCTATTGAAGACTATTCAAGACTTGTTGAAGCCGAAGAAATTGCTGATGTTCAATTAGTAACTGATACAAGAAAAAAACTTGAAAATTCAATAAAATCATTTGCAAAAGATATACACGATAAATATATTGAACCACCATTTACAACAGACTTTGGTATTATGTTTTTACCTACTGAAAGCTTGTATTGTGAAGTATTAAAAAACACTTCTCTTTGTGAATTTTTATCACAAAAATATAGAATTGTTGTATCTCGGTCCTACTACATTTGTCGCTCTATTAAATAGCTTGCAAATGGGATTTAGAACTCTTGCAATTGAAAAACGTACAAGTGAAGTTTGGTCTTTACTTGGAATGGTAAAATCAGAATTTTCAAAATTTGGTGATATACTTGATAAAACAAACAAAAAATTACTTGAAATATCTTCAACAATGGAACTTGCTTCTAAAAAATCTAGAACAATTGAAAAGAAATTAAAAAATGTTGAAGCCTTGCCAGTTGGAAATGAAAATGAATTTTACTTAAATGAAAGTAATGTTTATGAAAATGATATAAATGATAACGACACAGAGTAACACTTTTAGAGCCTTTATAGGCTCTTTTTTTGTATAACAATAATCGTATCTTTTTAATATAATAGTAGTAAAATACAAAAAATAGCTTTTAATAATAATTTTAAAAAAATTATTTACTTATCATAAGAAATATGTTAAAATACTATAAAATGCAACTATGTTAAAAAAATTTAAAGGAGATGGTTTAAAATGGGAAAAACTAAAGCTATCATACTAGCTGGTGGTAAAGGTACAAGAATGAAATCAGAACTTCCAAAAGTATTACATAAGGTATATGATAAATGTATAATTGATTATGTATGTGATGCCTGTGAAGATGCTAAAATTAAAGATATATTTGTAATAGTAGGACATAAACACGAAATGGTAGAAGAACATTTAAAAACAAGAAAAAATGTAAAATGTCTATTACAAGAATATCAACTTGGTACAGGTCATGCTGCTATGCAAGCTAAAGATTATATTAATGATGATGATTATGTTTTAGTTATAAATGGTGACCAACCACTTATTTCCTCTCAAACTATAAGTTCATTAATATCTTTTTGCAAACAAGGTAATTATGGTGGAGTTGTTCTTTCAGCTATAATTGATAATCCTGGCTCACTTGGTAGAATAATTCGTGATAATCAAGGTAACTTAAATAGAATTGTTGAAAGAAAAGATTGTAATGAAGATGAAGAAAGAATAAATGAAATTAACATTGGTGTATATTGCTTTAAAGGTAAACTACTTAAAGATTCTTTTTCAAAGTTAGACGATAATAATGCACAAAATGAATATTATATTACTGATGTGCCATATCACATTAAAGATATGGGATATAATTTTGGTGTATATGCAATAGCTGATATTTCTGAATATCAAGGTATTAATTCAAGAGAAGAACTTTCTATTGCTACTGCTACCCTACTTGATAAAACTAGAAAACAACATATGAATAATGGTGTTACATTAATTGACCCAAGTAATACATATATTAGTTTAAACGTTGAAATTGGAAAAGATACTATTATCTACCCAGGTACACATATTCAAGGTAATACTGTTATAGGTGAAGATTGTATTATTGGTCCAAATTCGCATATTATATCTTCTACTATTGGAAACAATGTAATAATTGAAACAAGCAAAGTTACTGAAAGTACTATAGGTGACAATTGCAAAATTGGTCCTTTTGCACATATAAGGCCAAAAACAAACCTTGACTTAAATGTAAAGGTTGGAAGTTTTGCAGAAACTAAAAATGTAAATGTCGGTGAAAATACAAAAATACCTCATTTAATATATACTGGTGATGCTGACATTGGTAAAAATGTTGAAATAGCTTGTGGCGTTATAACTGCAAATATGAACACAAAATGGGAAAAGAACAGAACTACAATAAAAGATGGTGCATTTATAGGGTGTAATAGTGTATTACTTGCTCCTATTACAATAAATGAAAATGCAATTATTGGAGCTGGTTCTACTATTAATAAAGATGTTCCTGAAAAAGCTCTTGCAATAGCTCGTGAAAAACAAGTTATAAAAGAAAATTATAATAATTAGTTTTTAAAAATCGTTGAACTTTTAAAACTCAACGATTTTTTTATATCTTTTCATTATTCCAAAACTCGTCAAAAAGTTTTCAAGCAATTTTTTCAATTTTGCTTGTACATTTTTTTGGTTTGTTATACAATATAATGTGGAATAAAAAATTTAAACGGAGGATAAAAAATGGACTATTTAGATAAATTAAAAGAAAAATGTAATTTAAGTGATGAATTTATGGAAATTGTAATTTCATTATTTGAAAAACTTGAAAACTTTGGATATATAAATAGGAAAAAAACAAAAGAACTAGAGAAAAAGTTATATGATAATGTAGATGTTGTAATTTTAGGTAATGCTAAAAATGTAGATTATAAAACTGGATATTATGACGCTGTAAAAAAGGAATTATATATAAAAGATGAAACTAATGTTAAAGCAATATATTTAAGAATTATATACATCATAACTACAACTGAAATTGCTGATGAAACATATAGTATAGGCTACTCTACAAGTAAATTATCAAAATCTGATTACAAAATAATACATAAAAACTTTGCTATAAATCGTGCTGTTGTATCAAATCTTGTTTGTAGATTATTATACACCCTCCCTACTACTTTAAGTATTGTACCTACATATAGAACTTATGAAAATGATTTCTTGGGTAAAAAAATAACAAGCGATAATGATATTTACTTCCTTGAGGGTAAACTTTTTAGTCAGTTTTGCTATTCATTAAATATTGCAGAAGAAGATTTTTATATAAACCTATTTGAAAAACCTAATAAATTCATTGAAAAATGTTTTGCTAAACATAAATTTAAAGATTATGAGAAATTTTTAAATTTATTTGATAACTTAAGTAGAAAATACTCTAATTACAACAAATTAATGCATTTAAATAAGCTATTAGATGATAATTATATAGAAATTAAAAAGAATATTTTAAATGATGTTACTAGCCTTGAAACAGAACAAGAAAAAATTAAACAAACAATATCAAAAACACTTGCTCAAATGTTTCCAAAAGAAAATGAAAATGATGATGAAATTGATATAAATATTGAAGCAAGTTTAGCTGAAAATATAACCAATTTAGAAGAAGAAATTTTATCAAATATAACTGATATACAAAATATCTTTTCTACTATACTTGTAAATTCCGAGGATAAATATGCAGAAATTGAATATGCTGTTCACCTAAAAGAATTAAGCAAATTACTTGTTATTCCTAATAACGAAATCGAAGAAAAACTTTTTGATGTTATATCTTCAAAAATACTAAAGTATGATAAAAATATTTCTTCAAATCTTACTGAAAAAATAAAATATAGCATTGTTAATGAAATTTTATCAAATGATAAATTTGTTAAAATATATAAAGAAATGGGTGTACAAAAGTTAAATCAAATAAATGTTGGTCAAAATAATGCTCTTGTTGCTATCAACGTTGATAGTACATTTGTAAAACTTGTAAAAGTTACACAGTTAAATAAAAAGATGATTAATTTAAAGGATAATACTATTTCAATAAGACTTGATAGTATGGGATATATACTAAATACACCTACTGCTACAAAAGATGTATCTAAAGTTGAAAAGATATTTACTAAAATAAGAAATCAGTTTAATGAGTTTAATACCGTTAGAATTGAAAATATGTTTATTGGTGAAATTGATGAAATCACTTTGGTTGTTGTAGAACAAGAAAATAAATTTAGTATATTAGAAATTTCTTTAGATAAAGATGATGTTTCATGTAAATTAGTTAATTTATCTAGTAATTATAGCTTATTTAATACTAAGTCTAATTTACCAGTACTTTATGAAAAAACAAATCCTATAAAAAAGTTACTATCTATGATATTTCCATTTATATAAAAAAAGCCAGGCGTGCCCTGGCTTTTTTCACATATATATAACTATATTATATATCCACGATATTATTAATGCAATTATTATAACAATATAATATTTTGAAAACAGTTTTAAACTTGTAGATACAAAAATATCTTTATTAAAAATAATATCATATAACAACGATATAACCATAAAAGCTAAAAATAGACTAAGTGGAATGGACAAAATATTTGTCTTAAATGCACCTATAAAATCAAGTCTAAATATTTTGTAAAACGCTCTTGTCATACCACACGCAGGGCATGGCAAACCAGATAAACGTTGTAATAGGCATCCAAAAGATACTCTTTGTATTACTATAACAAAAAAGAATACAAAGAGTAGCAAAAATATTGTAATATTAACTAATCTTTTTTTATTCAGACAAAGGTTTTCCATCTGCATCAGTTTTTATCTCACCTGCTAATATTAAAACTCCTTCAATAAAGCCCCAAATTGCTGAAACTACTGATAAAGCTCCACAACTAAGAAGTGTTATTAAAAGTTGTGCTACAGCTTTTCCTGTATATCCTAAATAAAAGTTATGTACGCCAAAAGCACCTAAGAATATACCAAATAATCCTCCAGCAATTTTAGATTTAGATTTTGTTACAACTGTTGTATTTTGAACGTTTTGAGTATTAGCATTTTGAGCATTAGTATTCTGTGCAACGGTACTTGTAGTAGTATTTCCTGCATTGGTATTGTTACTTGGGTTATTTTCAACAATAGGATTTGGATTTTCACTAACATTTATAACCTGTGGTGTTTGTTCTACACTTTCTTCTCTTTTTTGAGCATTAAGTGCATTTTCACACTCTTCACAGTATTCTCTATCCCCTTCTATTTGTTTTCCACAATTTCTACAATACATATTACAACTCCTCCTTTAATATATATTTACATTATAGCACAAGTAAATATTACTTACAATATTTACTTATTAACAAAACTTACAGATACTCCATCCCCTATATCAAATATTGTTGTATCGTATCTTTTATCTTCTTTTACAATTTTTATATATTCTCTTAATCTATTTGTAGCAGTTCTATATTTGTGTTCATTATAATCTGAAAGCACTCTTCCTTTAAAATATACATTATCCGCAATTATTATTCCTTTATTTTTTACAAGTCTTGTAGCTTCTTCAAGAAATACAAGATATTGTCCCTTTGCAGCATCAATAAATATTACATCATATGTATCACTTTCATCTAATGCTTTTAAATAATTTATGGCATCGTCATGTATAACCTCTATTTTATTTTCTAACTCCATCGCCTTAATATTTTCAACTGCTTTATTATACATAGTTTCATTTTTTTCAATTGTTTTTATTTTAGGATTTTCTCCGTCCAAATATTTTGAAAATTGTATAGCAGAATATCCAACCGCTGTTCCTATTTCAAGTATTTTATTTGGTTTTGCAAGTTTTAATATTAGAAGTATAAAATCAAGCGAAATATCCTGTAATATTGGTACATGATTTTCTAATGCTTCTTTTTTGATATTTTTTAAAATTTCATGTTTTTCCATTTTTCACGCCTTTTACATTTAATATTTAATATATCTTAATATATCCTCAACTTTTTCATTTCTATATATTACATTATATAGCAAACTTAAAGATTTTATAGTTATCTCTTTTTGATCTAATAGTTTTAACAAAGATTCCAAAGTATATAGTCCCTCTACAGTTTTTACTTTCATATTACTTAATGCATTGTCCAGTCCTATACCTCTTCCTAAATGTCTACCTAAAGTGTAATTTCGACTTTTTGGACTTATACAAGTAAGTACTAAATCACCAATACCCGCATACGAAAATACAGTATGTGATTTTCCTCCTAATACTTCTACAATTTTTCTTAAATCATTTATCATGCAAGTAAGTATTGCAGCTTTACATGAGTCACTCTTTTTTAAAGTATCAAGCATTCCCATTAAAATTGCAAATACATTTTTTGTAGCAGCACATACTTCTGCCCCAACTATATCATAAATTGCATTAACAGCAATTTTTCCATTTTCTAAACATACTTTAACAGACATATTGGCAAATTGAGATTTAGAGGCTACAACAAAACCAGTTTCACTATCTTCTACTATTTCCTCTGCAAATGATGGACCAGTTAAAAAACAGATTTGTTCAGAGTTTGTTTCTTCATATACTACTTCGTGTACTAATTTATTACTTAAACTTTCTATTCCTTTTGAAACAAGGCAAAGTACTTGATCTTTTTCAAGATAATTACTTAACTCTTTTGCTACATCTCTTAATGCATTTACAGGAACTGCAAGTACTATTATTTTTGCATCCTTTACACATTCTTGTAATTCTTTTGTAATTTTTATGTCCTTTGGTATCTTAACACCAGGTAGAACAGCATTATTTTCTCTTTTTAGTAATACACTATCTACCTCATCACTAAATTTTGACCACATTACTACTTTATTTTCATTTTTATTAAAGACTTTTGCTAATGCTATTGCATATGCTCCAAGTCCTAATATTGATATTTTCATATAATCTACCCCTTAATCTTTTGTTAATTATTTAATATCACTTTCTATTACTTTTATATGTACATCATCAAGCTGTTTTTTTGAAACTTTTGCAGGTGCTTTCATAAGTACATCACGTGCTTTACTATTTTTAGGGAAAGCTATTACTTCACGTATATTTGTTTCATCAAGTAGTAACATAACTAGTCTATCGATTCCTGGTGCAGCTCCTGCATGAGGTGGTGCGCCAAATTTAAATGCATTAAACAATGAAGCAAATTTTGTTTCAACTTCCTCTTCTGTATATCCTGCAATTTCAAAAGCCTTTACCATTATGTTTGTATCATGATTTCTAACAGCACCAGATGCTATTTCATATCCGTTACAAACAAGGTCAAATTGGTGCGCAACTATATCAAGTGGGTTCATATTTAAAAGTGCGTCCATTCCACCAACAGGCATTGAAAATGGATTATGGTTAAATTGTATTTTTCCATCATCATCTAATTCATACATTGGGAAATCTACTATGAAGCATAGTTCATATTTATCTTTATTTATTAAATCTAATCTTTTACCAAGTTCAATACGTATATCTCCTGCATCTTCACATGCCTTTTTATATTCATCTGCTACAAAAAATAACGCATCACCTGTTTTTAGAGCTACTTTTTCTTTTAACTTTTCTAATATTTCATCAGTTACAAAACGTGATATTGTTCCTGTTATATTGCTACCCTCATTTTCTTCATCATATTTTATCCATGCAAGCCCTTTAAGTTCTAACTCACCTGTTGCAAAGTCTACCATTTGATCAAAAAATCTTCTTGACACACTAGTAGCATCTATCTTTATACATTTTATTGTCTTATCTTTAAATACTCTAAAGTCACTATCTTTAAATACTTCTGTAACATCTTCAATTACAAGTGGATTTCTTAAATCTGGTTTATCAGTACCATATTTATCCATTGCCTCTTTAAAAGTTATTCTCCTAAATGGTGCCTCTGATACTTGTTTAGTTGATAATTCTTTAAAAGTAGAGCCTATTACTTTTTCTAGTACATTTAAAACATCTTCTTGAGTTGCAAATGACATTTCAAAGTCAAGTTGATAAAACTCACCTGGTGACCTATCTGCTCTTGGATCTTCATCTCTAAAACAAGGTGCAATTTGAAAATATTTATCAAAACCTGATATCATAAGTAGTTGTTTAAACTGCTGTGGTGCTTGAGGTAAAGCATAAAACTCACCTGGATGTAATCTACTTGGTACAAGAAAATCTCTTGCTCCCTCTGGTGAAGAACTTGTAAGGATTGGTGTTTGTATTTCAACAAAATCAAGGTCTGTCATTTTATCCCTAAGTGTCTTTAATACCTTTGACCTAAATACTATTTTCTTATGTATTTCTTCATTTCTTAAATCTAAAAATCTATATTCTAGTCTCAAATCTTCCTTTACATTTCTACTTTCATCAATTTGGAATGGTAATGTATTATATACATTTCCAAGTACTTCTACATTATTTACTCTAACTTCTATTTTTCCTGTTTTTAGTTGTGGATTTATTGTTTCTTCTTCTCTTTTTAAAACAATTCCGTCAACACATATAGTTGATTCTACTGGTATTTTATGAAATTTATCTAAAAGTTCTCTTTCATTTATAACAAGTTGTGTTATACCATAATGATCTCTTAAATCAACAAACATAACAGAGCCTAAATCTCTTATTGTTTTTACAAACCCTGAAAGTCTAACTGTTTCATTTACATTCTCTAAACTTAATTCATCACATTTATGTGTTCTATATTTATGCATTATTTTTCCCCTTTTCTAACTTAAATTAATATAAACAATTGCCTGGTGTTCTAGGAAATGGAATTACATCACGTATGTTTTGCATACCTGTTAAATACATTACTAAACGTTCAAATCCTATTCCAAAGCCTGAATGCACACAAGTTCCATATCTTCTAGTATCTAAATACCATTCATAATCTTTAATATTTAAACCTAATTCTTTCATACGATTTTCTAGTTTTTCTAGATTTTCTTCTCTTTGTGAGCCTCCAAGTATTTCTCCTATTCCTGGTACAAGTAAATCTACTGCTCTAACAGTTGTATTATCTTCATTTTGTTTCATATAAAATGCTTTTATAGCTTTTGGATAATCTGTTACAAAAACTGGCTTTTTAAATATTACTTCTGTTAAATATCTTTCATGTTCTGTTTGCAGGTCAGTCCCAAATTCTACTTTATATTCAAATTTATCAATATGTTCTTCTAGTAATTTTACAGCCTCTTTATATGTTATCCTTACAAAATTAGAATTTACTATATTATTTAGTCTTTCTATTAAACCTGTATCTACAAATTTGTTAAAAAATTCTATTTCTTCTTTTGCGTCTTTTAATACTGTTTTTATTATATATTTTATTAATTCTTCAGCAACTTTCATATCGCCATCTAAATCACAAAATGCCATTTCCGGCTCTATCATCCAAAATTCTGCTGCATGTCTTGTTGTATGAGAGTTTTCAGCTCTAAATGTTGGGCCAAAAGTATATACATTTGAAAAAGCCATTGCCATACTTTCTGCTGCAAGTTGACCTGAAACTGTAAGTCCTGTCTTTTTTCCAAAGAAGTCAGCTTCATCTCCTTTTTTTAAGTCATCAAGTGTTGTTACTCTAAACATTTCTCCTGCACCCTCACAGTCAGATGATGTTATTATTGGAGTATGTACATACACAAAGCCGTGGTTATAGAAAAAGTCATGAACTGCATGAGCAATTACAGATCTTACTCTAAATACAGCTAAAAACGTATTTGTTCTTGGTCTTAAATGTGCTATATCTCTTAAAAATTCCATTGAATGTCTTTTATTTTGTAATGGATAATCAGGTGTTGATTTTCCTGAAATTTCTATAATTTCTCCTTTTATTTCAAATGGTTGTTTTGCCTCAGGTGTAACTTTTAATACTCCTTTTACAATTATACTTGCACCTATATTTAATGAAGTTACATCTTTGTAATTTTCTATATCATTTTCTTCAATAATTACTTGAACAGATTTAAAAAAAGTTCCGTCGTTAAGTTCTATAAAAGCTATGCTTTTTGAAGTCCTTAAGTTTTTTATCCAACCGGCAAACAGTAACTTCTTTTTTATCTAAATCGTTATAATTATTATATACTTCTTTTATATTTTTCCTTTCATTTATATCTATCATTTTTTTCTCCTAATTTATTTTTTTACTTATTAAATTATAATCTAACTCTATTTTTTCCTGTGTACTATCTTCCATATTCTTAATTACACAAGTATTAGTTTTTAATTCTTCTTCTCCAACTATTATTACATATTTTGAATTAATTTTATTTGCATATTTTAACTGAGCATTAAAACTTCTATTACATATATCAAATTCAACTATATATCCATTTTCTCTTAATTTATTTACTATATCAATACCTTTTTTGTATGCATTACTATCTTGCATTAAAATATATGCATCTACTTTATCATTAAGTTCTGGTAAGATATTAAGTTCATTTAGAAGAAGTACTAGTCTATCCATTCCAAGTCCAAATCCTACTGCTTTTGTACTATTTCCACCTAGATATTCTACAAGCCTATCATATCTTCCACCAGCACATACTGTTAAGTCTAAATCTTTTGATACAAATTCAAATACTGTTTTATTATAATAGTCAAGTCCTCTAACTATTCTGCTATCTACTACATATTTAATATCAAGTTCTGTTAACATTTTTTTTAAGTTTTCAAAATCTGTTTTGCATTCTTCACAAAGATATTCTGTTAGTTCTGGTGCGTTTTTTAATATTTTCTTGCAATTTTCTTCTTTGCAATCAAGCATTCTAAGTGGATTTTTTTCATACCTTGTTCTACAAGTTTCACACATACTATCTAAATTTGGTTTTACATAGTCTTTTAATGCTTTGATATATTCTTTTCTACAAGTAGTACATCCTATTGAGTTTATATTTAATACCACTTTATCTGCTATATTTAATTTTTTAAATAGAGTATTTGCAAGCAAAATTACTTCAATATCTGCAAGATATGACTCACTTCCAAAAAATTCAACTCCAAATTGTGTAAATTCTCTATATCTTCCTTTTTGCATTTTTTCATATCTATACATATTAGCTTCATACCAAAGTTTAATTGGTGTTATCATTGAAGAAAAGCCATTTTCAATATATGCTCTAACTACTCCTGCTGTAAGTTCAGGACGTAATGTTATACTTCTTCCACCTCTATCAGTAAATGTATACATTTCCTTATTTACTATATCTGTATCATCACCAACACTTCTTGAGTAAAGTTCTGTTGCTTCAAATACTGGTGTCCTTATTTCTTTTACATTATATGTATTACAAATATCTCTAATGTTTTCTTCTATATATTGCCATATTTTTAAATCTTTACCATATATATCTCTTGTTCCTTTTTGTTTTGAAATCTTCATGCTTTATCACCATGTGAATTATATCATAAATGCTTAATTTATGCAATAAATGTAGTAAATTTTTTATAATCAAATTGTATACAGTAGTTTAATCGTAAAAAATAATTTTTATATAAAAAAACTACTATAAAATCATATAGTAGTCTTATTTTTTAAATTGTGGCTGGTGTACACCACAAAAAGAAAGAGGAAGGTTGATATATGCAAAAGGAGGCCATTACATAAACACAAGAGAAAACATCCATTCTTTCCCATCTCTCTTAAAACAGGAAAGGTTATAGTAAACTAACTAGAAGTTACACCACCCCTCTAGTTAGAGGAAAGCCAAAACATTCACACATAAGTTATTATACCATAAGTTATATATTATGTCAATAGTCTTCTAAAAAAATTATAATTAATAGTATTAGCATTACTAATTAACAGCTTATAAATTTCCTTTAATCGTAAGCATTACATGAATTTAGCTTATATAAAAGCTAAACGAATAATAGCATATTTGAGATATTATTATTTCAATAAACAATTTTATAAATTCTTGTAACTATTGTAAATACTGAGTCATTTTATAAAAAACGACTGTGAATTGTAACTCTCCGCAAAAAAGATTTTTTAATTTTTCTAAAAAACTATTGAAAAAAGCCTAAAATAATGTTAGAATAAATATATTAGTATATAGGGGTATAGTTCATTGGTAGAATGATGGTCTCCAAAACCACAGAGGAGGGTTCGATTCCTTCTACCCCTGCCATAAATAATAAGCTATAAAGTTAAAGTGAAAACTTTTTACTGTAACTTTATAGCTTTTATTATAATTTTATTAAATCAAAATTTGTATGATCGCATGATACCATTTTATATTCTATTCCATCTATTATCCCCTCTTTTATCATAAACCTTCCATATCCGATGCAAATGTCCGTAAATACACAACTTTACATCATATTCTTTTAATATATTTGGATAATTTGAAATAAATGGTGGAAAATGCATAGCAACTAATATATCTTTCTTAACTTTTAAACTTTCTTGGAGCTTCTTTCCCTCTTCAAGTGAAAGTTTAAGTCTCATTTTCTCTCGCTCAATTATTTTTTTGTTTAGCTTGTTATCCTCTTCTTCAACTTTGCTCCAACCTCTTGTTCCACAAAGTATATATTTTCCAATATCTATCGCGTTATTATGAAGTATAGATATACTATTTATGTTATTTTCATTAAAAAATTTTTCTAATTTAGTTTTAGTAGAAAAATAATAATCATGATTTCCTTTTAAAATTATTTTTTTACCCTTTAAAGAATCAATAAACTTAAAATCTGGTAACGCCTCTTTAAGACTCATGCCCCAAGAAATATCTCCTGGAATTATTACTATATCATCTTCTTTAACCTTACTTTCCCAATTTTCTTTTATTCTTTGTTCATAATCTTCCCAAAGCTTCCCAAAAACATTCATTGGTTTATCTACTCCAAATGATAAATGCAAATCTGATATTGCATATATTGATGACATTTACTCACCTACCTTTAAATTTGCTTTTGCGTTTAAATCTAATTTATCTTTTATATCATAATATTTTCCTGAAATATAATTATAATATGCGGCACTGCCAATCATTGCAGCATTATCTGTGCAATACTTTAAATCTGGTATAAAAGCCTCGTATCCACTTTTTTTAGCCTCTTTACATATCATATTTCTAAGCACTCTATTTGCTGATACACCACCAGCAAGTACTACCTTTTTCAAGTTATAATCTTTCATAACTCTCATTGCATTTTGAGTTAATTCTTCACACACTGTAGTTTCAAAAGACGCACACATATCTGCTACTTTTAAATTTTCTCCCTCTTTATGTGCGATGTTTATAACAGCGGTTTTTATTCCACTAAAACTAAAATCATAATTTTCAAATTTAGTTTTTGGCAAATTATATGTTGGCTTTCCTTTTAACGCACAATTACTTACCTCAGGTCCACCAGGATAACCAAGCCCTAAAGTTCTTGCAACCTTATCAAAAGCCTCACCTACAGCATCATCTCTTGTTTTTCCTAATATTTCAAAATCTGTATAATCTTTTACATAGATTAAATGTGAATGACCACCTGATACAACAAGTGCTAAAAAAGGTGGCTTTAACTCTTTATTTGAAATATAATTTGCAGCAATATGTCCCTCAATATGATGTGTTGGCACAATAGGTATATTTAAAGCATATGCAAGTGACTTTGCATATGATACACCTACAAGCAAAGCTCCAACAAGTCCTGGACCATATGTAACTCCTATATATTCTATATCTTTTAAATCTACTTTTGCCTCTTTTAAAGCCTCATCTACTACATATGAAATATTTGTAAGATGTTTCCTTGAAGCAATTTCAGGCACAACACCCCCAAATTCTTTATGTATATCTATTTGTGTTGAAACAACATTTGAAAGCACTTCTCTTCCGTCTTTTAAAATAGCAACTGATGTCTCATCACAACTTGACTCTATACTTAAACCTAACATTTTATACCTCTATTCTATAGTAACAATATAAATTGCAAAAACCTAGCAATTAAATTATATGCTGGAGTGATTAAAAATGAATATGCACCTGATATAAATAAAACTATAAGTATAATAAAAGAATATTGTTCAAGTACATACATTATTTTTTTAAACCTTGCTGGTAAAAAGTAAAATAATACTACTGAACCTGCAAGTGGTGGTATAGGAATTAAATTAAATACAGCAAATACAATATTAAACTGTATAGTAAGCATTATCATATTAAGTAATATTACGCCAAATGCTTTTGAAGCAAGGTACCCATATAATCCTACTATATTTGATAGCTTTAACATAACAGTAATTAAAATTGCAAATAATATGTTAGAAATTGGACCTGCAATAGCACAAAGAACATTATCCCTTGCCCTATTTTTAAAATTACTATCATCAACAATAACTGGCTTACCCCAACCAAAGCCAAACAAAGCAATACATATAAATCCAATTAAATCAAAATGAGCAAGTGGATTTAAAGTAAGTCTTCCACTTAACTTTTGACTTTTATCTCCTAATTTATATGCAACATATGAATGAAAAAATTCATGTATTGAAATAGATAATAATAGTGCTGGTAAAAAGTATAAAAATGAAATAATGCCATCTTTAGAAAACATATTTAACAATTAACTCACTCCTTGATATATATTATAACATTTTTAGTGTAATAAGTAAATGTGCGATTGACTTTTTTCGTTAAATACTGTACAATTTTTATATGTAAGGAGAAAAAACTTATGAAAAATTACTATGAAATATTAGAAGTAAATGAACACGCCTCTTTAGACACTATAAAAAAGGTCTTTAAAATGCAAATTAAGGCAAGTCATCCTGATTTATACTCTGGTAGCGAAAAAGAAAAAATGGAGAAAAAAGTTAAAGAGTTAAATGAGGCCTATGAAGTTTTATCAAATGAGGCAAAACGTGCAGAATATGATAATTCCTTAAATTTAGAAAAACTTGAAAAAGATACTGAAAAGGAACTAACTTTAAAAAATACTATTAAAAATTTAGAAATGGAATTACAAAAAAGAAATCAAATAATTGAGCATTTCTTAGGTAATATTAACCTTGATGAGTATTATATACAAAATCAAGATATGGGTATTAGATTTAAAGATAACACAAAAAATGAGCCTAACTATACTAACTTAAATTCAAATAATTATAGCTTGGGTAATAATAAAGAGAATAATATAACAAGTTCATATACAAAAACTTTTTTAGTAACAATAATAAAAATTATAGTTTTAATAATTGCAATATTTATAACACTTTTATTTGTATCTAAAATGACAAATATTGATTTAATAAATATTATAGTTAATACTTTTACTAAATAATGAAATGAAATAAAATAAAATAAAATAAAATAAAATCAAAAAAAACTCCTCATCAATATAATTTTGATAAGGAATTTTTTTATTTGCTATAATATAATGCAAATTAAGCCACCGCTACCCTCATTAATAATCTTTTGTAAAGTTTCTTGTAATTTCATTTGTGCTTCATCTGGCATTCTATATAATTTGTTGTGAAGTCCCTCATTTACAAGTTCATGTAATGATTTA
Organism: uncultured Clostridia bacterium; assembly: GCA_947632635.1. Classification (GTDB taxonomy): domain Bacteria; phylum Bacillota; class Clostridia; order TANB77; family CAG-465; genus CAG-465. The sequence continues at coordinate 13,662 of CANRQA010000003.1, read as the reverse complement.
CCAAATATATTTGACTCCCATATCTTTTTAGGGTCTGTTTCAAATTCACTAAGCAAATATTTAACCAAGTCTTCCGACTGCTTTTCACTTCCAACAATAGGTGATACTTCTGTTTCTATATCAGCTCTAATCATATGGATTGATGGAGCACTTGCTTTTAGTTTTACTCCATATTTGTTACCTTGTTTTACAATTTCAGGTTCTTCAAGAGTTAATTCATCCATTTGAGGAGTAACAATTCCATATCCTTTAATTCTTACTTCTTCTAATGCTATTGCAATTTTATCATATTCTTGTTTTGTTTTTGCAAATTCTTTTAATAATTCAAATATATCTCCATCAGATTTTATATCAAAATTAGACATTTCAGTAAGCACTTTATAAAACATATCAGGATTAATTTCCATTTTTATTTTTATAGTGCCATCTTCCATTTTTGCATCATCAACATCAATTTTCTTAAATATATCACTTTCACTACCAATTTTTTCAATTAATTCATTTATTTCTCTTAAAGAATAGTCTTTTTCAAAGCTATTTTTTATAATTCCAATAATATCTTGTTTTAACCAATGGTCAAAATCAAGTATACTAAACCATTCTGGTAGTTTAAAACCAATTTCTGTTACTGGGAATTCTCTTAATACTCTTTCAAAAACTTCACTTAATTCTTTTTCTTTCATATTTGCAATATCAATAGCAAGTACTGATGTATTATGTTTTTTTGATAATTCTTCTGCTAAAGCCTTTGTTTCCTCATCTTCAGGATGTGTAGTATTAAGTAATACCACAAATGGTTTATTAATCTCTTTTAGTTCATTTATAACACGAGTTTCGGCATCAACATATGAATCTCTTGGAATATCAGTTATACTTCCATCAGTTGTTATTACAAGACCTATTGTAGAATGTTCTTTAATAACTTTTTCTGTACCAATTTCTGCTGCTCTTGTAAATGGCATTTCTTCTTTTGACCATGGTGTTCTTACCATTCTTGGCATATCATCTTCCATATGTCCTACTGCACCGTCTACTAAATATCCAACACAATCTACAAGTCTTGTTTTCATTTTAACATTATTATCAAGTAAAATTTCAACAGATTCATTAGGCACAAATTTTGGTTCTGTTGTCATTATAGTTCTTCCAGCAGCACTTTGTGGTAATTCATCTTTTGCTCTATCTTTTTTGTGTTCATTTTCTATGTTTGGTATAACAAAAGTTTCCATGAAATTTTTTATAAAAGTTGATTTACCGAGTTCTAACAGGTCCTACTACTCCAATATATATATCCCCACCTGTTCTTGATGATATATCTTTATAAATATCTTCTCTTTTCATTTCTTACCTCCACGTTTAACTTTTCTATTATAAATATATTAGTATTATTTATTTTTATGCAATTAATGTAACAATTTTTAAATAATTACATATTATATTTGTTTAAAAAAATATATAAAGAGGCTTTAAAAACAGTTTTTATACAAAAAAAGACACCGTAAATTAATACAGTGTCTTAAAAAAAATTATAATATACTTATAATACCTGCGTTTATCTCTACTCCGCAATTTACGCGAGCATTAGATCTAAAGAAGTCTGCTATTTCTTTTGGATCTGTTGTTTCATTAAAATCTTTGTCAACCAAGCACCAGCCCACTTTGTTTTTATACACAAGCGCATTTCCATTTATATACCTGCTAACACAAGCATATTCATTTGAACACTTGTCATCACTTACTCTTCTAAATTTGAACAAATTACGGTCAAGCCTCTCAATATGAAATTCTAATGCATTTTCTGTTAAATTAACTCCCTCTCCTTGCATTAACTTAATAAGTATATCTGCTGCTTCCTTTTCCGCAACAACACTATTATACAAATCCTCACAATGAGAATTTAAGCGGAGAATGGGCACTAACACAAAGAAAACTATAAATATAAAAACCAAAAGCCCTATTCCTAATACCCACATATCCATCTTCCCTTCTTAATTAAAATTTTATATGACATTTGCCATATAATTTAGTTACTCTCATTAATATTATAGCATAGCTTGTGCATTTATGTCAACATTTTTAATATAAATTTGAATCATTTTTGATTTTCAAAAAAGGCTTTACTTTTGATAAAATTTTAATTTAGCTATTGACTTTTTTTATTAAAACTTGTATACTAATAGATGCTATAAGCAAAAATATACATATAATGTATATATATTATATGTATTTCTTTTTATTGTTATTTTTAAGGGAGTGAATTAATTTATGAAAAAAACAAAAATAGTTTGTACTATAGGTCCTGCAAGTGAAACAACAGAAGTTTTAGAACAACTTATCAAATCTGGTATGAACGTTATGAGGCTTAACTTCTCACATGGTGACCATGAAGAACATCTTGCAAAAGTTAAGACTTTAAGAGAAATAAATGAAAGACTTGGTACTAATGTTGCTTTTATGCTTGATACAAAAGGTCCTGAAATTAGAACTGGTTCATTTGGAACAGATCAAAATATTAAAATGGACTTTACACAAGGTGATAAAATCACTTTAACAACTAGAGATGTTGAAGGTACTAAAGAACTTCTTTCTGTAACATATAAAGGGTTACCAGAAGATGTTGAAGTTGGTGGTCATATCCTAATTAATGACGGACTAGTTGATTTATTAATTGATGAAATCGATGGAACTGAAATAAAATGTACTTTCCAAAACTCTGCCACTTTAAAAGGTAGACGTGGTGTAAATGTTCCAGGAGCAAAATTAAAACTTTCTGCTATTACTGAAAAAGATAAATCTGATTTAAAATTTGCTGTAGAAAACGATTTTGATTTTATTGCCGCTTCATTTATACGTAAAGCACAAGATGTAATTGATATGAGAAATTATATAAATTCTATTAATCCAAATAATAAAATAAAAATCATATCAAAAATAGAAAACCAAGAAGGTCTTGATAATTTTGATGAAATATTAAAGGTTACTGATGGAATAATGGTAGCACGTGGTGATTTAGGTGTTGAAATTCCTGAAGAAAGAGTACCTTCAGCTCAAAAGATGATGATAAAAAAGACTGTTGCAGCTGGTAAACCTGTTATAACTGCAACACAAATGCTAGAGTCTATGCAAAAAAATCCTAGACCAACAAGAGCTGAGGTTTCAGATGTTGCTAACGCAGTTTATGACGGTACTTCTGCTACAATGTTATCTGGTGAATCTGCACAAGGCGATTATCCAATAGAAGCTGTTAAAACTATGGCTAAAATTGTTGAAGCAAGTGAAAAAGAAATAAACTATTGGAGAAGATTTAAAAAGAAAAATATTGAAAAATTAACAACATTTAGTAAAGAAGATTTAACAGATGCTGATGAATTTAAGAAACAATCAAACTTTGTAGTATGTTGTTCAGCAATGTTTTCAAATGCTGATGCTATAATTGCTGTATCTGAAAGTGGTCATACTCCATCTTTACTTGCAAGTTTCAAACCTGCTTGTCCTATATATGTTATAACTGCAAATGAAAAAACATATAGACAAATGGCAGTTGAATTTGGAGTTACTCCTATCCTTATACCTGGAGTACGTGATTTTGATAAAATTCTAAATCAAGGAATTGAAATATTAAAATCAAAAGGATACTTAAAAGAAAATGATACAGTTATCTTAAGTGGTGGCTTACATGATGCAACTAAAACAGAAGCTTTAGCAACACAAGCCACTGGTACTATTTTAAAAATATAATAATATAATAATATTATGTGTATAAAGATTAGGAAATTTTTCCTTTTCTTTATATATTTTTGGGGAACTCACAACAAATTTTCGTTTATTAATATGAAAAAACAACTAATTTACTTGATTATTTGAATATTTTATGTTAAAATATTTAGGTAGTTAGTTTATAATCTCGAAAAGGAGGGTTTTAAAATGGCAAAATGTGAAATATGTGATAAAGAAGTTAACTTTTCTATGCAAGTAAGTCACTCACATAGAAGAACTGCAAGAACTTTTAAACCTAATGTTCAATCTGTTAAAGTAAATGATAATGGGACTGTAAAAAAGATGAATGTATGTACTAAATGTCTAAAAAGTGGTAAAGTTCAAAGAGCAATATAATAAAAGAGGGTATTAACAGTTAGTTTTGTTACTACCTTCTTTTATTATGTACATTATATATAAATTATATCTTAAATATAGTTTTTAATATCAGTCTCATAAATCGTCCTGGTTGATATAATACAATTTTCATAACTTTCTACCTCCCCTTTAGCAAAAAAGCCAAGATATTCCAAGTATTACTACTGCTATTGCAACTATTGCTATCCATCCCCAAATAGGAAGTATTATGCTAAGTCCTACACCAAGTCCAAGTGCTAACAAAAATAATCCTATTGTTTTTCTAAATGCTCCCTTAAACATAAAATTCCTCCTCTCTTTGACAAATAGATAAAAATATTGTAAAATATTTAATATATATTATGTTTTTTGGGGTTAAATGGTGAATAAATATGGTGAAAGATAAATTGAAGAAACAATATACAAAACTAGATAAAAAAAGTATTGAACAACTAATAATAATACTTAAAAACTATTATAGCGACGCAAAATGCAGTTTAGATTTTAACTCTCCTTTTGAGCTTGTATGTGCTTTAATACTTGCTGCTCAATGTACAGATGAACGTGTTAATAAAGTTATTCCTGTTTTATTTAATAAATTTGCAGATGTTTATGAAATTGCAAATGCAAGTATTGAAGAAATAGCAAATATAGTTAAACCATGTGGGTTTTATAACAATAAAGCTATAAGTATAAGTGAAAGTGCTAAAACTGTTGTAAATGTATTTAATGGTAAAGTGCCTGATACTATGGAAGATTTGTGTAAATTAAAAGGTATTGGTAGAAAATCAGCAAATATTATTTTACAAGAATGCTTTAATAATACTGTTGGTATTGCAGTTGATACACATGTAACAAGATTATCAAGAAAAATGGGAATTTCTAATGCACCCACTCAAGAAAAAATTGAAAAGGAATTAATGAGTAAAGTTGATAAAAAATATTGGAATAAAATTAATCATATATTTGTATATCATGGTCGAGCTATATGCATTGCAAGAAAACCTAACTGCAATGATTGTCCTATAAATAAAATATGTGCAAAAAATGAATAAGTTATATGCTTATTCATTTTTCGTAACTTTATCAAATTCACACATATCTTCAATCATGTTTTCTACAAAAACGCCATATCCACGTGTTGGGTCATTTAAAAATACATGAGTTATAGCGCCAACAAGTTTACCGTCTTGAATAATAGGGCTTCCACTCATCCCCTGAATAATTCCCCCTGTTTTATTTAGTAATTCTTCATCTGTTATTTTTACAATCATATTTTTATTTCCAGATGATGTAAGTAATACTTTTTCAATTTCTATATCATATTCTTTTTTTATATTATCGTCTAATGTACAAAGAATTTTAGCTTTTGATTCTTTAATTTTTGTTTTAGGTAAAATTTGTATTTCTTTTCTAGCTTTTAAAAAATTAAGTTCTGTAATCTCTCCATATATTCCCTTATCAGTATTTCCCATAATTTGACCAATTATGCTACTTGTAATTGAGCCTTTTAATTCACCTGGAGATTTGACAGCGCCTTTTTTTATTGAATAAATAGTAGTATTGGTAATTCCACCAGCAGTTATTGGTAATATATAATTTTCCTTTGTTTCAGTAACTCCATGACCTAATGCTGCAAATTTGTTAGAGTTTAAATCATAAAAAGTTATTGTACCAACTCCTGCACTACTATCTTTTACCCAGAGTCCTAACTTATATTCTTCTGCTATTTCATCATAAATTTTTGTAATTTTTGTATGAATTATTACGCCTTGTCTATTTATTTCAAGTAAGATCTCCTCTTTATCTGACTGTTTAGAAATATCTATTAATTCTGCATTTGATTCAACTTTCTTATCATCAGCTTTTAATATTATATCTCCAACTTGTAACAAAGTATCATCTCTATCAAGTCCCATAACAAGTACACCTGTTGCAAGTAGTTTAATGCCAACTGCTTCTCCACCTACTGAAATTTTCATATTTTCAAGTTTATTTTCAACGCTTTTTGAGAGATTATATACTTCAACTAAATCTTTGTAATTTAATATAAAATATGCAAATATTAATGCTATGATTAAGAAACAAGCTAAAATTATTTTTTGAACTTTTTTGTTTGTTCGTATATTTCTATCCACCTTGTATAACAATTTTTTTAACATTTAGGTCACCGTTTTCTTTTATATATTTACACCAATTACTCCACCGATTAGTCCTGCAAGTAAAGCTACACCTAAATATATAGCTAAAGTATTTGAAATAAAAAAGCCTGTATATGCAAGAGATGTAAATAAATATACTATTAAAACATATATTACTCCAAAAATTGCACCTAAAAGCAAGCCTTTTTGTTTAATTTTCCTTGAAAGTAAAGTTGAACCAACAAGCACTGATATTACTATACTTGCAAAGACAAAAGTTTGTAAATATCTATCATTTATGTTAGTATATGCAAAAATACAAGCTGTTAAACTTAAAAGAATTGCTGCAATAACAAATGATATTGCAAGCGATAATGTATAATATTTTAATTTTTCCATAAAACTCCTCTTTTCTTTTAATACATTTATATTAAGATTTATTTAATTTATGATTATTTTAAATTTGAAAATCTTGTATAAATATTTCTTATTACTCACAGAAAAATTTTTTATCATTTTAATATTATTCATTTAATGCGGTGTCATTTTACAGCATATAAATACTAATTAGTATAAAGCTTTATTTATTGCTAATAATACTAGATTGTTTTTAATATGCATCTTCTATACTAAAAATAGCTTGAATTTCTTCTGTTTAACTTTATAATTTTTTTTTGCACTTTTTTATTTAAAACTTTTCTAACTTTCCTTTTCCTGTTGATTTAATTTTATTTAAAATAAAATCCTTTTTATTTATCTATATGTATCAACCCGTGATTTTTCTTTCCTTCATATTTTTTATTAATAGATTTACATGTCTTAAAGTAGTTTCCAATTTTTCTTTTTGCTCTGTTTTTTCATTATAGTACACTAATTCTTTAATTTTCTCCTCATAGGTAAGAGTTACTTGACATAAAGTTAAAAACGTGGTATAATAATATATGCGATTAATAAAAGATACTTTAATAATTTGGAGGTATACTATATGGTAACAGCAAATGATGTAAGAAAACTAATAAAAGATTTTACAAAAAAATCACCACCTGATACGTGGGAAGGCGATCCGGCGTATCGACATTACTTGGCCACTTGCGAAAAGCTGTTAAGATTTGACTTGCAACTACTTAGTTGTGAAGATCAAGAAACTTTGGAAAAAATTTATTCCGAAGTAAAAAGTATTATATAAAGTATTATATATTAAATAATTAAGGGAGTGTTTAGTTATATACTAAATGCTCCCTTTTATACTTTATTATATATATCAAGATAAAATGTCATATCCATATTTATTTGTTACATATCCTACAATATAGTCTACATCCATTAATAAATATTCTACATCCGATTTTTCTATATTATCATCAATTGTGTTATATTCAGTATTTACTCCTAACATTTTGTTAAATAGTTCTTCATCTAATGTATAATATAAATTTAATATATTAGTTATACTTGTATCTTTTAATTTTACTTCAAATTGCTTCATTAAAATAATTGAATTTACAAATTCAAGAAGTGTCACTGTTTTATAATAAGCATTATTATAATCTTCTTTATTAATATATGTTAAAATATCATCTAATATTTTCCTCAATCTATCATATTTCAATATATTATTAAAATCTGTATCCATTGTCTTCTCCTCTCATATTCTTTTTTATTTCTACATAACGAACAAATCTTGGATGAGCTTTTCTCATTCTTTCAATCTGTGCAATTCTTTCAGAATCATTTGATAATTTTTTTAATTTTTCGTGAAATCTTTGGGCAGGAGGTGATACTGTTCTAGTAAGCATAATATTTTGTGCTTCATATAATTGACCATCATATGGTTGTTCCTTAAGAAGTTCTATTATTTCTGCTCTTACCTCATTTATATTAAATTCTTTTTTTTCTTTTTCATCACTTATATTACTTTGTTTGTATTTTTCTTTTACTCCGTAAATCAGTTAGAGAACTTTGGTATTTCTGTTTTTTAATATGTACGGAAAATTGTCCATAATAAGGTAAATCCATTACAAATATTTCATTGTTATTTTCGTCATATTCAAGTCCATAATTTATATCTTTTCTTTCCCTTAATACAGTTAATAGGTCACGTAAATATGTATCTTTTAACATAAAGCCTACGTTTTGTGCCTCTACTAATGCTTTAAAGATACTTCTTTCATTTTCTGTAAAAGTTATTCCTAAACTGTATAAATCTCTTTCTAATCTTATTGCTTTATTTTTATCATCTGTACTAAGAGCATTAAAATAGTTTGAAACCAAACTAGATGCCATTTTAAAATCAACGCCAAATCTTCTTTTGTTATTTTTTATCTCTAATAATCTTCTTTCTGTATTTAGCGAAAAATGTGCTATTCTATTTGAAACAACTGTAGCAAGTGCTAGTTGAGTTATTTTATCATCAGCTACCTCTTTAATAATATCATCCATTGTAGTACCAGACGGAATACGGCTTTGAACACTTTCAGGCTTTTTTTCTTCTTCTCTATTATATATATTAACCCAATTTGGCTCAAGTTTTTCATATAACTTTAATACTTTTTTAAATCCTATAGAAGGCTTTAAAAGAGCATCAGCTAAAAATGCCCTAAAATTTATATTACAAATATCACTAATTTGTGACATAGTATTTTTAGCCCTTATATCACTATCAATTTTATTATAGTTTATATAAAACCCACTCATAATCACGTCCACCTTTTTTATTATCTTACAGAAAAATTATATACTAAACATAAAAATATTTCAATATTTGCTATTTATGAACACTATTTTGCAAAAATATATTAATTGTATTATTAACATTTTCACTAAAATCTAATTTATCTTTATTTTCTATTAGGTTATCATAATATCTTTTATATAGCTTATTTATTTCAGTTTGTATATTACTTTTATACTTGTGATTTTTTCTTAAATTTTCTAAATTATCTATTATAAAATTAAGATATACAATATATCCCTCTTCTTTATTTTCATTATAATATTTATTTACCAAATTATATATATTGTTAAAATATATATTACACACATTAATTACTGTATCTTTATTATATCTATCATACTTAAGTGATATGTCAGCATTATTTTTAATATTTTCAATAATATTACTTATTTCGCCTTTAATTACTATATCTTTTTTAGTCTTATTATTTTCTTCTAATAACTTTAAATACTCATTATATCCACTATTTAATTCATTTCTATATTTTATTTCACTAAAATCTAGCATTACTCGTTTTTCGAGTAAACTTACTTTGTTTGCTTGATTTTGTAAGTTCAAATTATTTTCTGTATATACTGGTATATTCATATAATATGCATAATTTGCTCTTATCAATATAGATGTAGTAACTACGAATAAAAAAGCTAATATAATATACTCAACTCCTAATATATATTTATATATTTTCTTGTCTGTATATTTTTTTTCTTTCTTATTACAAATACCTAAAAGTACAGCAAAAATTGCAAGTATAATCATATATGAAAAATCTAAATCCACAATACTATGTATAAGCAATATAATTAATGCAATTTTTTCTTCATTATTTTTAAATTTAAAAAGTGCTAATGCTATAATAGAAATAATACAAATAAAGCCAAGAACACCTGATTCAACAAGTATTTGTATATATGAGCTATGTACCTCTGTAGAACTATATTCTCTTTCTTGCACACTACTATATAAATGTTTAAATCCTTCTCCACCTACTCCTATTATTTTATTTTTAACTGATAAATTAAATATTTTTATTGCATCTTGAACATAATCTATTCTATCTTTTATACTAGTTGAAAAATGCAATGAATCTTTAATTTTAAATACAATATCTGTAGGTAATAAAAGATAATTTAATATTTCTTTTTTATTATTTATGTTTAAACTATTTACACTAATTTTCCCTTTATAACAATCAAATTCAAATACAATAGATTTTGTTAAGTTTGTTTTAGTATATTCAAATGTAAACTCATCTGTACTTTTTTCATAATAATTAAAAATTTTTAAAATAGATGATGTTCCATCTGTTTTTTGTTCATATACATTAATAGTGTATCTACTATCTTGTTCTAATTTTTTTAAACTTATTTGTATAGTATTAGTTTCATCTAAATTATATATTGTTCTTCTTACTTTTTCTTTTGCATTTTGTGATATAGTTAATTCTTTACCAATATTTAATGCAATTATTATATACAAAATACAAATAAATAAAATAACAAAGGCTGCACAATTTATATATTTTCTATTCCTAAATATTTCACAATTTATATAACTTTTTATTTTACTATTTGATTTTAAATAAACTATACCTAGTGCTATTATAGCATTTATCATAACAAATATAGCTGTTATAACGTATATTTTATAGCTTGACATATTAATTATATCTTGCACTATAACTGTATAGACTATTATAACTAAAGTTTGCAAAATCATAACAGATGTAACTTTTATATTTTTATTTTTTACTAATATATAGCACATATATATAACATATATTAAAAGTACTACCCTAGACATCGTAAGTGCTATTGATAAACTTACAATAAAAAATGCTATGTAATTTAAAATATATAAAAGTATTTGACTTAAGTCCTTTTGTGGAATAGTTACAATTTTTTCTTCTAAAAATACCACTGCTATCATTAATATAATTGCAAGTACATTTGCATATTGCAAGGTTGAAGACATTCTTGTAAGAAGACTATCTAAATATCCTGAATTAAATAGTCCCAACATATTTTCAAAAATTCTTTTTCCTAGCCCGTCAATTCCAAAAATTGCAAGTATTACTGCAATTATAATTATTCCGTTTTTATATATCTTTTTATTATTTGAAATTTTCACCATTTTATATATTAGATATATATTAAAATATCTAATCATTTCAAATATACTATCAGCTAAATTAGAATAATTTTTAAATATGATGGGAAGGGTATAACAAAAAGTAAGTAACAAAAGAAGTATTGAAATCATATCAATTTCATATTTACTTTTTGTTGTTATATGATAATATATTATTCTAATTATAAAAAGAATTTGTATTAGTAAATTTATAGCTATAGTATCTGATTTATAAAATCCACCCTTTTTTATTGAAAGGATAAGTAAAAAAAAGACTAATATAATATCAAATACATCTACAAACTTTAAACTATTTTTCTTTTCCATTATATCCCCCATTTTGATATAAATTATAACATATAAATATTTAATATACAATTTTTTTATTATAATAATTTTTCTTGTGAATTCTCAGTGAAAATGTCCCACTAAAAATGAGACATTTTCTTTTTGTAATATTTCTAATAAATGATTATCGTCAAGCAGACAATTAAACATACTAGATTTAATTGTTTGCTTTTTACCTTTTAAACTGTTTTTATGTATGCTTATACCCATTTTTCTAAATATATTCATATTCTCTTGTGCTCTTTGTGTTAATAACTTACATCTATCTTCATCATACGTTACATCTAATATATGATGCATACTCTCTATTTCCAAGTGTTTTCTTGTATATGATAACAAATTTTCTGCTGTTGTATTTTTACTACTTATATAACAACTTATTTCTCTTGTTTTTTCACCATTTCTTTCTATTTCTCTTTTTACCGCAAATATCTTCTTTAGCCCTTTCCATTCTGCCAAATAATTTGTAAAATATTCTATATCATTTAATACATAACATTTTCTTTTCTCTATTCTTCCATGACTTTTTTCTATTGTCGTATATGTCTCATATTCACATTCTTTATCTGCTTTATCCATATATTTTTCATCAAACATTGCATATATATCATTATACAAATTTCCTTGATTTGCTTTTACTTGTAATACGTAATCTCCTTTATTCTTTATTATTATTTCTGCTGTCTCTTTTTGACAATGCATTGCATCTGCTGTTATTATTGCACCCTCTATATCCAACATTTCAATCAATTCTCTTACTGCTGGTATCTCATTACTTTTACTATCTACTGTTTTCTGTCCTAGTGCAATTCCTGTATCTGTATATGCTGTTACTATATTCATCATTGTTTCTATTGTTCTTATTGCATCTGTTGATTTTATCGCTTTTCCATCTAACATTATTTGTCCTATATTTTCTTTTATTAATGTTTTTAATATGCATACTATACTTAATGATAACCATTTAGGACTTATTGTTGCCATTATTCTTGTTATTGTTGATTTTGAGGGTATTAATTTTATATTAAATTCTTTTTGTAAAAACTCTTTTTTATTCTTTCCATAATCTACTACTTTATCTAGTTCATCCACTCCACATAATACTGCTATCATTATTAATTTTAATATATCTACTAATGGATGTATTACATTTACCTTACATCTAGTATCTTCTATTATTCCAAAATACATATTAAATACTTCATTTTCACTCACTTTTATCACTATTTTTTATTTTATCACATTTTCTTTAATATTACAAAAAGTGATAATCGATGAAATTCCCCTGGTGTTTTTGTATAAATAATTGACATATTAATTTTTCCGTGATATAATATGGTAAATTAATTTTTGTAACCATTAAATAATTTTAAGGAGGAAAATAGACATGATTAAAAGTTGCCTTGTAAATGAAGATGTAGAAGAAATGTGTAGAGAAAAATATGATTTTGTTGGTATTTTTTGCAACGGTTTTGCTTTAGTAGAGCTTGACAATAAATATGGATTTATTGATACTGCTGGAAAAAAGATAACAGAAATTAAGTATGATGATGTGTGGGATTTTGTAAATGGGTTTGCTAGAGTATGCATTAATAACAAATGTGGCTTTATTGATACTACTGGAAAAGAAATAACTGAAATCATATATGATGATGTTTGTACTTTTCAAAATGGGTTTGCTAGAGTATGCTTTAATGAGAAATGGGGCTTTATTGACACTTCTGGTAAAGAAGTAATTGAAATAAAATATGATTATAATTATGATTTTCAAGATGGCTTTGCCGCAGTCAAACTTAATGGGAAATGGGGATTTATTAATTCTTTTGGTAAAGAAATAATTAAATTCAAATACGATAGGGCTCTTTCTTTTCTAGATGGGTTTGCTGGAGTATGCATCAATAACAAGTGGGGCTTTATTGATACTTATGGTAATGAAATAACTGAAATCATATATGATGAGATTCTTTATTTCATAAATGGGTTTGCTTGTGTCAAACTTGATGGCAAATATATTTACATTAATACTAAAGGCGAAGAAGTTGACTACAAACAAATTAAATATTTTTTAGAAAATTAAAAAATAATATCGCGTATAAAAAAGGATGCTGAGTATTATAACGAGGCTGCTGAAAAAGTAGCAAAAAAAGTAGTGAATTAGAAAATATTTTTTTCTAACTCGCTATTTTTTTCTTATTT
>CANRQA010000002.1 GCA_947632635.1 uncultured Clostridia bacterium | reverse complement strand
ATTTTCTATTTCTCTTTTTACAGTTTTTACAATTTTTTCCTCTTTTATTTTGCTACTATTTTTATTTTTTAGTGTGTAGTATGTATGTATGTATGTATGTATAGTGTTTTCATATATTTTCCCTCTCTTGTTTACATAGTTTTTCACTTCTTTTAATTTTATTTTACTACATACCTAATCTTTTTACAAGTATTTTAGAAAAATTTTTACCTATCAATTCTAAACATATTCATATCTTTTGTATAAAGACCTTTAACTGCATTTTTTAACATATTTGCCCCTATAACAGAATACAAAATACCATTAGTTCCAAGCCCTATATTACAAAAACAATTTGGCATATTTGGCATTTCATCAATTATTGGTAAAGAGTCTTTAGACATTACTTGAGTTGCATTAAAGCAATACTCTGTTTCAATATCTGAAATGTTATATAATGTCTTTTGTAATATATTTTCAAGCCTTCTATACTTATCAGTGGCAACTGAATTTAAATATTTTAAATCGTTAAATCTTTCTGTAAGTTTTACGTCTTCTCCACCAAATAAAATTCTACCATTTGTATCAAATCTTAAATAATGATATGGCTCTAAATTATCCCTTGCAGTAAAAGAAGTATCAAAATTTTTTAATTCTTTCAAAGGCTTTGAAACAATAGTAAAGGTCTTGTATAGTTCAACAGGTGCTTTATCAAAATATTTTAGTGTTTCATAACCTGAAGAAAATATAACGCTTGTTGAAACAATTTTAAATTTATTATTAGTTCTTGATAAAACTCCATCAACAAGTGGCTTGATATCATCAATTCTAGTATTTTCATAAACTTCAACATTTGGCATATCATTAAGTTCTTCACAAAGTGCTTGTGTAAACAAATATGGGTTCATTATAGCGCTAGCACCTTTTGTAAGAATTCCGCTATTTAAGTTAAGCATACTATGTGAGTCTATAAAATATGTATTAAAACCTGCATTTTTTCTATATAAATATTCTTTTGACATAGCTGATTTTTGCATAAATTTATTAGTATAATATATTGCGTCCTGTCTTTTAAAACCTGTATTCTTACTTAAATTTTTATCTATTTTTTCTAGCTTATCAATTGCATCCAAACATAAACGATATATTCTATTTGTAGCATTTTCACCAAGCATTTTTTCTAATCTGTACATATCTACATTTAATTGATATTCAAGTAATGCACTTGCAGCACTAGTAGAACCATATCCTACAATATTTTTTTCTGCTAATATTACATGAGCCCCTTCTTTTGCTAAAAAATACGCAGTAATTGCTCCTGTAATTCCTCCTCCAATTACCAATACATCACATGAAGTATCATGAGTAAGATATGGATATGTCCTTTCTATTTTTGATTTTTTTTGCCAATATAAATTTCCGTTTGTTAATTGCAAATAACTCACCTCTTTATTTTTATTTTGTATTTTATTTTATTTTTTATACCATATATATCCATTTTTTATTTAATTTATATATTTTAAAATTTTACACAAAATAATTATGAGGTGAATAAAATGCATATCACAAAAAAACAATTATTCATAATGTACGTTACAATGCTACTTTTAATTCTTCTTTCATCAATTTTTGGATATTCAGATAGTAACTACAAGCCAAAATATGGTATTACAACTGCAAATGTTAATTTAAGAAAAGCTGCAAATTTAGAAAATTCTTCAGTTGTTAAAGTATTATCTAAAAATACAAATGTAAAAATTGTTGGAACTATTACAGATTATTACATTGTACAAACTACAAATAACCAAATTGGACTTGTATCAAAATCATATGTAAAACTTCAAGAAGAAAGTATAAAAAATGCACTTGTTTATGAAAGTCTAACAAAGTATTTTGCAACCGTAAACAGTGCTAATACAAACTTAAGAGGCGGACCGGGCACAAATTTTACATCTTATGCAAAACTTTCAAAAGGCGATATAGTTGAAATTATAGGGAAAATAAATGATTGGAATTTAATTATAACATCTACAAATAAAGTGGGTATGATACGTTCAGATTTAATGACAAAAAGTACTTCATCTGGTAAACCTACAACAAGTGGAGAAAATAATAACCAAAAAATAGATAGTAATATTGAACTTGTATTAAAACTTATGAATGACGCAAGAAAAGAAAATGGACTTTTAGCCTTGAGTCTAAATACTGATCTTACAAAAGTTGCACAAACAAAATCAGACGATATGGTAGAAAATAACTATTTTTCACATAATTCTTCAAAATATGGTTCACCTTTTGAAATGATGCAAAGTATGGGTATATCTTATCTTTCAGCAGGAGAAAATATAGCAGGTAATCCTAGTATAGAAAATGCTGTTAAATCATGGCTTAATTCTCAAACTCACAAGAAAAATATTTTATCTAGTAAATATAACTATGTTGGAATAGGAATTACAAAAAGTAATACTTATGGCTATATAATTGTTGCTATGTTTATACAAAAATAACTACATTTTTTGTGTAGTTATTTTTCTATATTCTTTTTTTATAATTGTAACATTTGTTTTATTCTTTTAATATTATTTTTTGTAATAGTATATCCTTGTGTGGCAAGTTTTGAGGTTTTACTTCCATCAAGTAAACTTACATCATCTGTATAAAGATCCAATACATAATCTGCATTTTCTAATTCTTTTTCATTTATTTGATGTGACATTATATCAAAAGATTTTAAAGTAATTGAAACAATATTTGATGAATATGTACTACAATTATCATTTTTATTAAAACTTACTGCAATAACTTTTTGAGCTCCCATTTTTTTTAATATACTAACAGGAGTATTAACTCTTACTCCACCATCAATTAATATTTTTCTGTCATATATTTTTGGTTCAAATACTGCCGGAAAACTACAGCTTGCCCTAACAATAGATGAAATATTTCCCCTATATTTATATGACGGTATATCATCAAAATTACTTCTATCTATACTACTTTTTTCATCAATATATGTATTTAAATAATATATTATTTCTCCTGTATTTAAATCAACTGTAGGAATTGCTATTGGCATATGTATTTGAGATATATCTTTTATGTTTTTACTCATACAAAAACTTCTAATAGTATTTTCTAATTTTTCGCCTTTTGCAAGTCCTTTTATTTTAATTTTTCCTGTAAATAAAGTATTAATTACTTTAAATGGTAACATTTTATCATAGTCTGCAATTTGTTTGCAATACATATTAAAGATGTGCATTATATTATATGGATTATATCCACAAGCGTATAACGTTGCTACAATGCTCCCACTACTTGTGCCAGATATGTAATCAATATTAATATTTTCTTCTTTTAAAGCTTGTAATACTCCTATATGTGCAGCCCCCTTTGCTCCACCGTCCACTTAAAGCAAGTCCAATTTTCAAATAAATACACCCCCTTTTTTTATCATAATATATTATATTACTCTATTTCTTTTTTAGTTAACATATTAATTTTTTAAAAAAATTAAAATTTTTTAAAAAAACTGTTGACATAATATATAAAATGTGGTATACTATATTTAGGTTAAAAAATTATCCCAAAAAATTTTTAAGGGAGGCATAAGTTATGGTTCATAACTATATGAATTAATTTTTTATGATCAACGAGCACATTCCTAAGAGCATGTCATAAAGATGAAGGAGGCTGTTATTTATGTATAGCAGTGGATTTATCTAGTGGTACAAACAACTTATAGAAAATGTTAGTGAAAAAAAATACAGAAGGAAGGAGATTTTATGTTACGGTCAACAGTTTTTCTTTAGATTACTTGAACTTTAATTTTTTTTGATCTCCGCTTTTTTTCGAAGAAGAAAGCTTGCGCATTAGTCCGGTTTCCTTATTCGGACAAATATGCGCGATAATAAGCATAAAACTCGCCTTTTCTCAGGGCGAGTGAAAAGCGAATTGTAAACCGCTCAATTTTCGGGCGGGGGAAAAGCAAATTGTAAACCGCTCAGTTTTCGAGCGGGGGAAAAGCAAATTGTAAACCGCTCAGTTTTCGAGCGGGGGAAAAATCGAATTACAAACCGCCTATCCTTAAGGCGTCAGTTAAAAAATACAGAAGGAAGGAGATTTTGATTTTATGTTACGGTCGACAGTTTTTCTTTAGCGTCTATAAGTCTTTATTTTTACCGCCTTCATTTTAGGCAAGTGAATAAGCGAGTTGTGCAGTAGGACGGACATTCGTTCAAAGGCGCTGCCCATACTACATTTTGCTAAATGCAAAAACTTCGCGTAGTATGTGCGATTGAAAATTTAACAGACGCCCAAATTTTGGGCGTCTGTTTTTATTTTATTATTTTTTTGTTATTTCTTTTTTATTTTGCTTTTTATTGTCATTTTCTACATATTTATTAAACCTATAATTATGTGTATGACAAATAGCAATTGCAAGTGCATCAGTTGTATCATCAAGTTTTGGCATTTTTTCCAAATTTAGAAAACTTTTAACCATATTTTTTACTTGGATTTTCTCTGCTCTACCATATCCAACAATTGCAAGTTTTGCTTGAAGTGGTGTATATTCAAAAATCGGTATATTTAGTGAAACTAGCGTATTTAAAATTACTCCTCTTGCCTCTGCAACTTTAATTGCTGTTTTAGAGTTAGTATTAAAATACAAATCTTCAATAGATGCTGCATCAATATTATATCTTGATATAATTTCACTTAAATCTAATTCTATTTTTTTTAGCCTTTCTGGAAAATAACTATTAGCTTCAGTTGATATACAGCCATATTCAAGTGCTTTATATTTATTATTTACATAGCTTATAACGCCATAGCCAACTCTACCAAAACCCGGGTCAATTCCTAATACTATCATATTTTTCTCCTCTTTTTTAAGTTAACATATCATATAATCTGATCATTTCTGCATTTGTTAATAAATCATACCCCTCTTTGTCTATATTTATTCCTTTTTCATGATATACCCTCTTTATTCCGCCATTTACATATTTATCTATTTCTTGCATAAGTTCTTTTACCAGATTATATGCAATCTTTTGTGAGGCTCTTGTTACTCCATTTTGCCTTAAATTTGCTTTAACAAAATGTGCCATATATTTTGGATATATTAGGCCATCATTTTTAGGTGAGTTTTTTGAAAACGTCCTTAAGCCATATGGAGTATATAATTCTTTAAAAATTGTATCAAGTACTTTAAAAGGCATATCATCTAAAAGACAAGGATATGAAAGTGATAAAGTATATATCATTTGGATATTTGCATAAACTTGAGACTCATCTAAGTTTCTTCTTAACACTCGCTTTTCTTCACACCAAAATTTATCTTTTATAGCAGTATTAATCTCATGAATTACCTCAAACATTTTTATATCTTCTTTGTTCTCCTCTTTAAGCATATCTTGGTATATTCTAATTGCATTATACAAAAGTGCTACTATTTCAATATCTTTTAGTAGTTCAGTCTTGTAATTTTCATCCAATACAAAATATATAATATCTCTAATAATATCTTCAAACAAAAATGTTTCATTACTTTTTTGAATAAATTTATTAACTATTTCAACATACCAAAGTTTTAAAAGTGCCACATATTTTATATACTGTGTATTTAAAATATTCATCTCATCAGTTTTAAGTATACCGTCTTTTTCTATATTTGCATCTATATTTTTTATATATCTTCTAATCTTAATTAATATTTTCTTTGCTTTTTCTAAATTATTAAAAGTTAAATACATACCATCAATTGACTTTACTATATTTGTTATATTTTCTATATCAGCTATTCTTGTATTTATATTATCCGTAATTTCATCACTTGTTATTATCTCATTATAATCTTTTAAGTAAGGCATAGATTGCACAAGTTTTTCATCTAAATCAAGGTTATTTATAGAGATTTTCAAGTTTCTTAATTCTATATAGTTTATATCAATATCTTTTAAAAGTCTTTCCTTTTCATATTCATTTTCATTAATTATAACATCTGCATTAACATCTTCTATATTAAAGTCTTCAGCTGATATATATATTCTTAATTTTTTTTCTTCTTTTGCTTTAAGTTTTACTTCAAAAAGTCCAAGAAACATTAAATCTTCTGTAAATTCTTCTTTATCTAAATTATCATCTACAAATGTGTGTTTTATATTCTTTACAGTTTTTATCTCTTTATCCCAAACGAATTCTTTAGATTTTAAAATAATATCATCTGAATTCATTACACTTAAATTAATAACTACTCCATTTTCAGCTTTTCTTTGAGTAAATTTAAGCATTGACTCATTTTTCATATGATACAAATCTCTATAAGTAAACATAGGAATAACTTGAAATTTTACTTTTGAATTTTCTTTATTTACTACATTATATTCAATCATTAATATATCTGTATTTTTTTTAAAGTCAAAACGTTTAGAATATGATATAGGTCCTATATCATATTCTATTTTATTTTTACTTAAATCAATTTCTGTAATATATTCATCAGCATCTATAGACTGCATATTAGTTGTAATGTTTGTTATTCTATATTCTTTATTTTTTACTTCAAATTTCTCACATAAATTAGCAAGCATTATTTTACCATTT
Organism: uncultured Clostridia bacterium; assembly: GCA_947632635.1. GTDB lineage: Bacteria > Bacillota > Clostridia > TANB77 > CAG-465 > CAG-465. The sequence goes on along the minus strand of CANRQA010000002.1, from coordinate 57,897 downwards.
TTTATATATAACCCATTATATGGCTTATTTACATCAAATTTTTCAGATGTTGACAAACATACAGACTTATTATTTGATAAAATATATTTTACGTCTCTTAAATCTTTTATATTATCTATTCCTCTTTTGTATTTATACATTAAGACTCTTATCCTTTCCTTACAGCCTTTTTCATTTTATTAATTGTTTTTACTGTTTTTGCTTGTACTTTTATTTCCTTATTTTTACTTAACTTTGATTCTTTTTTCTTAGTTTCTTGCTTTTTGTTTTTATTAAATTTTGCAAAAAACGCTTTTACTTTTAATCTTCTTTCTTTTCTTAAATGCTTTTTCTTAATTTTTACTATATTTAAGTTTCCAATTTTTTTAGATTTTGCAATAGATTCTATAATTTGTGCTATCTTTGCACTATCATGCATAAGCATACCTGGTGCTGTTAATACTAAGTCTTCTTTTATAACTGAAATAGCTCTATTTTGAATATTCTCAAGGTCAATTTTTACTCCTGTTGAGCCCTCTTGGTTAAAATCTTTTATCATTTCTTCTGTAATTTCACCAGTATTTGCTATTGCATAATCAAGTACATGTTTACCAATATATCTTTCAATCTCATTTACATATCTTGCTAAAGTATATCCGTAAGTTTGTCCTGGTTGATTCATTATATTTGCGATATATACCTTTTTAGCTTTTGATTTTATAATTGCCTTTGATACATCTTCAATTAATAAATTTGAAGCAACAGATGTATAAAGTGAACCCGGTCCTAATATTATTACATTTGCTGTTTTTATTGCATCTAATACTTCAGGAAGTGCTTTTATTGTTCCCTCTTTTAAAAATATTTGTTTTATAGGGCTTTTTGTTTGCTTTACTCTTTCAATAATATTTTCTTTACCTACTATAACCTCACCATTTTCAAGGCCCGCACAAAGCATTATATTATCAGCTGTTACAGGATATATATTTCCTTGCATTTTAAATACTTCGGATATTTTCTCAATACCCTTTGCAAAACTTCCTTGTATATCTATTAACGCAGAAATTACAGCATTTCCAACAGAATACTCATTGCTTGTCCCAACGTTATATTTATACATAAGTAATTTTGCAAGGTCACTTTCAGATGTTGAAAGTGATGCAATAGATTTTCTAATATCACCTGGTGTTAAATAATCAGAGCCTTGATTTGCAGATGAAAGTGTTAAATCATCTTCTGATACATTAACAACTGCTGTTATATTTGAAGTAAAGTCTTTTAAGCCTTTTAAAATATTTGGAAGACCACTTCCTCCACCTATAACTACAATTCTTGGACCTTTTTTTAGTCTTGGGTCATTAAATAACAGTTTTTTTACTCTTATACTTTTGCTTTTTTTAGATATATTTTTTAGTGATATGTATAGTATATTTTTTTGAGCTAGTATAAATGAAAATATAATTCCAAATATAGATAAAGTTATAAGGGCAATATATGCAATAAGCATTTTTCTACTTAAATCTAAAGTAGTATATAATGTTATAACGCAGAAAAGAAGCAGTGCTACTGATAAAAGTAGCATTAATATATATCTTTTTACTCTTGCCCCTGGTTTTAACCATTCAATAATTGTTCTCATTATTTTTATTTACCTCCAATAAATTCAATTTCTGTTTCTAATTTTACTTTAAATTTTTCATATACCACTTCTTGTATGTATTTTATAAGTGCCTCTACATCTTTTGATGTAGCATTTCCCTTATTTACTATAAAGCCTGTGTGCTTTATGGATACTTGTGCGCCTCCAATTTCATATCCGCGAAGTCCAGCATCACTTACAAGTTTTCCTACAAAATAGCCCTCTGGTCTTTTAAAGGTACTTCCTGCATTTGGATATTCAAGTGGTTGTTTTAATTTTCTTGCTGCAGTATTTTCTTTCATTACTTTGTCAATTTCTTCTATATTTCCTTTTTTTAATTTTAATGTAGCAGATAATACCACATAACGTGGGTTATCTGTAAATATGCTGTGCCTATATGCAAATTTTGCCTCTTTATTTGTTATAGTTACAATATTACAATTTTCATCTAAATAAGTTATATCTTCTATTACATTTGACATTTCAGAGCCATATGCACCAGCATTCATTCTTACTCCGCCACCTACAGTACCAGGGATTCCACACGCAAATTCTAATCCTGTAAGTGAACTTTTTTTAGCAATTTGTGAAAGTTTTGGCATTGATGTACCTGCCAGTACCTTAATAGTTTCACCCTCTATATCTACGTTATCAAATTTGCTATTTATTTTTATAACAAGTCCATCTATTCCCTCATCTCTTACTACTATATCGCTACCATTACCTATTATGTAATATTTTATATTATTTTCATTTGCATATTTTATTATATTTTTTATTTCTTCAATACTTGTTGGTAAAACTAAACATTTTGCAGGTCCACCAATTCGTATTGTAGTATGTTTTTTCATTGGCTCATCGTATTTTATCCTAGATTTATCAAGTATATTCTCTAAATAGCTATACTGATTCATAAATTCACCTCTATATATTTTATATATATTCTTTGTTTTTGTGATTTATAATTTATACTATTGCATCTACAAAAGATGTAGCATCAAATTCTTCTATATCATCTATTTGCTCACCTATACCGATGTATTTTATAGGGATAGATAGTTCTTCTACTATACTAAATACAATTCCACCTTTTGCAGTAGAGTCAAGTTTTGTTAGTATTATTCCATTTACATCTGTTCTTTCAAAAAAACTTTTTGCTTGTATTACACCGTTTTGTCCAGTAGTGCTATCAAGTACCATTAATACTTCTACTTCTATTTCTGGTAAGTTTTTGTTTATAATTCTTTTTATCTTGTATAATTCATCCATTAAATTTTTCTTGTTATGAAGTCTTCCTGCAGTATCACAAATTAATATATCATAATTACTCTCTTTAAATTTCTTTGTAGCTTCATAAGCAACTGATGCTGGATCTTCATTTTCTTTTCCTTTTACAATATCAGCTCCTGTTCTTTGAGCCCATATTTCCAGTTGTTCTACTGCACCTGCTCTAAATGTATCTGCTGCTGCAAGTAATACTTTTTTTCCATCATTTCTATATAAATTTGCTATTTTACCAATTGATGTAGTTTTTCCAACGCCATTTACTCCTACTACAAGTATTATTTCTTTTTTATCATCAGCTTTTTTATTTGTATTAGTTTTACCTTTTAAAAGTATGTCTATCATTTCTTTTCTTAATAGCTCTTTTATTGCACTTTCTGATTTATCTACTTGTTTTTTTAGTGCTTGTCTTAAATTATCACAAATTTTTGTACTTGTATCATAGCCCACATCTGATAATATTAATGTTTCTTCTATTTCATCAAGTATAGTTTCTATATCTTTATTATTTGTAAATATGTTGCTTATTTTTACGTCAAAAGCCTCTTTAGTCTTTTTTAAATTTTCTTTTATTTTTGAAAATATCATATGTACACCAAACTTTCTAACTTGGATAAATTATATCATATTATGCTCAAAAATACAATTAAAAGATAGAAAATCTAAAAATAATCAAAAGGTCATTTTTTTATGTTACAAATAAGTTTAAGTATATATAGAAAAAATAGCCTGTAACTTTAGTTAAGCTACAGACTATTTTTTTTAAATTAAAATCCTTATCATTAAACAAAATGCTATAACAGTTAATATTATGCCCAAACAAATAAGCGGAATAAGAACTCCTCGTTCATCTGTGTCTCTTGCTGTTAACATATAAATACTGTAAATAACTGGTGACAACAAACCCACACAAATCAACGCAAATAAACAAATGATCACAATAACAACCGCCTTCCTGATAAAAATTTTTTTATCAAAATATTTTTTATACATTTATATTATATCATATTTCCTCTGTAATGTCAAGTTTTATGTAAATTTATGTTGTACTATTTATGATTAACCTATAATAATGTCTTAAGTAATAACTTTTGAAAATGTCCCGAAAAGGTCATTTTTTTATGTTACAAATAAGTTTAAGTATATATAGAAAAAATAGCCTGTAACTTTAGTTAAGCTACAGACTATTTTTTTTAAATTAAAATCCTTATCATTAAACAAAATGCTATAACAGTTAATATTATGCCCAAACAAATAAGCGGAATAAGAACTCCTCGTTCATCTGGGCCACTTGTTATCACCATATGAAGGCAGTAAATAAATGTCATCAAAAAAACCGGAAAAATCAGCGCAAGTAAAAAATTAATCACAATAATAATCTCCTTCCTGATAAAAATTTTTTTATCAAAATACTTTTCATACATTTATATTATATCATATTTCCTCTGTAATGTCAAGTTTTATGTAAATTTATATTGTACTATTTATGATTAACCTATAATAATGTCTTAAGTAATAACTTTTGAAAATGCCCCAAAAAGGTCATTTTTTTATGTTACAAATAAGTTTAAGTATATATAGAAAAAATAGCCTGCAACTTTAGTTAAGCTACAAGCTATTTTTTTAAATTAACATCCTTATTATTAAGACCTCTTAATGAAATAAAATACTATTATCATAGTTAATATTATGTTCAAACCAATAGATATAATAATATCTTTACATTCATCTTTGGTACTTCTTATCAACATATAAATGCTGCAAGCAAGTATTCCCAACAAATCCAGAAGAAGCAAAGCAAGTAAAAAATTAATCACAGTAACAACCGCCTTCCTGATAAAAATTTTTTTATCAAAATACTTTTTATACATTTGTATTATATCATATTTCCTCTGTAATGTCAAATTTTATGTAAATTTATATTGTACTATTTATGATTAATTTATGATAATGTCTTAAGTAATAACTTTTGAAAATGTCCCGAAAAGGTCATTTTTTTATGTTACAAATAAGTTTAAGTATATATAGAAAAAATAGCCTGCAACTTTAGTTAAGCTACAGGCTATTTTTTTAAATTAAAGTTCCTATCATTAAACAAAGTGTTATCAAAATTAATATTATGCCCACATAAATAACCGCAATAATATCTCCACGTTTATCTGGGCCACTTGTTATCAACACATAGATGCAGAAAATAACTGATGCCAACAAACCAAGAAAAATCAACCCTAGTACAACCAACCACAAAAGATTCAACGCAAGTAAAAGAATGGTCACAATAATAATCTCCTTCCTGATAAAAATTTTTTTATCAAAATACTTTTCATACATTTATATTATATCATATTTCCTCTGTAATGTCAAGTTTTATGTAAATTTATATTGTACTATTTATAATTAACCTATAATAATGTCTTAAGTAATAACTTTTGAAAATGCCCCAAAAAGGTCATTTTTTTATGTTATAAATAAATTTAAGTATATATAGAAAAAATAGCCTGCAACTTTAGTTAAGCTACAGGCTATTTTTTTAAATCGAGAAAAACAAAAATATTGTCAGCACACTCATTGCTATGCCAAAACAAATAAGCGGAACGAATTTTTCTCTCTCATTTTTATTACTTACATTCCACTGATAGCCACTATAGGTAAGTGTCGCCACCGAAACTGCAAGAAGCCACATAAGTAAAAAATTAGTCACAATAACAACCGCCTTCCTGATAAAAATTTTTTTATCAAAATACTTTTCATACATTTATATTATATCATATTTCCTCTGTAGCGTCAAGTTTTATGTAAATTTATGTTATGCTATTTGAATATATATGGTTTAGGTTGAATTAAAAATTAAATGCCCGAACTACATAGGTAATTTTAAATGTCTATAAAATTTAACACAAAAATCCCAGTTTTATATTAGTTTACATATTTTTTCGTAACTTTCCTATTGTACAATTATGTGGAGTTCAACATAAGTATAAAAAAATATACCCTAAATTTAAAGGATTACCTTTAAAATTTAGAATATATTTCTTTAACTTATGCTCCAATTAACATAATTCCCATAATAAAAAATATCAAAAAACATAAGAAGATTATATTATTTACTTTTTCTACAGTATCACCATAATAATACTTATTGTCAATTTTTATTAGTTGGTCTATATCTTCAGTTTTTTCATATGTTATAATCTTTTTGCCTTTTTTATAACTAACCGAATAGTCATTTTCATTATTTGTTTTTAGCCTTTGTTCAATTTTACCATACAATTCATTAGTTACCTTAACTTGACTATTATCTGTACTAGTTACCTCATAATTTGATAAGTATCCATCAAAACTTAAAATTCTATCTGATATTTTATAGTCAATTTTATTTTTTTCAAGATACTCATATAACTTGTTTATATCTGTTATATCTTTAACTTCTAAATATCTATTGTATTCTTCTGTTATATCTTCATGACACGCATTCCACCAAATTGATCCTACAAAAGAAGAAGATATTTCAAATGCAATAAAAATAAAAATTAAACTAATAACACATAAAACAACGCCTACAATTCTCCGTACCAACATTATAACCTCCTTTGATATTTTAAATTACTTTCAAAAGTATGTTATCAAGGTTTATAATTTCGCCATTTTCGACTTCAAAGTTTTCATGGCGAAGTGACATTTCAAGTTTTTCACGAAAAGTTTTAGTTATTCTATCAACTCCTAAACTTTTTACCATACCATAAATATTTTTTGTAATTACTTTTTGGTCAGTTGCGCGTACTACAAGATTAAGTTCTGCATTATTATCAGGTACTATAAATGTACCATTGCTACCACCAAATGCATTCCGTGGTGTCCTTCCTCCCTTTACACCTTGAATTAAGTGACATCCCTCGACTGGTACCCATTCTAAGTCTAAAAATTTTGCTTTAGCATTCATAATTAGAAAACATCCTTTCATATTATATTATCTTATATTAATAATATATTTTTATATATATTATGTAACTATTATACAGCACATTTTAAATTATGTCAAGTATTTTTTGCTTTTTAACAATAATTAGGAAGTAAATCGGTTAGTTTTTCTTCATTAGCTTTTCATAGATTATCTTAATTGCTGTAATGTCTTAATAAAATTTTTATTTTGTAACGTTTTATTGTTGCTATTAGATGTTAAAATTTAGAACTTCTTTATTATTTATAAATTATGTATCTAAAGAATAAATATAAAGTATATTAAATTCTCTATCAAATATAGCAATGGAATAATTTGAAGATGCTCTATTTAACATATCATTATAATTATATTTATTTGTTGCTTTACTATATCTATCTAAAAAGAACCAATATCCTTTTTCTACAAATGGTATAGACATATCTTCTATACTATTATTGGTTATACAAGGCATTAATGTTTCATCAATTGGTGATTTGTTCCAATGTGTATTGTTTTCTATTTTGCTTACAAACCTTTCTGCCTGTTTGTTAGAAAAATATATTTTTACAAGTGTTTCTCCATCTCCATGAAAACCACCATGTGTATCTTTTTCTTCCATCTTTGCAAACATTGGTATAGGTGTTTCAATTAGTGAAGAATAAAAATTATAATCATAAAGTGTATGTAAGTATATTATATATATAATTATAAAAAGTAAAATAATAAAAAAAGTTCTTTTAAAAAATTTTTTCATTATCAACATCGCCTCTTAAATCATTTCAATTTCTCCATTATTTTTAATTTTTACTGTAAGTTTTACTTTATATAACAAATATTTTATTCATTTATTTTAGTTTATTTATAGTATTATCTTTTAACTGCATTTCCTTCTCTTTTTCAATTTCTTTTGCGCTTTTGCTTGGTGTTGGTAAATCTTCTGGCATAGTTCCACCTATTCTTTTTATAGTTTGTCTAACAGCTTGTCCTACATTATGATGAGTTTTACAAGCATCATTTTCATTATTTATATTCTTATTTTTTAAAACTTCATCTGTTTGTGTAATTCTAAATAAATTTGCTGCAAGTTCTGTGCTACTCATATAATCTAATATATCTTCATTTGCTGATATACCTTTTCTATTTGCAATATCTTTTGCTGTTTCTCCATTATATAGTCCTCTATAGCCATAATTATTAAATTTTCCGTAATTCCTTACACCTGCTAATTTTGCTGTATCAAATAAATATTTGTTTTTATCTTTTACTTTTTTTCTAGTATATAATCGCTTTTCATCTTCATTTAGGCTTTCATATTCTCTTTTTGTTAATTCTTGCTTTCTAGTTTGTACTGCAAAATATGTTTGAGCAAGTGCAATAGTTCTTTTTCTACTATCTCCATTTTGTGCAATTAAATAACAAGCATATCTAGTAAGTTTTATATCATCTACTTCCATTTCAGCATTATTGCCAACTTTTAACACCCTCCTGACGTCGGCAAAGTGTTCATCTTGTGCAATATTACTACCTTTACACGCATCTTTTGCTTTAATTATTACATTTTTAAAATTTCCCCACTTGCTATAATCTAACATAATCATTAGTTCTCTAGCATACCAAAATTCAACACCATTTTCATCAATATGTTTAATACTTTCAAAATCCATTTCTGTTTTGTTTACTAGAAAAATGGTAATATTTTTTATATAAGTTTTCGACATTTTTCTACATTTAGAACTATTAAATAACATACATAACGAATTAGCATATAATCTTTAATCTTTCAAATTTTCGCATTATTAGTGCGTTTGAACATCTAGCCGACGTCGTCAAAACGTTCATCAGACTAACTAATTTTTAAAAATATATAAATAAGTAACTATATACTTTTTATGTAGTTAGCCTAATTTTCTCTTAAACAAAAAGGCTTCATTACCAATATGTAATGAAACCGTATTTTTTATTCTGTTCTAAGTGCTTCAACAGGGTCTTTTTTAGCAGCAATTTTTGCTGGTATAAAGCCACCAATTAAAGTTAATATTACACTTATAGTAACAAGCAATAATGCATGTTCAATTTTAAGTTGTGCAACATTTTCAAGTTCAGTAAGTTTTAGTAGTATACTATTTGCAGGAATAGTAAGTAGACCTGCTACTACAATACCAATCAAGCCTGAAAATAACCCTATTATAAATGTTTCAGCATTAAATACACGAGTAATATCTTTATTTCTTGCACCTAGTGCTCTTAATATTCCTATTTCCTTTGTTCTTTCAAGTACAGAAATATAAGTAATAATTGCTATCATAATTGTTGATACTACAAGTGAAATTGCAGAAAATGCAATAAGTACAATTGTTATTGCGTCCATAATACCAGATGTCATAGTAGTTATAGTTTCAGACAAATCAGTATAAACAACTTTGTCATCTTTTTCTTTTCCGTCGTTATATTCATCTAAATATTCTATAAGTTTTTCTTTATTTTCAAAAGTTGTAGGATAAATTATAGCTGATACTGGTACTTTACTTCCACCAAGATAAGCTATCATTTGGTCTTTTTCTTTATCTGTTTTAAATTCCTGCATAGTTAATAAATTAAGATTTGAGTCCATTTGGTCTTTTACTATATCTGAATCTTTAGCTTTTTCATAAACTATATTTGATAATTCATTACTATATGCTATACCACCTGCAAGTAAAGATATTTTTACGTCTTTTTTAGAACGTACAATTCCAACTATTTTTATTGTTATATTATTCTCTAAATCATATAAACTGTCATAGTTTGTTTTAGGTACAAAGTTACCAAATGTGCCTTTTTCATAAAAATCATTGTTTGATACAATTTGCATTTCTGTTCCTATGATATCTTCAAATTTTATGCTTTCTATATCCTCTGTTTCAAAGCCAAGACCTTTCATAACTTTTTCATCTATTCTATTTTTATTATCAACAACTAATACTACTTCTGTTGGTAACTTAGGATATGCTCCTGATAAAATATCATAATATTCTTCTAAATATGTTGTATTTTCATCGAGCATTTTAGGATATGTTGTAACAGACATATTTGTCATACCACTAGTACTATAACTTACTGTATTGTTTACACCTGTTGCAAATGATACAGGTACTACTTTGTCATCTGTTTTTCTTATCGCATTCATAGATATTATATTTATATATCCAATACTACTACATACATCCTTATCAACTGCCTCTAAATATGAAATGTATTCATCAGACATTACATTTGTATGAGTTATAGTATCAAGACTTGAATCATACAAAGCCACTTCTTGAGTATCAGGATATTCAACATTTCCAAGCATAATATCAGTTAACTCCTGATGTTGTTCTTCTAACATTTCAGAGTCAACTTCCATTGTTGATTCAGTTATAATTATTGGAAATTGATCCATTGTGTCTTTTATATATTCATCAATTTTTAACTGAAAGCCATTTGAAAGGCTTAATATTATTGCTATACCAATAATACCAATGCTTGATGCAAAGGCTGTTAAAAAAGTTCTTCCCTTTTTAGTTTTTATATTATTAAAAGATAGATTTAAAGCAGAGAAAAAGCTCATTGCAGTTTTACCAATAGTATATTCCTTTTCTTCCCTTTCTTTTTCATTTACTGGATTTGAATCGCTAATTATGTGTCCATCTTTTAGTTCTACAATTCTTGTAGCATAATCTTTTGCAAGTTCAGGGTTATGTGTTACCATTATAACTAATTTATCTTTTGCAATTTCTTTTATTAATTCCATTATTTGTACGCTAGTTTTGCTATCAAGTGCTCCGGTTGGTTCATCTGCCATTATTATATCAGGGTTATTTACAAGTGCTCTTGCAATTGCAACTCTTTGCATTTGCCCACCTGATAGCTGATTTGGCTTTTTATTCATATGTTCTTTAAGTCCAACTTTTTCTAAAGCCTCCATTGCACGTTTTTTTCTTTCTTTAGCACCTACTCCACTTAAAGTCATAGACATTTCTACATTAGATAATATACTAATATGAGATATTAGGTTATAATTTTGAAATACAAAGCCTATACAGTTGTTTCTATATGCATCCCAATCTCTATCTTTAAAATCTTTAGTTGATTTTGAGTTTATAACTAAATCACCACTGTCATAATGGTCAAGACCACCTATAATATTAAGTAGTGTTGTTTTACCACTACCACTTGGGCCAAGTATTGCTACAAATTCATTTTTCCTAAATTCAATGCTTACATCATCTAGTGCTTTTTGTACAAAATCTGCTGTTTTAAAACTTTTACATATATTGTTTAGTTTTAACATTTTTTACTTTTTCCTCCTCTTTTTATTTCTAACAATAATTTACATACCTATATTGTTTATTTTTTACTACCATATTTATATATTTTTATAATCACTTATTAAATATTTTCCGTTTTCTTTATTTAGTGTAATTTTTATTTTATCTAATTTTTCTTTTTCTATTTCTTCGTTTTCTATTTTTTCATTAATAACACTTAATCTACCCTCATTTGTATACATTCTTTCATCATTTATTTCTACACTTTTTTCTGTCCTATTACTGTTATAAAAGACTACATCTTTTGAAGCATTTTCATCCATTTTAGTGTAATCATTAAATCTTGTAATATATACTTTATATAGTTCTACTTCTACATAATCATTATATTCCGTTATTTTATATGGAACTGGCATTATATATTCAACATCACTACCACCAAAACCTTTTGCAACTATCACATATACACCAGTTTCATCATTATATATTTCTTCTGAAAATATATTTTGATGTTTTAAATTCTCAGTATTTGCAAAGAAAGTTTTTGCTATCTTTTCTAAATCTTCTTTTGTTATATAATTTCCAATATAATCTTCTGATACTCTCATATAATCTGTATAATTTGCATCGGTTGACATTAATGCAAAAGTATACATTATTCTTAGTTTATCAGTAATACCATTTTTATCAAGTTCTTCAAATATTTGCTTAGAATACATATCTGGAATATTTATTTGAGATAATATTTCATTTCCAATTTTGCTATTTAATACAACGTTTTGATAAATATTCGTTGTTAAATTATCTTCACTTGCTTCTACATTATTATTTTCTACTTGTGTACTTTGAGTTACATCTTCACTTTCCTGCGTTACTTCCCCACTATTTGATTTTGTACTAGTCTTTGCGATAATATAGGAAATAGCTGCACATGCTATAACTGCTAATATAATAAGTATTATTGTAACAACTTTTTTATTCATACATATCCCCTCTTTCTTAAATTCCATTTGTCATTGAATCACAATATACTTGTCCAAATAATATATAGTCGTTTGGTGATTTAAGTTCAAATGAAAATATTTTATTTACATTTGACAATATAACATACTTTATTGCAGTTACCGTTGCTTTAGATAATTTAATATATCTTCTCTTATCTTCATTTAAACAATTAGAGCAATAAAAGTTATTATTTACATAGTCATAGTAGCATACATCTTCTTCTAATTTTTTTCTACAATTTACACACTCATCAATTCTTGGCGTAAAGCCTAAAAACTGAAATAATTTTATTTTAAATGTTGCTATTATAATTTTTACTTTTTCTTTTGACTCTGTTTTATCTATAATGTATATAGTATTTACAAATAATTTTAATATATCACTTGTATCTTGGTTTTCATCTGTTACACTATTTAAAATACGGGTAATTTGAAAAATACTATCTAGTTTATCAAAATCTACTCGTAGTTTATAGAAAGTATTTATACTTTCAACAGAATTAACATAGTAAAAGTTCTTTGATTTATATAACACAAAATCACTATACACAAGATACTGAGTTCCTGCAAGTAAGGGTGAATTTGTTTTTTTTGCACCTCTTGCTATACAAGAAATTTTGCCTAAAGAATCTGTTATTAGTGTTATTATTTTATCGTTTTCTTTATATGTTACTTCCTTTATTACTATCCCCTTTACTTTTATCAAGTTCACTAGATAACTCACCTTTTTCTTCTAATACTTCTTTAAAATTATATAGTTCCATTATTTTTTTATATTCTAAAAAACTTTCAATATCTCCTGTTTTCATGAAATTTTCCCAAGCTATTTTTTCATACATAATTATCACCTTAATATTAGTTTATGTATATTAATATAGCTTATACAGATTTTTTTGTCTAATATTAAGAACTTTTAGCATATTTTATTTTTTATGTCTTTTAAATAGTTTTCATTTTGTTGCCAATTTTTTCTTACCTTAACCCATAATTTTAAATTAACTCTACCATCAAGTGCTTCTTTTATATCTTTTAGTGCAAGTGTTTTTATTTTTTTTAAGCATTGTCCATCTTTTCCAATTATTATACCTTTATGCGATTCTTTGTTACATATTATATTTGCTTCAATATCATATATAAAATTACCATTTTCATTTTCACGTTCTTTAAATTTTTCTACTTCTACTTTTATACCATGTGGTACTTCTTCAAGTAAAGAATTTAATGCTTTTTCTCTTATGATTTCTTCTACAAGTTCTTTTTGAGTTATATCTGTTATTTCATCTTGCTCGTAAAAAGGCTCACCTTCTGGTAAATATTTTTCTATATTTTCAATAAGTATATCCAAGCCGTCATTTTTATATACAGATATTGGTATTATCTCTTTAAATTCTCCATTTATACTTTTAAAATAATTGGTATATACTTCTATTATTTTTAGTATTTTTTCTTTTTCTACTATATCTACTTTATTAATTACAAGTATAACATTTTTTTTCGTTTTTACAATATCTTGCATTATTTTTTCATTTGCCATGTCCATTTTAGGCTTTGAAGCGTCAATTAAATAAATGATTAAATCTACATTTGAAATTGCATTTTGTACGCCTTTCATCATATACTTTCCTAATTTATGTTCTGGTGTATGTACTCCAGGTGTATCTATAAATATCATTTGAGATGTCTTGGATGTTACTATCCCTTTTATATTAAATCTTGTAGTTTGTGGTTTAGGCGTTGTAATTGCAACTTTAAAACCTACAAGTTTATTTACTAAAGTAGATTTTCCTGCATTAGGTTTACCTACTACTGTTATATATCCTGCTTTAAACATTAATTATCTCCTTTTTTTCTTAAAAATTATATCACTTATTTAAAAAAAACTCAATCACTTATATATGAAAAAGTAATAGAAAAAGCTAATTTTCTTTTAAAAAAGTGCTATAAATCTTGCATCTTGACTAATACGATGATATAATCTAGTAAATTAAATTACTAAAATCTAATAAATAATTTTAAAGGAGGATTTAAAAAAATGACTAGAAATGGCTTTGTAAACGAAATTGTAGAAAAAAGGTGTAACAAAAAATATGATTTTATTTGCGGTTTTGAAAATGGTTTTTCTACGGTAAAAATATGTGACAAATGCGGCAGATCTAGCTTTGTTGGAAAATGGGGGTTTATTGATACTAATGGCAACGAGATAACTGAAATAAAGTATGATTATGCTTGGAATTTTGAAAATAATTTTGCTATAGTAAAAATTAACGAAAATTACGGTTTTATTGATACTACCGGAAAAGAGATAACTGAAATAAAGTATGATTCTGTTTGTAACTTTAAAAACCGTTTTGCTAAAGTCATGCTTAATGGCAAATGGGGGTTCATTAATGAAAGTGGTAAGGAAATTACTCCTATTATTTATGATACGGTTTTTGACTTTGCAAATGGTTTTGCTATAGTAAAAAATAATGGTAAATACGGCTTTATTGATGAAAGTGGTAAGGAAATTATTCCACCTAAATATTATAGTGCCGATAATTTTTCAAATGGATATGCTGAAGTAATAGTAAAAGTTAAAGGTAGAATTGATACATTAGGCAACTTTACGCCTTCCATGTTCCTTCCATTATCCACTTCCGTAGAATTGACAAATTAGATAATTTTACACCACTAAATTAAAATGTAAAAATAATTCTCTTTTTTTAAGGATAATAAGTTTAACCGCTTATTATCCTTTTTTTATATATTTTAATACTAAAGGTTATTTAATTTTAAAAAAATTGCAAAAAGCACATATATATTTATAAAAAAGCGCTACAATCCTTGCATTTTGGCTAATACAATGATATAATCTAGTAAATTAAATTACTTAAATCTAATAAATAATTTTAAAGGAGGATTTAAAAACATGACTGAAAGTGGATTTGTAAACGAAAATGTAGAAAGAATGTGTAAAGATAATTATAAGTATATTGATATTTTTTACGATGGATTTGCTAGAGTATTTGTTTATGGAAAATGGGGTTTCATTGATAAAAATGGTAAGGAAATATCAAATATTAAATATAATTTTGCTTATAATTTTAAAAAAGGTTTTGCCGGGGTATGCATTAATGACAAGTGGGGCTTTATCGATATTACCGGAAAAGAGATAACTGAAATAAAATATGATAATGTTTGGGATTTTATAAATGGTTTTGCTAGAGTAAAAATTAATGGCAAATACGGCTTTATTGACACTACTGGCAAAGAGATTACTGAAATAAAATATGATAATGTTTGGGATTTTAAAAACGGTTTTGCTAGAGTATACATTAACGGCAAATACGGCTTTATTGACACTACTAGCAAAGAAATTACTGAAATAAAATATGATGATGCTTGGAATTTTAAAAATGGATTTGCTAGAGTATACATTAACAGCAAATTCGGTTTTATTGATACTACTGGCAAAGAAATTACTGAAATAAAGTATGATGAGGTTTGTAATTTTGCTGACGGGTTTGCTATGGTATGCCTTAATAACAAATGGAGCTTTATTGATAAAAGTGGTAAGGAAATTACTCCTATTATTTATGATAAGGTTTTTGACTTTGTAAATGGTTTTGCTAAGGTAAAAACTAATGGTAACTACGGCTTTATTGATGAAAGTGGTAAGGAAATTGTTCCACCTAAATATGATAGAGCTTATAATTTTGCAAATGGATATGCTGAAGTAACAATAGAAGTTAAAGGTAAAATTGATACATTAGGTAACTTTACACCACTAAATTAAAATAACAAAAATAATTTTCTTTAAAGGATAATAAGTTTAACCGCTTATTATCCTTTTTTATATATTTTAATACTCAAGGTTATTTAATTTTAAGAAATTGCAAAAAGCACATATATATTTATAAAAAAACTCTACAAGCCTTGCATTTTGGCTAATACAATGATATAATCTAGTAAATTAATTTACTTAAATCTAATAAATAATTTTAAAGGAGGATTTAAAACATGACTGAAAGTGGCTTTGTAAACGAAAATGTAGAAAGATTGTGTGAAAGGAAATATTTTTATATTGGTAACTTTGTAAATGGATTTGCTCGAGTCAAACTTAATGGTAAATGGGGCTTTATTGACGAAAGTGGTAAGGAAATAACAGATATTAAATATGATTACGTTTGTGATTTTGTAAATGGCTTTGCTATAGTCAAACTTAATGGCAAATGTGGCTTTATTGATACTAATGGCAACGAGATAACTGAAATCAAATATGATTATGTTCATGAGTTTAAAAATGGATTTGCTAGAGTAGAAATTAATGGCAAATACGGAGGCATTGATGCCAAACATGGTTTTATTGATACTACTGGTAAAGAGATTACTGAAATAAAGTATACTGGTGCTTGGGATTTTAAAAACGGTTTTGCTATAGTAGCAATTAATGGCAAATACGGCGGCGTTGATACCAAATATGGTTTTATTGATACTACTGGTAAAAAGATTACTAAAATTGAATATATTAATGCTCATGATTTTGAAAACGGATTTGCTATGGTATGTGCTAATCATAATCATAAATGGGGATTTATCGACACTAATGGCAACAATATAATTAAATTTAAATATGATGAGGTTTCTAATTTTCAAGACGGAATTGCTAGAATATGTCTTAAGAACAAATGGGGCCTTATTGATATTTACGATAATAACATTACTCCTATTAAATATGGTTATATTTGGGACTTTGAAAATGGATTTGCAAGGGTATGTATTGATAATAAATGTGGCTTCATTGATAGCAATGGCAACGAGATAACTGAAATTAAATATAATTTGGTTTGGGATTTTAAAAATGGATTTGCTATAGTAAAACTTAAAAATAAATGTGGATTTATTAATGCTAGTGGTAATGAGATAACTGAAATTAAATATGATGAGCTTTCAAATTTCGTAAATGGTTTTGCTAAAGCAAAACTTAATGGCAGATGGTGCTTTATTGATAAAAGTGGTAAGGAAATAACTGAAATTAAATATGATGAGGTCTCAAATTTCGAAAATGGTTTTGCTAAAGCAAAACTTAATGGCAGATGGGGCTTTATTGATACTAATGGTAAAGAGATAACTGATTTCACATATATAGAAGCTAACGATTTTGAAAATGAATATGCAGAAGTGGAAATAAGTATTAAAGGTAGAATTGACAAATTAGGCAATTTTACGCCACTAAATTAAAATAAAAAAATAATTTTCTTTAAAGGATAATAAGTTTAACCACTTATTATCCTTTTTTATATATTTTAATACTTAAGGTTATTTAATTATAAAAAATTGCAAAAAGCTCATATATATTTATTAAAAAACTGCTATAAAGCTTGCATTATAACTAATACGATGATATAATCTAGTAAATTTAAATAAATTATTCATTTAAATAATTTTAAAGGAGGATTTAAAAACATGACTAGAAATGGCTTTGTAAGCGAAAATGTAGAAAAGGTTTGTAAACAAAAATATCATTTTATTGGTAACTTTGTAAATGGATTTGCTATAGTAAAAATTAATGGTAAATACGGCTTTATTGATACTAATGGTAACGAGATTACTGAAATAAAGTATAATGATACTTGGAATTTTGAAAACGGTTTTGCTAGAGTAAATATTTATAACAATAACGGCGATGTCAAATACGGTTTTATTGATACTAATGGCAACGAGATTACTGAAATAAAGTATGATGATGTTTACGATTTCGAAAATGGATTTGCAAGGGTATGTATTGATGATAAATGGGGCTTTATTGATGAAAGTGGCAAGGAAATTACTCCTATTATATATGAGTGCGTTGGCAATTTTGAATGTGAGATTGCATGGGTAATGCTTAATGAAAAATATGGTTTTATTAATACTAAAGGTGAAGAAATAACTAAAATTATATACGAAGATATTGCTGGAATAACTTTTAAATATGGGGTTATTAAAGTTAGGCTTAATGGCAAATGGGGCTTTATTGATACTACCGGTAAAAAAATAACTGAATTTAAATATGATTATGATGATTTTTGGTGGTATTTTAGAAATGGATTCTCTCAACAAGTATGCATTAACAACAAATGGGGCCTTATTGATATTAATGGTAACGAAATTACTCCTATTAAATATGATAAGGTTACTTATTTTAAAAATGGGTTTGCTGAAGGAAGCCTTAATAACAAATGGGGCCTTATTGATACTTCAGGCAAAGAAATTACTGAAATTAAATATGATAGGATTTTTGATTTTGTAAATGGTTTTGCTATAGTACGCGCTAATAACAAATTTAGCTTTATTGATACGACAGGAAAGCAAATTACTAAAATTAAGTATGATGGTGTTTATATTTTTTTAAATGGATTTGCAAGGGTATGTATTGATAATAAATGGGGTTTTATTGATGAAAGTGGTAACGAAATTACTCCTATTATATATGATGATGTTAACAATTTTGAAAATGGCTTTGCAGGGGTAAAGTTTAACAACAAGTGGGGATTTATTGATGAAACTGGTAAAGAAATAACTAAATTTAAATATGATCATGTTTATTATTTTAAAGATGGATTTGCTAGAGTTAATATTGATGGGAAATTAGGCCTTATTAATACTGACGGTAAGGAAATTACCGAAATAAAATATGATAGGATTTTTGATTTTGTAAATGGCTTTGCTAAAGTCATGCTTAACAATAAATATGGCTTTATTAATGAAAGTGGTAAAGAAATTATTCCAACAATATTAGGTAGTATAGAAAATTTTGTAAATGGCTTTGCTAAAGTAACATTTCCCGGCATTATTGATGCTAATGGGAGGTTCTTGCCTATTTTTATAATGTAGTTAGTTAAAACAAAAAAATTAGCTTTTACACAAAAAGGATAGTAGGTGTACTTACCTATTATCCTTTTTTATACGCAAAGTACTTATAAAGTAAACACTAATTCTTGTAATAATATTGACTTGTAAAAACTCGTATGATATAATCTGGTAAATTAAATAAATTATTCATTTAAATAATTTTAAAGGAGGATTTAAAAACATGACTAGAAATGACTTTGTAAATGAAAATGCAGAAAAGATGTGTAAAAAAGGATATGCTCTTATTGGGTTTGCTAATGAAGATTTGGCTATAGTACGGAAAAAAGGGAAATACGGCTTTATTAATACTATGGTCGAAGAAGTAACTCCTATTAAATATGATAGTGTTTCAGATTTTGAAAATGGTTTTTCTATAGTAAAAATTAAAAATAAATACGGCCTTATTGACACTACTGGTAAAGAAATTACAAAAATAAAATATGATGTTTTTTGGTCTTTTGAAAACGGATTCGCCATAGTATGCATTAACAAGAAATGGGGTTTTATTGATACTACTGGTAAAGAAATTACTGAAATAAAATATGATTTAGTTTGGAATTTTAAAAATGGATTTGCTAGAGTTGACCTCAACAGTAAATGGGGCTTTATTGACACTACTGGCAAAGAAATTACTGAAATAAAGTATGATTTTGTTTGTGATTTTAAAGACGGTTTTGCTACGGTATGCATTAACGACAAATGGGGTTTTATTGACACTACTAGCAAAGAAATTACTTCCATTATATATGATGATGTTTCAAGTTTCATAAATGGGCTTGCTAAAGTAAAGCTTAATGGGAAATGGGGCGTTATTGATACTACTGAGAAAAAAATTACTCCTATAAAATATGATTATATTGGTGATTTTATAAATGGGTTTGCAAAAGCAAAACTTAATGGTTGCTGGGGCTTCATTGATGAAAGTGGTAATGAGATAACTGATTTCACATATATAGAAGCTAACGATTTTGAAAATGAATATGCAAAAGTTAAAATAAGTGTTACAGGTAAAATTGACAAATTAGGTAATTTTACTCCACTAAATTAAAATAACAAAATATTTTTCTTTTTTAAAGGATAATAAGTTTAACCGCTTATTATCCTTTTTTATATATTTTAATACTCAAGGTTATTTAATTCTAAAAAATTGTAAAAAGCTCATATATTTATTTTAAAAAAGTTTTACAAACCTTGCATTATGGCTAATACGATGATATAATCTAGTAAATTAATAAATTATTCATTTAAATAATTTTAAAGGAGGAACTAAAAGACATGACTAAAAGTGGCTTTGTAAATGAAAATGTAGAAAAAATGTGTAAAAAAGGATATACTCTTATTTGGTTTGTTAATGAGAATTTGGCTATAGTACGGAAAAAAGGGAAATACGGCTTTATTAATACTATGGTCGAAGAAGTAACTCCTATTAAATATGATGAAATTTGTTTTTTTGAAAACGGGTTCGCTGTAGTGGAGATTAACAATAAATATGGTTTTATAAATTCTAATTGCAAAGAAATTACCCCTATTAAATATAATTTTGCTTATAACTTTAAAAATGGTTTTGCTATAGTAATGCTTGATAGAAAATTTGGTTTTATAAATACCAAAGGAAAGGAAATCTCTCCTATTACATATGATTATGTTTATGATTTTGAAAATGGATTTGCTATAGTAAATATTAAAGATAAATTTGGGATTATAGATACTAATGGTAAAGAAGTTATCCCTATTAAATATGATGATGTTTCAAATTTTGTAAATGGATTTGCTAAAGTAAAACTTAACAAAAAATGGGGCTTTTTGGATACTAATGGTAGAGAAATTACTGCTATTAAATATGATGACGCTTCAGATTTCGTAAATGGGTTTGCTAAAGTAAAGCTTCACAACAAATGGGGCTTTATTGATAAAAGCGGCAAAGAAATAACTGACTTCATATATGTAGAAGCTAACGATTTTAAAGGTAATTACGCAGAAGTGGAAATAAAAATAACAGTAAAAGGTAGAATTGACACATTAGGTAATTTTAAGCCATTTAATCAGATAAATTTAAAATAAAATAATTAGATTTATTTTTTATATTGTAAAAGGATAATAAGTTTAACCGCTTATTATCCTTTTTATATATTTTAATACTCAAGGTTATTTAATTCTAAAAAATTGCAAAAAGCACATATATTTATTTTAAAAAATGCTATAAACCTTGCACTATGACTAATACGATGATGTAAACCTGAATTTACCACTTTAAAACTGTTAAAATTTCTTATGCTTTTTCTTTAATTATATTTTCGAATTTTTTCATCTTTGTTTCCTTTCATATAATTAAATATACAATACTTTGTCTTTTTCTTCATACTCTCCCCTTAATTATATTATTCAACATAAATGTATTAAAATTTAATTAAATAATCACAAAAATAAGTGAAAGATTTCTACTCCCTCACTTATTTTTCAAAAAATCATCAGCAATAAAATTTTACATTACCTGAATGAATATTTTTCCACATTTCAACTATTTGAAAATAGTGTAATGAAATATCCTCACAAATAATGTTTAACTCTCTTTCAAGTATTTTACTTTTATTATGACAAACAATACAACCACCCACTTGAGTTATCCAAACTTTAGTTGCATTTTGTGACGGACTTCCTTTCGATATGTGAACATGAATAGGCTCATCATTTTCGTTAGTCCAAAAATATATTTTGTATCCGCTTTTTAAATATTAAGTAATTTGTAATCCCCCTATTCGTGCATATTTAAAGAAAAAAGATGACCCATTTTTTACAATTTTCATAAAATTCTCCTTTTCTTTTTTGGAATAATTTCCATCTTCTAAAATAACTTCATAACTTGGTAGTTCAATAACATAAGTATCAAACCCATTTTTTGTTGGTCTTTCAAAAGTTACACGAATATATTCCTCATCATTTTCCTTTTTTCCAATACTAGAAAATACTCCTAATATACCGTCGGGATATTTAGCAAATTCATAGGTCATATTTTTTCACACTCCTATCTATTTTAGAGTATTATAAACCATTTTGGTAAAAAAATCTATACTAAATGAGATATTTAATTCTTTTTCTCTGTTTTGTTCCCAATATAATCTACTAATTCTTTAATAACATTGTACTTTTCCAATTCATTCTTAAATTTACCTTTCTCATTTAAGTCACATCTATGACTTATTATTTCCTTTTTGGGACATTTTAAAAAGTTTTTATTTTAGGCTTTATAAATTAATCATATAAAGTTTTACTATAAAAGCTGATTTACTTGACATAATTAGACTTTTGCGGTATAATTTTATTATAGGTTATAATTTTATCATTCAAATAATTTTAAAGGAGGCTTTAAAAGACATGACTAAAAGTGGCTTTGTAAATGAATTTGCAGAAGAAAGGGGTAAGCATATTGGTAAATTTGTACGTAATTTTGCTATAGTCAAATTTAATAATGCATTTGCTTTTTTTGATATTGATAGAAACGATATTACTGAAATAAAATATCATTTTGCCTATAATTTTAAAATAGACTTGCTATAATTAGGAATATTTTAATATTGTAATATTGTAAAAGGATAATAAGTTTAACCGCTTATTATCCTTTTTTATATATTTTAAAAGTAACATTTCAAATATTTTATTCATATACTTAAATAAAATGAGGTGATACAAAATGTGCAATTTTTGTTTTACTTTAACAATTAGACAAAGAAGATGTTTAAATGGTATACCACAAGTAATAGATAATGTTTATACTAATGTTGCGACAAATAGCATTATCCCTCTTTCTTTAGGATATTCTATAAAATTTTTAGGTGGAAATAGAAACAATGCTACAATTCAAATCACAAATGAGGACCAAATACCAAATTTAATTTTTACAATTTCAAGCGGTGGATACAAAATATTCGATTTACCAACAACTGGTGGAAATTTAAGAGTTTTTGTTGGAGTAACTGCAATTGATTGTGGTACAACAGTTGTTTGTTGTTCAAACTAATTTTTAGGAGGAGATTTTTATGGATGGTTTCATAGTTAATATAACTATTGAAGACTGCGTTAGAGATAATTGTTCGAGTTGTTGCAGACAAAAAATGCTTACTATAACAAATACAAACCAAACTATAGAATTACAGTGTGGTTATGTTGTAAATATTATACAAGCAAATAGCAGATATTTTACAGTTTTAATACAAAATGGAACGGAAACTATTATAAGGCAAATATTTACTACATTTGAAACTCAAATTTGCTTACCAAATAGATGTAAACATCATTTACTTACAATAAGCGGTAGTGTTACAAGTAATACATAGGAGTAGCATATGAATAAATGTAATATATGTGAAAATGTAGGAAACAATGTCGTACTTTTTGGTGCTTTAGTTGCAATAACATTAGCTAAAGACTTAACACTTACAGAACAAGATATACTGGGCAATTTACTTCAAGTTATTGCTCAAAATTTACTTTCTATGTCAGGGGTAGCAAGTGATTGTGAGGCAATTTGTTGCAATAATGAAAATAATAATTCTAATGTTGGTACTCAAAATACCAACAATTCAAGTATAAATCAAAATACAAACTCAAATATAGCAACAAATAGCTATTAAATAAGATTGCAAGAACTATTTTTGTTTTTATTGATTTTTTTAACTATATATTATATAATTACTATAGAAATGAGGAATTAATATGGAAAATAAATATAATATGACTTTGGAACAAAATATATTTCTTGCAAGAAAAAATCTAATAGATAATATATATGCTAATGCTAAAATGGAAGGTATTAATGCTACTTTTGAGCAAATTAAGAAAATTTTAGAGGGTATTAATGTTCCAAATTTAAAATTAGATGAGATTGTATGTATCTTAAATTTAAGAGATGCTTGGAAATACGTTATTGATAACATATCAGTGCCTTTTAACCTTGATTTTGTATGCAAAGTAAATTCATTTGTAAGTCATAATGAAAGTATAAAGTGGGGTACTTTAAGGACACGGTAAAGTTGAAATCACTGGCACAGATTATATTCCACCAATAAAGCAAAAGGAACAAGTTGAAGCTGAAATAGAAAACATATTAAGTATATCAAATGTAACTGAAAAAGCTATTGAATATATGCTATACGGTATGAGAAGTCAACTTTTTTGGGATGGTAATAAAAGAACTAGTACAATTTGTGCAAATAAAATAATG
Source organism: uncultured Clostridia bacterium (assembly GCA_947632635.1). Taxonomy (GTDB): domain Bacteria; phylum Bacillota; class Clostridia; order TANB77; family CAG-465; genus CAG-465. The sequence continues at coordinate 33,671 of CANRQA010000002.1, read as the reverse complement.
ATAGAAAATGGATGTGGTATTATAAAAGTGTCAGATAAACATTTAGAAGAATTTAATTTACTTTTAACTGATTATTATAATACAAATAATATGAGTAAGATTAAACAATTTATTTATGATAATTGTATCGACGGAATTAGTTTTTAAGACTATATAATATTTGTTGGGGTGTAATTTAAAAATAAATCACACCCCTACTATTAATTTAAAAATTGCTTTTTTATTATCTTTTAAAAGCATTCATTTGTCTTTTTTGTTCTTTTTCTTTTAGGCTTTCTCTTTTATCATATAACTTCTTACCAACACATAAACACATTTCAACTTTTACCCATCTTCCTACTGTATATATCCTACTTGGAATTAAGGTATAGCCTCCCTGCTTTATGCTATTTTGTAGTTTTAAAAGTTCTTTTTTATGTATAAGTAACCTTCTATTTCTTACTGGGTCAACATTATTAATATTTCCCATTTCATATGGTGCAATATACATATTCTTTAAAACAAGCTCGCCATTTCTAATTAATGCAAAAGTATCTTTCAAATTAGCATTACCTTTTCGTATTGATTTAACCTCAGTTCCTTTTAATTCAATACCACACTCTAGCTTTTCTTTTATCTCATATTTAAAATTTATATCTCTATTTTTTATAGATACCTTGCTTTTTTCCTTATCTTTTTTATCCAAAACAATCTCACCTATTTCTAGTTTCTTTTATTATTTATAAATTTACACTCTGCAATTTTTGTAACACCACATGAAGCACATTTTAATGAACACTTTGGTGTAGTTTTTTGTTCCACTGCTTTATTATATTCACGTATCAAAAACTCTTTACTTACGCCATGCATTATATTATCCCATGGAAATACAGTATCTAAACTATATTCTTTATTTGCATAATCTTCTATATTTACTTTAACTTTTTTAAATGCTTTTTCCCATGCGTTAACATTAAGTCTTTCTTCCCAACTATCAAATCTTGCTCCATTTTTAAATGCCTCATATATAACATCTGCAATTTTTTCATCACCACGAGAAATAGCTGCTTCTAACCTACTAATAAATGGATTATGCCAATTATATTTTATATATTTATTATTTAATTTTTCTTTTAAATATTTTTGCTTTAATTCTATTTTATCTAATGTATTTTGTGCACACCACTGAAACGGTGTATGTGGTTTTGGTACAAACGTAGATGTTGCAACTGTTACATTACATTTGCCACTTTGTTTTCTACTTGGCATACTATAATATAATTCTACAATACTATTTGCAAGATTTACAATTTCTTCTAAATCTTCATAAGTTTCTGTTGGAAGTCCTATCATAAAATATAACTTAATATTATTCCAACCATTTTCAAATGCAAGTTTACACCCATTTAAAATTTCTTCTTTAGTTATATTCTTGTTTATAACATCTCTTAATCTTTGTGAACCTGCCTCTGGTGCAAATGTAAGTGAACTTTTCCTTACAGCTTGTACTTTTTTTAATATATCTACATCTACAGCATCAATCCTTATAGACGGCAAACTTAAACCAACTTTTTTCTTTTCAAATAGTTTAATAAGTTTTTCTGCAAGTTCATTAAAATGAGGATAATCTATTGTACTTAAAGAACACAAAGTAACCTCATTTAAACCAGTATTTTCTATTGATTTTTTGGCTTGATTTACAAGTACATCTACACTTTTTTCTCTTACTGGTCTATATATATACCCCGCTTGACAAAATCTACACCCTCTAGTACAACCACGAAAAACTTCAAGAGATATTTTATTTTGTATTATTTCAGTATTAGGTACAACAAAATCAGTTGGATATAGCACATTATCCATATCTTTTATTATAACTTTTTCTATTATTTCATTTTTTGTATGAAGTAGTGGAATATATATTCCTTTAATATCCTTTATACTTTTTAAATACTCTATTTTAGGTAATTTTTTCTCTTTCCACTCTACATATTTTTCAGTTATTAAATCAATTAATTCTTCTCCATCGCCAAGCATAAATACATCTATAAACTTTGACATAGGAGCTGGATTACAAGCACTAGGTCCACCTGCAAAAACAAATGGATGTGTTTCATCTCTCTTACTTGCAAACACTGGAATATTTGCAAGTTCTAACATATTTAATACATTAGTATAACTCATCTCATATTGTAATGTAAATGCAACTATATCAAATTTATCAAGTGTATCCTTTGACTCTAAAGCATAAAGTTTTTCATGTTTTTTTCTTAATAGTTCTTCAAAATCAGGCCATGGTGCAAATACTCTTTCACACCATGTATCTTTTCTTTTATTAAGTACATTATATAATATTTTCATACCAAGATTAGACATACCTACATCATATACATCTGGAAAACAAAATGCAAACCTACATTTTATATATTTTAAATCTTTTATTACTTGATTATACTCGCCACCAACATAACGTGCTGGTTTTTCTACACTTAGCAATTCTTGCCTTGTAATGTCACAAAACATATATAATATACCCCTTTAAATTAACTTCCTTTTATTTCATTTGCTTTTTTCTTTTCATCATATATTTTATTTACTGTTTTTGCAGTATCACATAATTTATTTAGTTCAGTTTTTAGCTTTGAGGCAAAAGTTTCTGTTTCAATTACTACATTATCTTCATTATACAAATCTAAATTTTTATCTAAAAATTTTGGTAACTCTAAATATACATATTTTAAACTAATTAAAACATTTGCCTCTGTCTGTTTTGAAAGTGCTGACACTTTTTCTTTGGTATCTTTTAAAAGGAAATTCATATTATCTATATAAAAAGAATAATCTTTTGAAACAATTTCTTTATATTTTTTTGCAAGTTCATAGATAAGAGCTTCTTTTTCTTCTTGAGTTAACTCTTTTTCTGCCATACCAATTACATCACCTTTATTTATAACTTCTTCAGGTGTATTTTCTGGTATTCCTTTTATATTATTTAAAACACTTTCTCCTAATATTTCTTTTATTTTACTATCAACATATTCAATAGTAGAATTCATATAATCTAATATATTTTCAGATATTACTTCATAAAAAATAGTAACATTTTCATTTTGTATATATGAATTTTGAATCTCAGCGTTATTAACATCTTGTTCAGTTTGAGTAGTTTCTAAATTTTCTTTATTATCACTATTTTCACTGTTTTTACTTTCATCTTTTTTTGTAGATTCATCTATATATTTTTTTATATTATCTCTTATGCTTACAACATAATTTCTATAATTTAACAATACATTTTCTATATTAATATCCTTTGATGTATTTGATATATACTCTTCTACTTCTTTTTCAAATTTATCTATATTAACTTCTAATTCATCTACTTTAGTTTTTATATTATCTAACTCTTTATCCTCTATTAAAACATTTTCTAAAGAATTATTTGCGTTATATATATCTTTACTAAATTCCAAAAATTTATCTATATAACTTGATACTGTTTCATTTTTTGAGTTTAGTACATAAGTATAAATTATATTTTCATCAAGCTTATTAAGTTTACTACTAAAATTTGATAATTTAGTTTTTAACTCATTAATTGTATCTGCCTTATCTTTAGGAATATATCCACCATATATTTTACTAATTTGTGTATCTAGGAAATCGTTTACTGACTCAACTTGATTTACATACTCTGTTAATTTTAAAATTGCTGTATTTGCATCGGATAAACTAATATCTTTATTTAATTTTATATCTCTTGTTATAACGACAATTGAAACTACACTAAAACTTGGCACTTTTAAGCTATTACTTTTTATAATATCTCTAATAGAATAACCTCTTGCAATATCAATAGCAGATACTTCATTTGTTATTTTTAATTTTTGGTTTGCAATAGATACTAGTCCAAACATAGGCGTATCAATATTTAACCTAATAGCAGGATAATTTGTGTACTCTTTTTTGCTTTTTAAACTATTTAGCTTTTTATCCATATTAGATATTTCTTCTCTTATTGCTGATATATAGTCTTGAATGTTTTGTAACACTTCATCTTTTTGTTTTTCCTCTACTTTGTCATCTACAGTTTCTTGATTTACATCAACATTTTGCTCTTCTTCTGCACCTAAAACTGTATTACTAAATAGAATATATATCATCACAAATAATAGTGCTATTAGCACTAATAATTGATTTTTTCTCATAAAACACCTCAAAAATACACTTAAATTATACCACTTGAATAGTTATATGTAAAGTAATTTAATAATATTTATATTGTAAAGTTTACTTGTTAAAAGAAAAAAGTAGCTTTCTTAAAAACTACTTTTTTCCAAAAACTTATTAAAATAAAAATTATCATGTGTAACTGTTTCATCAATAGTAGATGTTATCATATCAACTTTTTTTCTAATATTTTTGCCATATTCAAGGTAATTTGGTATCTCATTTAAGCTCATAAGTTCAGCAAATATTTCTGCTCTATCCTCTTTTGGAGTTGTTTTTGAATATTTTGTTAAAAAGTAAGGATTATCCAATTCTTCATTTTTCTCATTATCTGCTTTTATATATACATAATCTTTATTAAGTTTTGAAATATCTTCATTATATTTAAATCCTACTGGATTTAAATCATTCCAAGCATAGTATATATTACTATCATTTGATGCCATAAAATACTCTAGAATATGATACATCTCATGATGAAAAGCTCTTTCAAATTTTTCAGTATTACTAATATACATCCTATATTCATTTAAACTATTTCTTGATGCAAGTGCTAAATTATCATTATTAAAACTATCAACAAGCATAATATATATAGGGTTAGTTTTATATATAGACATATTAAAAGCAGAAACTGGATATTTTTCTAATGCCTTTTCTATAATTTTCAAATTATTATTTACTATATATAAATCATTTTGTTCGGTCGCATCAAGCCTCATAGCAAAGTCTTTTACATCTTTTGCATATAACACTGTTATGCCATACTTTTTCTTTATGTTATTTACTAATTGTTTATTTTCATATTCTATTAAATCTCTACTTTCTGAATCATTAGTGCTTAGAGAAAATACATCCTCTACTTCTTCAGTTAAATTATAATCATTACCTAATTTTTCAATTAAAAGTATAGATACAAAAACAATGAAAAGAAAAATTATAATATCTGATATTAATGATAGTCTTCTATGCTCACTTGTACTTTCTTTACTTGCCATTTTATCCTCCGTTTATTAATATGAAATATACTCAATCATTAAAGATTTTAATATATATTTATATGGTTCTTCCTTACTATTTTTTATATTATTTTCATACCCCTCAATAAAGATGTCTGAAGATATTATGTCTTGGTTATCGTTTATATTATCAATTGTTATTGAAAGAGTTTCTAAATTATCATATTTACTGAATTTTTTTATATCTTCAAGGAAGTTAACTATTTCTTTTGCAAATTCTTCTTTTTCTATATCTGTAATTTTATTTACTTCTTCTTTTATAACTATTTTAAAAGTTACATCATCTATATATTCAGCAGATAAATTTAGATTTGAATATATATCTTTTGTATTTAAAGTATTAATAAATTCTTTTAGTTGTTCTGTTAATTTATTATTATTTTCTGCTAAAGTTTGAGATTTATACTCATCTACTACAACATCTTTATTTTTTAGGAATATAGTATATTTTTTCTGTTCATTTCTTTTTAAGTTTTCTACTATAAAAGTATATTTTCTATCTATTCCAAAAGTATATTTAATATCAGTTATTTCATAATCTTTGTAATTACTATAATTTTCTTTTAGGTATTTGTTAAGTGAATTCTTACATACTTGAAGATTTATAACATTACCATTAATAAAAGTATTGATACCCAAAGCAAGTAATAATATTATTACAGTATATAAATAAGTTATGAGTGAAGTTTTACTTGATTTTTCTTTTGATTTTAAGTACTTATATGATTTTTTTATATATTCACCTAAGAACTCTCCCATTGCAACATCAAGTGCAAGTAAAGCACTAATCATTAAATTTTCAAGTATCCCACTATGCGTTCTTACATGTACAATACACATTGCAACAAGCATACTAAATACTGTTGTAGTCACACTTCTTTTAAATAATATATTTCCAACAATACCTAAAATAATTAAAAGTGGTATCATTTTTATATATATATTTCCATAAACGTTTGAAAATATAACTACAATAATTAATAATATATATATAATTGCCTCACAATATTCAATTTGTTTTTTACTTACACTAATTTTTGACATATAATCACCTTTATTTACAAAATTATTATATACTAAACAAAAAATTATATCAAGAAAAAAGCAACATAGAATTTACTATGTTACTTTTTAAGTTACAGTTCATTAAGAAAATATTATTAGAATAATTATTTTACTTTATGATATATAAAGTTTTCATAAATATTTGTTTTAATATTTAACTTAATTTTATTGTTCATATTTTCTTTATTTAGGCATATCAATAAATCCACCCATGTACATATTAGTTAAAGGTACCATAACTGTTATAACAAAAGCAATTAAAGCAACACCAACTAACGCATATGTTATATCTGGAAGTGCTTTTACAAATCTTCCTATTGATTCATCGATTTGCATTTCTATATATTCATTAACCTTATCCATCATATCTGCCAAATCTGTTTGCATACCTATTCCAATCATTTCCCTTACCATTGGTCTAAATATTTTCTTTTGCTCAAATGGTTCCATCCATGAACCGCCACCTGCAGCTAATGCCTTACCTGTTTCAACTATTGATAAGAAATAATAATTATTTGTAACATTTTTCGAAACTTCAAGACTTTCTTGTATTCTCATACCATTCCTTAAATTTAGTAACATTGCTTTAAAAAATTTACTAATTGTTATATTAGTTATAAGTGGTCCTACAACTGGGCAAGTAAGTTTAAATTTGTCCCAATTAAACCTTCCTCTAGAAGTATTTATATACAGTATAAATGATATTACTAAAATTCCAACTACTAATAGTATAATAAACCAATTAGACACGATCCACTTTGCTATATCGAGTGCAAACATTGTAGCTTTTGGAATTTCTTGTGTGGAGTCAAACATTTCATACACATCTTCAAGTAATGGAACACCTATTAATAATGTAACAAACATCAAAATCATAATAATTACAAATTGAAGGACTCTAGGTATCACCGTACTCCTTATTTTCTTTTTCAACTTTATTGAGCTTTCAACATAATCTCTAGCATACAATAATGCTGTATCCAAATTACCTGATTCTTCACCAACACGTATAAAGTTAACAAACATTGGATTAAATACTCTAGGATAAGCTTCCATCAACTTATGTATTCTTTCACCTGCTTGTGCTCCTATAAGTAAATCTTCAACAATATATTTCATTTTTTGATTTTCTGTACCATCAAAGATAGATTGCAAAGCTTGCACATTTGTAAATTTAGCCCTTTTTAATATATAAAAGTTATTTACAAATGTTATTATATCGTTTGCTTTTATTGGTGTTAATAGAGCTTTAAAGTCAGAAACAGTCATTTCTTTTAAGTTAATTTTTCTTTTTTTGGTCTTTCTTATATCATTTAAGGTACGTGTAGCTGATTGCCTACTTAATCTTTCAAGTCTATTAAAGCTAAATACTTTATATTTTTTTCTCAATTTACTTACTCGTTTTATATAGATAGGCTGACTATTAATACTTTTTAATCTGTCAATTGCTTGAGCTTTGTCAGTTGCAACAATTTTTCCACGTCTTATTTGTCCATTTTCTAAGAGAACTCTATATCTATAATTTGGCATACTATACCTCCATTAATCTTCTACTTTTCCACCAAAACTTATTATATTTCCTTTTATTATATCAAGTCTGTTAGGTTCAATATTTTCCTTAATTGTTTCCATGTCCACAAGACCTTTTAGATATAAATCTGCAAATGAGAATTCATAGCTAAGTGAACCACTGTCTTTTGAAGTATGTATTGAATCTTCTATATCTGATACGCTAAACTTTTCTTGTCTTATTTGCGCAGCAATAGTACTATTTACCACCATTATTTCAGGGACCATCAATAATTTACCCTTTGTCCCAACTACCAATTTTTGCGATATAACCATTTTTAGTATATTTGAGACTGAATTTTTTATAGCAAGCTGATCTTGTGAATCATACATTGCAACTATTCTTTCTAATGTTTCGCCACAAGAACGTGTATGTAATGTTCCTATAACAAGTCCACCTGTTTCGGCAAGGTCTATAGCAACATTCATTGTCTTTCTATCTCTAATTTCTCCCAGAACAGCAATATCTGCGTCTTCTCTTAGCAAATTAATAAGTCCACTATAATAGTCAACTACATCTGATTGTTTTCCTATTTCTTTTTGAATAATTACAGACTTATCAGATATATGTTCGTATTCAATCGGTTCTTCGAGAGTAACAATTTTTTTATTTGCCACCTTATTTACTTCTTGAATAAAAGCATTCATTGTCGTAGATTTACCTGAATTAACTTTCCCCGTTACAAGTATCATACCACTTTTTACTCTCATCATCTTTTGAACTATATCTCTTAATCCAAATTTGTCTATATCAATTTCCCCATTAGGAATAACTCTTATAGAAAATACTGGTATTCCCTTCGAAAAAGAAATATTAATTCTAAATCTTGTCTTATCATATGTATACGATAAATCCAATTGCTTATATTGTTCTAAATCTGTTTTTATAGATGGCTTTCTCTCAAAGAAAAAACCTAATATTGATCTTAAAACCTCGGCGCTAATAGGTAATTTAGTATTATCATATTCAAGTTTTCTATTAATCCTGTATATAGGATATTGATCTACTATCAAATGTACATCGGTTGCAGTTAAACTTACGGCTTTTGCTAAAATTGAATCTAAAAACTCCATATATCTTCCTTCCTTAAATAATATTACACAGTTATTTTTCTCTTTAATTCACTTATTGTTGTTATTCCACTTAGTACTTTATTTATCCCATCTACCACTAGTGGCTTATAATCTGTATTTTCCATTGCATATTTCCTTATATCAATACTTGATCTTCCATCGGCAATCATTTCTTTTATGTATTCATCAAAGCACAATACTTCAAAAATACCAATTCTGTCAAAATATCCAACATCATTACAATATTCGCAACCCTTTGGCTCATACAAAGTAGCATTGTCTAAATCAAATTCTACTCCTGTTAATTTGGTTGCTTTTTCTATATACTTTCTTTCTTCATCAGTTAATTTATGTGGCTTTTTACACTTTTCACATAGTCTTCTTACTAATCTTTGTGAAAGGGTTGTAACAAGAGTTGCAGATACGTCATAATCTGATATTCCCATTTTTCTTATTCTTGTTATAGCTTCAATAGAATCAATAGTGTGTAAAGTACTTAATACTAAATGTCCTGTTTGACCAGCTTCTATTGCTACTTTTGCAGTTTCCTCGTCTCTTATTTCTCCAACAAATACTATATCAGGATCTTGTCTTAAAACTGTTCTAAGTGCAGAAGCAAAAGTAACATTTGGACCAATTTCAACTTGGTTAACACCTGGTAGTCTACGTTCAACTGGGTTTTCAATAGAAATTATATTTATTTCTGGTCTATCAAGGTATTCTATTGCACTATATAATGTAGTAGTTTTACCCTCACCTGTTGGCGCACAGCATAATACAATACTATTTCTTTTATTAAATGCTCTATCTACAAGTTCATCATCTCTTTTAAAACCAAGTTCAAATAAATCCCTTGACTCTTCATTTCTTTTTAATAATCTTAATACGAATTTTTCTCCATTAACATTTTTCTGTGTAGATACACGAATACTATAATTTTCATATGTATCTATACTACCATCTTGGTCGTAAATAATTTCTTGGTGCATATTAGATATTGATTTTAGTCTTCCTATAATAACATCTTGTCTTTTCTTTGGAAGTTCTGTTATTGTTAAAAGTTCTCCATCAATTCTAAATCTTATTCTAATCTTATCTTCCATTGGTTCTACATGTATATCACTTGCTCTTTTTTCAATAGCTGTCATTATTATATTATCAATAAGCTTAGAAATATCTTTCTCTTGTTTATCAACAAATTGTGTTTCAACAGTTCTAATAGTTGATATTTGCCTCATTATACTTGTATATAAAGTGACATATATTTCCATTTCAAAGCCTTTATTCATAAGTAATAATTCTATTTCTTTTATTCTATCAACATCTTGTGGATCAGAAAATGCAATGCTTAATGTATTACCATCTAAAGAAAATGGTATGGCTTTATAATTTATTATAACATCTCTTGGTAAAAATTCAACCGGATTTACATCAAGTTCACCGTCAAGCATGGCAGGTGGAACTTGAATTTTATCTGCTAATACATCAAGTAATTTTTTCTTATCACACATATCAAGAATATCAACTATTTCTGCAAATTTTAAATCTTTATGGTCTCTTTGATACTCAAGTACTCTGTCAACTTGTGAGTCAGTAAGTAATCCTTTCTTTATAAACTCAACACCTATAGGGCTTTTTTTTGCTCTTACATTTTCAAACATATATATACCTCCTAATATAAATAATTAAATTATATATTAAAAATTGTTTTTTTCTAAAAGTTTATCGTAATATTCTTCTATATTATCTACATTTTTTTCATACTCTTCTATTATATTTTTTTCATATTTGTCTTGCATTATACCATAATGTTCTTGCTCTGCAAAAGTTGATACTGCATATATGGAAAATGCTATAGCAGAAAATATTACAACAAGTGTACCAGAACCTACTAGTCTTTTTTTTATTTTTTTACTCATCTATATCATCTCCCACAGTTACAAATATATCTCCTGTTTTTGTTTTTTCATATTTTAAAAAAGAAACATTAACTGTACAATTTTTGCCATTTGCAGTAATTTCAAATATACCATTTACATCACTTGCAATAACTCCACCATTTTTAAGTATTTGATTCTTTTGAGTATCATAGAAATATTCGTCATTATTTGAAAATATTAATTTTCCTGATATGCTATATACTTCATCACTTGCTTTTGCACTTTTTAGTAAGTTATATTGTAATTTTTCATATTGTTCATTTACCCACAAATCGCCTTTTTCTGATAAAGTAGAATAGTTCATATTACTACTTATTGAAATAGCAAATGTTGAAAAAGCAAAGAATAATACTACATATATTACAAGAGATGCCATTGTAATTCCTGATTTATTCATAAGTTATATCTCCTTACCTTTTAAAGTTTTTAAAGTAAAATCATATGAATTACCATTATACATATATTTTACATTTACTTGTATAATTTTTACTAAATCTTTTTTTGTTAAATCTATGTCTGAATATTTGGTAACATCAGTAGTTACATCATATATAATGTTGTTTGAGCCAGTTGAAGAAGAGCTACTAGAATATAGCTCATCGTATGTTTTTGATAGTGCTTGTTCCATTGCACTAACTGCAACTGTTATAGCGTTTCCTCTTGCAATTAGTTCAGCACCTTTTTTAGTACTGTTTCTAACAATAATTAAAGCAGAAGCTACATATACAGTAAATATAATTAAAGCTACTACAAGTTCTATTACAAATACACCTTTTTTTGATGATAATTTTAATTCTTGTACCTCAATCTTTTCTTCATCTGTCATTTTTTTTGACATTAATCTAGAGCCAATAAGTACGAATAAAATAGCATATGTTATACATATTAAAAATAAATTTAAAGTATATCCAAAGATAAAGTAAAATACTAAAAATACTACTCCATTTGTAATCTCAAGTAATGGATATCTTAAGCTTATTTTCTCTTTACAATATTTGCATTTTCCACCACGAATTATAAAACTAAGTATTGGAATAAGGTCAAAAAATTCTAAGCGATGTTTACAGTTTGGGCAATATGACCTTGTTTTAACTATATCTTGATGTCTTGGTATTCTATATGTTGCAAGTGAAAAGAAACTTCCAAATAGTGAGCCCATTACAAACATACAAAACATGATGAAAATATTTATATAAATTTCCACTATCTCTCCCTCCTAGCATTTATATACATTTTGCAATATATAATAGTTATTTACTCCAAAATATATATAATTTATATTATAGTGGGAAAGACATATACACACATTAGCATATATGTCTTTGCCTTTTTTATCGTATTAATTATTATATAATTGTAATGTTTTTAAATACTAATTAATGGCTACTATTAATCAGCTGGTGTATAGAACAGACTTCCAATAACTGTTGCTAAGTCATCAGTATTCTTTACAGTTGTAGCCTCCTCTGCATCAGCAGTAAGTCTAAATGTGTATTCTACTCCTCCTTGAGCAGGTATTGCACATATTGCACAAGTTTTACAGTTATATGCAATTGCTTTTATTGAATTTGGTTTTCCAGATAAGCCTAAATCTTCCCAAGTTACTTGGTCGCCATATGTTGTAGCCTCATTAGCAAGTTCTTCTTCAGTTTTTGCGTCATCTTTTGGATATTCTGCTGATTGAGTTCCACCTTCACCTACATAGATCCAAACTTTACCAGTTTTTTCGTTCGGATCAAATGGTCCTTCATGTACAGGATTTTTTGCCATAAAGTCTCCTATATATAGGTTTATAGCAGATCTTACATTATCAACATCACTGTCGAAAGTTGCTTGTTTTGCATTTGAAATTGGGTTATTAGCGTTTAAAGATAATAACACAGCTGCTGCAAGAATAATTATAACTATTATTGTTATAACTAATACGATTAAAGAAATACCTTTTTTAGAATTTTTCATAAAATTCTTCCTCCTTATAATATATATTTAAAAACACTTTTATCTTTTGTAAAAATGTTTTTAACGATGTTAGTTATTTCCTAAAATTAGGAAATCAAAATCAGTTGTCCACCATGATGGCTTAGTAGTATTAAAACTTACTTTAACTTTTGAGCCATCTTGAATATACAAAGTTATACCTTGCATATCTGGTATATCAATTTTTAGTGTTTTTATCATATTCTGAGTAATTATTTTATATGCCACCTTTTCACCTTTTTGAGTTTTTGTTGCTACATCAACAAGTGGTTCAATTTTATCCTCATCAGTAGCCACAATATCCTCACCTGTTTCTTCTTTTTTTCCTAATAATATCTCAGTGTTACTATACAATGAAAAAGTATCAGCACTCATTTTTCCTAAATAATAAGATAAATTGTCTTGTACATTAATAATTGTTGTAAGTAATTCCTCCTTTTTCAAATCAGAATCACTTTTTATTGTACTAAAAAGTATGAAAATAGTAAGTGCAATTATTATTAAAAACTCAAAAATTATTATATTATTTTTTAAATTTTTGTGTGTTTGCTTTGTTTGTACATCGTTTATTTCATTTATATTGCCTTGACTCAATGATTATCTCTCCTTTATTTGCCTGTTCCAGTAGGATTTTTTACACCGCCATTACTATTTGTTGTTTTATCATCTGCATCTTGAGCTGTATTACCATCAACTTTATCAGTAATCGTAGTTCCTGGAGTAGTAAATGGGTCAGAATTTCCAGGTTTATACTGATTTCTAGCTTTAAATGTTGCCATTTCATCTGCTGAAATACCATATTGTTTCATAAGTGTTTCTAAAGTAATATCTTTTGTACTTTCAAAAGTAAACTCAGATTTTTTTATAGTATCATATTTATTTATGTTACCCTCTATAAACACTTTTTGTTGTGGTACCATAAGCATTAATGCTATTATAACAAGAGATGCAAATACAAGAATTGACATTCCAAAAGTTATTATATATGTCTTATTCATAATCTACTCCTTTTATTTCTTAATAATTAAGTTTTTCACATTAAACTTAGCTGTTATTGAAGTCCCTGATAGATATTCCATCGATATATTATCAAGTTTAAACCTTAATTCATCATCATTTTCAACATCAAATATAAAATCAGCTATATTTAAATAACTGCCTGAAACACGAATGGAAAACAATGTTTCAGTATCTGTTTGCGTATCAGCATCTGACTTTGTCTCAGAAGTAGAATCACTAGATGTTGTAACAGTCTCTTGTGTCGGTACATTCTCATCCTCACTTTTATTCTTACTTTCTGGTATTGTACTACCAGGGTCTGCTATAGCAATTGTTAAATTATTTGCTGTTGCATAATTGCCAAGTCTTATCCACATGTATTCAATGCTATAATTATCTTGAGTAGTTGCCTCTTTTACAGTTTTAATTGTTTCATCGCTAATTGCTTCATATCTTTTCTTTTCACTAGTAAAGTTGGTTTGCTCGGTTGAGTTTTCATTAATTGCATTATCATATAATTTTTCAGCTTCCGTAAGTTTTGCTTGCGTTGCTATAAGGTCTTGCCTCTGTGCAAGCAAAGATTTTATTGATGTTAATTTAAATACTATCAAATTAACGTCCATTGTCATTGAAACAGCAATTAACGATGCAAGTATTAATGATATTAATGTTACTATTAATACTTTTTTTGTATTTTCCGACATCATGGTAACTCACCACCTATTTCTATTGTTGTTAACACATTGTTTGCGCCACTTTGTTCAATTCTTGATGTTGTAGCATTTTGTACGCTATTAATTTTTATATTTTTTAAAACATTATTTATTTTAAGTATAGATACAAAATATCCCAAATCAGCATATCTGTCAGACTTTGCTTTAATTTTTATATTCTTGTTATCATCAGAACTTATATTAACAAGTTGCACATTCTTTGGTATTATTTTAATTATATTTTGCATAAATGACGCAACATTATATGTTGAAAACTTTCCAATCTGATTACTTTCAATCTGCCTAACGATAGTAGATACTCTATCATTTATTTCTTTGTACTTTGCTGTATTTTCAGTTATATATGCTGTATCTTGTTTAACAGTAGCTGTATTTGAATTTAGTTTAGCAATATTATCAAGTACTTCATTTTTCATATTTGTCAATTTATTAGTATATATATTAGTAAATGTTACATAAGCAATAAGTAAAACAAACAATATAATCGCTACACATGTAACAATAGAAGTTGTCTTGCTAAAATCTTCTACTTCAATTTCTTTTTCAGGTTTTGCTTCATTTTCGTTTACTTTCAAACCACCATTATCAAAAGCTTTTTCTTTCTTTTGCTTTACTGGTTTAACTTTTGTTGATTTTTTTGAGAAAATCCCTCTAAATGAGTTCTTCATTTTTGCACTTTTTACAAATTCACTTTCCCTTTTTATAGGTACTAAGGCATCATATGCAAGTGCAATTGCTTCAATTGATTCAACAATATCAGCAACATTTCTAACATTACTTGTATCATCTAAAAAATCTGGTTTTAGAAGCTCCGATTTGATCTCTAAATATTCAGTAAACAATATATCTAAATTTGTAAATACTACACCACTACCAGCAATAAATACCTTTGATATTTGTTTTCTATAATTATTTACATTTGCTTGTACATATTTTAATATATCTTGTAAAGTTGGTTCAAGTATAAATTCTAATTCTTTGTTATTATTGTCTTCGCCTTCAGAATATACATTAATCTGTTTGCAAGCTTCATATGATTTTTGGTATGAACCTAACTTTTCAGTAAAATCTGATAATATTTTTTTCATACCTATATCAAAACTTTTTATATCAACTACGTTTCCATCGAGCATAATTGTAATAGTAAGATTTTCATCAAAATTTACTACAGCACAATTTCGCTCATCCTCGGGTACAAGTCTTTCAATGACAAAAGCTGGAGAATACACTGATGCAAGTCTATTTGAAAAAGTTTCAGTATACTCACTAATAGACTTTTTTTCTGCTATATTTAATACTGCACTCTTTTTACCATCGTCGCCTTTTACGTCCGCCACTTTATACACAAATAAATTATTTGCTGGTGATTTTGCATTTTTTTCGCACCAAGCCTCAAATTCCATTTTTGCAATATCTGCAAGATATGATTTCACTTGACCTTGGTCAAAAATCTGAATATTTACAAAAGTACTATTACCAGGGTTTATAGCTATAGCTGTACTTTGAGAGTTAGTTTCTTCAATAATTTCTTCTATAACTTTCATATTATCAAATTTTACAAATCTAGTTCCAAAATGCTCCAAAGTTATCTTTTTATTTTCATAAGACAATTTAGCATATTTAACTATTTCATTATTTATATACAAACCTAAGCAACTTGACATGACTATCTCCCTTCGTCTGTTTATTGTATTTTTTTAT
The DNA here is from genome assembly GCA_947632635.1 of uncultured Clostridia bacterium. Lineage (GTDB taxonomy): Bacteria > Bacillota > Clostridia > TANB77 > CAG-465 > CAG-465. The sequence continues at coordinate 17,384 of CANRQA010000002.1, read as the reverse complement.
TTAACAATTTGACAAAAATTGTAACTATATATTTATTATTTTTGCTCTCCGCAACGATAAATATACATTATATTTATCTACACCGTCTATAATTTATCATATAATATTTCTTTTTTCAACACATATCGCAACTGTAATTTTTTTTTTATTTTGATGTAATAGAAATGTAACAATTAAAGTTTTGCTTTTTTAGAGTAAAAGAGCAAAAATTGTAATTTACCAATTTTGCTCTTTAAAATTTATTATCTTACTTTTCACACATAACACTTAATTTATTTGCACTAACTCCTAATTGGTCTACAACAATTTGCTGTATTTGTGCTATTTGTTCTTCTTTTAATTCTTCCTTACATTTTACTACAACGTTATAATTTTCATTACTTGTAGGTATAATAACTATATCGTCTATTCCTTTTGATTTAATAACATTTTCAACCATGGTTATTAAATTTTTTTCTTGTATTAGTTCATTTAATTTTTTTTGATACTCATTTATTTGGTCTAATGGAGTATTTTCATTTTTTATAATATTAGTATAATTTTCACTAAGTTCTGAAAACATATTATCTCTATCATATCTAAAAACAGCTATATTATTTTCTTCATCTTCGTTTTCATTATTTTCTATTTCTAAAGTTTCATTTGTTTCTTCAGTAGAATATATACTTACATTATCATATGAAAAACTATCTTTGCCATTTACATATACTGTTTGACCTAAGTTTTTTTCACGTTCAGGATTATATCTATAATTTATATATCCTGCAATAGTTATCATTATTCCAACAGAAACAAGTGCGAGTGTACTTCTTTTTACAACTTTCATATTTTTCACCTATCCTTGCTTTTCAAAGACTTGTATTTTATATACTGGTACATTTGTAATACTAGAGATTGCCGTTGCTATTTTTGACTTCATTTCTACTGTACTTGCACCTTTTGCAACAATAATTGCTCCCTCTATTTTGGGCATTTCTACACTTTCAATTATTGCTTTTTTACTTCCGCTCTCTTCGTTATATGCAACTGACTTTTCAGTAGTTTTTTCTCCTTGTTTTTCTTCTTCAACAGTGTTATATACTATATTTTGCTTACTATCTTGCGAATATGTTATTACAACTGAAACATCACTTATTCCAGAAATTTGTGATAAAATATTACTAAGTTTTTCCTCAAGTTCTGTGTTTATATTTGACGCATTATCTAAACTTCCAGTTTTACTACTATCTATATTCACGTTATTACTTGTACTATTACTTTTATTTTTATTATTTGAAGAAAAAATAAACTGACTTGCTACAAGTATTATTACAAGTAAAACTACAAGTAATACTAAATTTTCAACTCTTCTTTCTTTGTTTTTGGCAATATTTTTTAATGTTTCTAAGTAGTTCATATTTTAGTCCCCCTCTATGACAGTTATCTTTGAAAAATCTAACATATATTCTTCATTTATATATTTTACTACATCATTTACACTATTAATTGAAGCTTTGCTATTATCTATCTTTTTAATTTTAACTTCTAATTTTTCCACGTTATATTGCTCTGTTAAAAAAATTTCTATTTCATTTACATCTATTCCTTTATTTTCAAGTTTTGATATTATATCGTTTTTCATCCCTTGAATAAAGCCCTCTTTTAACGCCTCTTTATTTGCATTTTCATACTGATACAAATCTTGTGTATTTTCCCCCTCATCATAAGAGATATTTGCTATAACTTGTGCAACGCTTTCTTCTACATCTTTATTTTTCATTATATCTATTACTGGTGCTACTACTGTTAAAATAGTTACTATTCCTATTAATGAATAAATATATTTTTTTAAATTTGTTTTGGGTATTATTAACTGAACAAAAGTTACAAATATGCCCATACATAGCATTATACTAACCCAATTTTTAAATATATCAACCAATTTAATCTCCCCTTTATCATTTGATTACACTACTTACAAGATTTAATATAAGTCCTGTAGATATAACAAATAAAATTGTAATACCTATTAAAACGCCTAGTAGTGTTTTATATACCTCTGCAAATCCTGATATATATTTTACGATATTATCATCATGACATATTGGCTCAATTAATGCAGAAAGTAACATATATATTCCCATAACACTTGCTATTTTTATAACTGGTATAACTGCTACAACTATTACTGCTATAATACCAACTGTTCCGCCAACATTACTTATTATTTTACTTGCACCTACTACTGTTTCAAAACTATCTGAAAAAAACTTACCTACAACTGGTACAAAATTTGAAACTGCACTTTGTGTAGTTTTTACAGCAAGTGAGTCAACTGAGGCCGTTAAATTTGTTTCAAGTGCAAGTGCTGAAAGAAATAGCGTAAGAAGTACTCCAACTATCCATAAAGCACTACTACTAAATAGCTTGGACATTTTATTAAGTCTTAAGTTTTCTGATATAGCACTTATAACATTAAAAGCAACGGATATAGAAAAGAAAGGAATTACTATATAATTTACTATAAAGCCTATAGCACTTGCTAAAAATAATAACATGGGTTCAAGTATTCCAGTTGTTGTTATTGCACCAGTTGCTATTAAAACTGCCATTAAGAATGGTGATATAGTTTGCATAAGTGTTGTAAGTGTTGATATTACATTTCTAAACATTGATATTACATCTATAAAAGAGGTAACAGTTATTGTAGTAAGTGCTATAAACATAGCAAGATGTGCAAGTTTTGTTATATCACTATCCTTTTCAAGTTCTATACTTGATATAAGTGCAATAATAATTACAATTATAAAAATAGATATGGCGCCTTTTAAAGAGCCCATTACTTCTCTTGCTGCAAAACTTAAAAGTTTCAATATAATATTTTTATAATTTACATTATTAGCATTTATAAGTGAGGACGTTATTTCATCAAAATCTATATCTTCTATTCCACTTTCCCTTACATACTCCTCTATTTTTGATACATAATTATCAAGACTAAATGTATCAGCCATTGTATTTGTAACTACTTTGCCTACTTCTTTTGTTTCTGCGTCTGAAAATATGTAATTTGGTATAGTTAATATAAGTAGTAATATGATATATATAATTTTTTTAATATTTCTTTTATTCTTAATATTATTTATATTCTTTTTATTCTTTTTATTATTTTTCTTTTTCATAGTTTATACTAGCCCCGTAAGTACATTTACAAGTGCACTAATTAATGGTAATGATAAAGTTACAATTATGGCTTTCCCTGCAATTTCAAGTTTTGTACCTATTGCAGTTTGTCCAGCATCCTGACATACATTTTTCCCAAATTCAACAATATATGCAATTCCCGTTATCTTTAAAATAATAATTAAAAAGTTTTTATCTACACCTGCTCTTTCTACTAGCATATTTAACATTTCCGTTATTGTTTCAAGTTTTGAAATTGTAAAAAATAATAATATAATTCCTGCCGTAATTGATAATACAAGTGCCATTTCTTTTCTTTGCTCTTTTAAGACGACTACTAAAACTACTGATATTATTGCAAAACCCACAATCTTAAAGGCTTCCATTTTATCACCTACAATTTGAATACTGTTCTTACTGTTTCAAATAATGTATTAATTTGAGTTATTACTAGCATTAATACTATTATAAGGCCAGTTAGGGTTGTCATCATAGCTTGGTCTTCACGCCCTGCTTTTGTTAATACTTGGTTTAATACTGCAACAAGTATTCCAATACCTGCAATTTTAAATAACAAATCAATATCCACTTTTTTCACCTCTAAATTTATATACATATAATAACTATCATTAAGCCTGTTATAACACCAACCGTTCTATATAATTTAGTATTTTTTAATTTATATTCATTTGCCTCTTTAATTTGATTTTCTATAATCTTTATATTATTATCTATTATATTAATTTGCGAATCTAAATCGCTTCTACCTAAGTTTTTGAGTGTTGAAATAAATACATTTTTATCATAATCTGTTAGTTCACTAATTGCTGAAATATTTTTTACTATGCTTTGCTCTACAATTTCCTTTGTATCAAATGATAACATATCTACTACTATTTGACCTATTGCAACATTAAGTCTTGTTGTAAGTTTTTGCCTTGCACTCTCATAAGCATTTGGAAGTATTGAAAGCATATATGTAATTTCATTTTTTACAAGTTCTAAAAATGTTACCATTTCGCGTAATATATATTCTCTTGTTTTTAATTTTCGTGCGTTATATACACCTATATATCCTGTTATAGCAATAATTAAAGCTGATAAAACCAACTTAAATACAAACATTTTATTCCACCTCTTTATACATATATAGTGTATATCAAACATATTAAAATAATTGTAGAAATATATTATTTTTCATTACTAATTTTGACTATTTTTAGCAAAATATAGAAGATAACAAAAAAGAGCCCAACCATTTTTTTAATTGAGTTCTTTTTATAATTATATTATTAATTTTTTAAACAACCTATTGGTACAATCATAACGCCATTTTCTGTTGTATATGCCATATCTGTTCCTGTAATAACCATTAAAAATTGAGGTTTTCCTATATTTGGAGCATTTTTTAAAATCAAATCTTTTAGAGTTAATAAATGTTCTTCTGCCTCTTTTATTTTTGTGCCACCGAGCTTTGTTTCAATTAGAGCATATCTTCCGTCATCAAAATGAACTACATTGTCGCACTCTAATTTATATCTATCCCTATAATGTTTTAAGCTACCACCTATATCATTTACATATACACTTAAATCTCTATTTACTAAGTTTTCAAATAATAAGCCAAACGTTCTAATATCAAGCATTATATCTTTTGGTGAGCACCCTAAGGCTGCAACAGCAAGAGACGGGTCAATCATAGACTTTTTATATGAAGTTCTTATAGCTGTCTTACTTCTTATATTTGGTTTCCATGCTTCTATTTCTTCAATTATATATAATTTTTTAAAAACTTTTATATAATCTATAATAGTTCTATCACTTACATCAGAATAGTTTGCTTTTACATCTTCAATAAGAGTTTGATTAGAATTTATTGTTGATACTTGTCTTGCATATGCCTTTAATATAGCTCTTGCAAGGCTTGGATTTCTTTTTATCCCATCTACTTTTAAAATATCTGTTTCACACAAAACATCTATGTAATTTTTTGCTATATCAAGTGATTGTTTTTCTTGTAAATCGATAGAATTTGGAAAACCACCTCTACATAACACATAAGCAATTTTTTCATAAGTTAAATCTGTCTTTATTCCATCTATTTCTTTGTTTCCGTCTAAAATTTCTTTTAATGAAATTTTGCCATTTGAATCTCCACTTTCAAATAAAGTCATAGGTTTCATTGTAATAAATGCAAATCTACCAACTCCACTGTGAAGTGTATCGTCCTCAATTGGTGTAGAAGAACCCGTTAAAATATATTGGTTAGGCTTACCTATATTATCAACAGAATATCTTACTGCATTCCATAGTTTCGGTGCTAACTGCCACTCATCAATTAATCTAGGCTTATCCCCCTCTAATAATAATGAGGGTTTTGTATTTGCAAGTTCTATATAATTTTCTTGTAAATCTGGATTTTGCATTTCTAATACACTTTTTGCAAATTGTTTAGCACTCGTAGTCTTTCCACACCATTTTGGGCCTTTGATATATACAGCTCCCATAATATCTAATTTTTCTTTTATCTTGTTATCAATTATTCTTGGTATATAGTTCATATTATCACCTACATATATATTATATCATTTTATAGATTTCATTTCAATATTTTGTGGTATTTTATTTCATAATTTTGTGGTATTTTACTTCATAATTTTGTGATAAGATATACAATAAAGTAAAATAATCTCACTACTATATACAAAAATGTTGAGATATTTTCATACCCCAACATTTTTATATAATTGCATTTTATAAATACTTGCTGTTATTTTTTTAATTTTCTCTTTTTGCTATTTCTCTTGCAACAAGTATACCACTTGCACCAGCCTGTGAAAGTCCACGTGTTATACCTGCGCCATCACCTATTGCAAACATATTTTTATACTCAGTTTCAAGTGTACTACTAAGATGTGGCCTTGAACTATAAAATTTTACTTCAACCCCATAAAGCAAAGTATCATCATTTGCAGTTCCAGGTATAATCTTATCTAAAGCCTCTATCATTTCAATAACATCATCAAGCTGATTTTTAGGAATAACATATCCTAAATCACCAGGAGTTGCACTCTTTAAAGTCGGTTTAGTAAAGCATTTTTGCATTCTACTTACAGTACTTCTTTTACCTATTTTTAAATCACCAAAGCGCTGAACTATTATTCCATTTCCAAGTAAATTTGAAAATGAGGCTATACGCTTACCATATTGATAAGGATCTTTAAATGGTTCAGTAAATTTAGTACTTACAAGTATAGCAAAGTTAGTATTATTACTTCCAAGTCTTTCCTCTTTATAGCTATGTCCGTTTACTGTCATTATTCCGTCCGTATTTTCAGTTACTACATAGCCACTTGGATTCATACAAAAAGTCCTTACAAAATTTCCATGACCTTTAGTTAAATATTTAAGTTTTGCTTCATACACACTATTTGTAATATCTTCAAAGATTTCGTTTGGAAGTTCTACCCTAACACCGATATCTACTTGATTGTTACTAAGCTCTAAACCTAGTTTTTTACACTGATTAGCAAACCATTCTGCGCCAGAACGTCCGGGCGCTACTATTAAATATTTACATCTAATTGTTTCATTATTTGAAAGTTTAAGTTCATAAATGTTTTCTTCTTCAACTTTAATTACCTCAATATCTAACACACACAAATTACATTTTATATCTATTTTACTTTTAAGATAATCATATATTCTTCCAAGTATTTTAAAATTTTCTTCTGTGCCTAAATGCTTAACTTTTGCATTTAAAAGATGTAGACCATGTTGCAAGGCTTTTTTAGAAAAATCTCTTGCTTTTTTATTATTTGTAGAATACACCTGTTTAGTTGCACCAAATTTTACATTTATACTATCGACGTAATTTATAAGGGAAAGGACATCTTCTTCTTTTATATAATCTGAAAGCCAACCACCAAATTCAGTAGTTATATTATACTTCCCGTCAGAAAATCCTCCAGCACCCCCAAAACCCGTCATTATACTACACTTATCACAATTAAAACATTTTTTTGTAGTGTCCTTAATAGGACATTTTCTTAAATCTAGTGTATTACCTTTTTCTATTAAAACTGTCCGTAAATTTGTTAAATCGCTTAATTCATAAGCTGCACATATACCTGCAATTCCTGCTCCAATAATTGCTACATCATAATTAGACATATATTTTTCCTCCATAAATTATTATAATTTACTAAAATATTTAAAGCACCTTAATTATATCATCTTTGTCAATAGCTAAAACATTTTTACCCTCTTTATATATTTTTTCAAGAGTGCCTGGACCTTTTCTATTTGATAAGATTATAATATTACTAAAAATTCCTTGTTCTATTAGTTTACCCATTTCTTCTTTTTTTAATATATCATTTATATCTTTACCATGCATAGTAAAGATTAAATTAACACCACTAGAGATTGCATACTTTATTGCTTCAATATCTTTTTCATTTCCTATTTCATCTGTTGCTACTATACTTATTCCCATACTTCTTACAAGCATTTCTATTCCTATATTTTTTGGACAGTTAGAAATAACATCTGTCCTTATTCCAACATCTAAATTGCATATTCCTTGCGATACACAAGCAATCTCACCACGCTCATCAACTAGTCCTATATTTTTACCTAAAAATTTTTCTTTCTTTATTCCATTACTTAAATTTCGCACTGTATCACGTAAAATTGTAGTCTTACCACATCCTGGTGGTGATACTATTAATGTATTTTTAAAACTACCATTTTCAATTATATATGGTATTATTTTATCAGCTGCTCCAAAAATTTGCTTTGCAATTCTTATATTCATACTATTTATATTTTTTATATTTTTTATATGTCCATTTTCTAAAACTACCTCGCCACATATTCCTATTCTATGTCCGCCGTGGTACTACCACAAATCCGTTATTTATATCGTTTTGAATTGCATATATAGAGTTTTTAGATACTCTAACTAATATATCTAATAACTCTTGTAATGTAACTACGCTATTTAAAAATACTTCTACATTTGATGATATAACTACTCCCCTTTTTCCAACTCTTAACCTTATTTCTGTTATGCCGTCGTTTCCACCTATATTCTCTATTTCTTTTGAAATATTTTCAGGTAATATTCTTTTTATTTCTGTTTGCATTTTTTTCACCCACTTTATTTATATTACATATTAACTAAAATATTTGTAGAAAAAAATCATAATGAAAAATTTTTAATTTTATTTTTAGAAAAAATATATAGATTTAATCGCAAAAAATGGAGAGTAAATTACTCTCCATTTTTTATTAAGTTACCAAAAAAATTCTTTAAACAATTCTTTAATTAAAAGTAAAACAGAAAATACAATGCCTAAAGCAATTAAAGATAAAACTATAGATACAAAGATACGAAATCCATTATCATTTATTCTTTCATATTGAAGCTCACCTTTAAAATTGAAAGGTGCTCTTACATATCCAAAATCATATCCGTTTATTCTAGCAGTTATTTCAGTATTATTTAAAGTAACTGTTACATTTCCTACTTGTCTTGTTACTTCTGTTTGATTATTAGCTAAAACATCTGAAATAACATCCTTTTCATTTAATTCATCATATACATATGAAATTGCATTTTCCATTTGTTTATACTGTTTCTCTTGTGTGCCTTTGAATACCGAATTTAGCATGAGATTTAGAAGTAATATAAAACTAGCAATAGTGAAAATTGCAACTATAACATTACCTATAACGTCCCAGTAGACTTTTATATAATTTCTAAACCGCTTTTCTTTTTTGGTATTACCTCTTTTTGTAGTTTCATTAGATACCATGCTTTTTTTCATCCTTTCATATTAATTATTAGAAATTATTTAATTAAGTTAGTTACATTATACATCAGCCTTGATGTTATGTCAAGACTTTAAAGTTAAACTATTTCAATTTAGCACTTTAAACTATTTATAATATTTTTTTATATAGCTTTCTAAATTCCATAATAAGTATAAAGGTAAATTTAATATATTTTCTTGTATTTCAACATTTTTCATTGAAGTTTTTACGGATATTTTAGGGTTATATTTTTTTCTATAAATTGCTAAACTTTTTGCCTCCAAATTAACTCCCGCCTTAACTTCAAAAGGAATTATATCTTCTTTTAATTGCATTACAAAATCTACCTCCGCAGTATTTGAAGAAGTCCAATAATACGGTATATCATGATTTAATTTTATTAACTCCAATAAAACAAAATTTTCAGCAAGTGCTCCTTTAAATTCCTTGTAATTATCATTATCAGCAAAAATTATTTGACTTGCTTCAACTTTTGCTTTTCGTCTTAATAGCCCAACATCACACATATATATCTTAAAATTAGATATATCAACATATGAACTTATTGGGATACTTGGTTTTTCAATTTTATTTACTTTATAACATAAATTAGCATCAATTAACCAACATAATGCATCTTTTAAATCTTTAGCTCTAGCACCACTTTTTACATGACCGTATATAAATTTAGAGTTATCTTTTGATAATACTCTAGGGATATAATCCCATATTAAACTTAATTTAGGTACATCATATAAAGGAGCGTGTTTTGCAAAATCCAATTCATAAGAAGAAAGTATAAAGTCTTGTATTTTTTCAACTTGCTCTATGTCTTTTGTTTTTATCCAAGTATCAACAACCTCTGGCATTCCGCCAACTATATAATAATATTTTAAATATTTTTTTAATTTTTCTTCAAAAGTAGTTGGTACTTTTTCTATATGTTCTTCTAAGTATTTAATTAATAGAGTTTCATCATTTGCCATTAAAAACTCATAAAAGCTCATAGGTCGTAATTCTAAAAAATCAACTTTACCTACAGGAAATGACAATGGTTTAGACAACAATAATCCTAGTAATGAACCTGCGCAAACAATATGATATTCTGGTGCATTTTCATAAAAATATTTAAGTGCAGTAATTGCATTACCACAAAATTGTATCTCATCAAATATTATAAGAGTAGTTTCCTTTTTTATAACTTTATTATTTAATATACTTAGCTCTTCAATTATCCCATTTACATCTAAATCTTGTGAAAAACGTTCTTGTAAAGAAATATTGCCCTCAAAATTAAAATATGCAACATCTTCATAATTATTTTTTCCAAATTCTTTTAAAAGCCATGTCTTTCCACATTGCCTTACTCCTTTTACAATAAGTGGCTTTCTATTTTTTGATTTTTTCCAATTTAATAATTCATTATATGCTAAACGTTTCATAATATCTCCTTTTTTAACAAATATGATTTTTGCAATTTCAATTGCATTTTTCATACTTATATTGTAGCATATAACTTCGTTTATTACAATACTTTTATGATAAATTTACAAATATAACCTAAAATTAAGAATTTAACATTTTATTTATATGACATATTAACTAAAATATTTGTAAAAAAAACATAATGAAAAATTTTTAATTTTATTTTTAGAAAAAATATATTAATTTGAGCGCAAAAAATGGAGAGTAATTTACTCTCCATTTTCCATTAAGTTAACTCTTTAAACAATTCTCCAAACAAATAAAAGAAAAAATATGCAACGAGTGTCGCCATTGTAGAAATAGCTATAGATAAAAAGATACGACCTCCTTCATCAGTTATTCTTTCATATTGAAGCCCAACTTTAAAATTAAGTACTGCTTTTACATATCCAAAATAACTTTCGCTCATGTTAGCACTAATTTCATTATTATTTAAAGTAACGTTTACATCTCCCACTTTTCTTGTTAGTTTTCCTTGATAATCACATAAAACATCTGAAATAATAATATTTTTTTCATTTAATTCATCATATACATACAAAATCGCATTTTCCATTTGTTTATACTGTTTCTCACGTGCAGCTTTGAATACCGAATTTAGCATAAGATTTAGAAGTAATATAAAAGTGGCAATAGTGCAAATTGCAATTATAATATTAATTATACCGTTCCTGTGGGCTTTTATATAGTTCCTACTAAACCGTTTTTCTTTAACTTGTTCAATTCCTTTTCTTCTAGGGATATATCCGCCTTCAAAATCTGCTAACATACTTTTTTCATCCTTTCATATTAATTCTTCGCCAAATATTCTTTCAGGAATAAGCACTTTAAATATAAAAGTAGGTAACAATATTCCTAAAATGCTTGTCAAAAGAACTGAACACAATAAATTTCTCAATATAAAAATGGTTTTTTCAGTAATTCTTCTTATATTTATATTACCTTGCATATCAAATGTAGCCTCTACAAAGCCAAATTTCCCCAAAATCTTTGCTTCTATTTTAGAAGCATTTACCGTTATTTCTATACCACTTATTTTTCTTGTTAATGTTGTTTCCGGTTTACCAATTAAAATATCTTCTGTCTTTAACTCCTCAAAGGTATCATAAACTAAAGTTTCCATTTTTTGATACTCTTTTTCAGTTGTTTTGTCGCTATTGCTAAGTATGATAAGTGACACTGAAAATGTGATAATAGCAATAGCTACTATAAGATTTGTACTGATATTACTCCAATTAACTACTACCCAATCTTTGAACCGAACTACGTTATTTTTTGTTTTTGACATTTGACTTCTTCCTTTCTTTTTTATTTAAAATAGAATATTGATAATTATATAATATAAGTATATCACATATTTACATAATTGTCAATTATTATGTTATTGTATGATTTAATTATTTAAAGAAAAAGAAAAGGAATAATAAAAAGAAGAATTTATCTTCCATTTTATTCAAACAAAGATAATAATTCTTCTTTACTAATTTTATTAATAAATGTTTCACCAGATTTTACTATACTATCTGTAAGTTCCTGTTTACTTTCCTGCAATTTTTGTATTTTTTCCTCTATCGTATTTTGAGTTATTAGTTTAAAAACTTGTACATTACTCTTTTGTCCTATTCTATATGCCCTATCTGTAGCTTGATTTTGAACAGATAAATTCCACCAAGGATCATAATGAATTACCATGTCTGCACCTATTAAATTAAGTCCTGTTCCCCCTGCTTTTAATGATACCAAAAATACTGATATATCATTATTTGTATTAAATTTTTCAACTAAATCAACTCTTGTTACAATATCAGTTTTACCTGTTAATGTATAAAATTTAATATTTCTTTTTTCTAGTTCTTTTGATATAATTTCAAACATTGAAGTAAATTGAGAAAATATAAGTAGTTTATGACCTGAAAATATTGCATCTTCAACAATTTGCATACACTGATTTAATTTTGCACTTTCACCCTCATAATTATCTATAAAAAGTGATGGATGGCAACAAATCTGTCTAAGCCTTGTAATAAGTGAAAGTATCTTCATTCTACTTTTTTCAAAACCATTTTCTTTTACTTCATTTTCCATTTCTTTTTTGGCTTGAGCTAAATATGATTTATATATCTTCTCTTGTGCTTCAGTCATTTCATTATACATATGGGTTTCTGTCTTATCAGGAAGTTCTGTTAAAACTTCTTTTTTAGTTCTTCTAAGTATAAATGGTGCTACAATCTTTTGTAATCTTTCTTTTGCCTCTTTATCCTCATCTTTAACAATTGGAATTTCAAAATTTTCCTTAAACTTTTTATAACTAAATAGATATCCCGGCATACAAAAATCAAATATAGACCAAAGTTCAGATAAAGAATTTTCCATAGGTGTTCCTGTTAAAGCAAATTTTGTCATTCCATTAAGTAATTTTAAAGATTTTGCATTCTGTGTATTATTATTTTTTATATATTGTGCTTCATCTGCAATTATATACTTAAATGTTATTTCGCTATATTTTTCTATATCCCTTTTTAAAATATCATATGAAGTTAAAGCTACATCATAATTGTTAATATTTTTAATAATTTTTTCTCTTTTTTCTGCATTCCCTGAAACGATTATGACTTTAAGTTCTGGAGCAAACCTATTAATTTCCTTTTGCCAATTTATATATAGTGAACTAGGGCACACTACAATAGACGGCTTTTTATTTTTGTTTTCTTTAGCTGATTGTAAAACAGATATAACCTGCAATGTTTTACCAAGTCCCATATCATCAGCAAGTATGCCACCAAAGTTATACTTATCAAGAAGTTTTAACCAGTTAAAGCCCGTTTTTTGATATTCTCTTAAAATTGCTTTTAAATTTGTAGGAAGAGCAAATTTTGTATCTTCAAAATTTGTAATATCATTTACAATGTCCTTAAATAACTCATCTTTACTTAATTTTATATTCTCATTATCTTTTATAATATTATCTAAATATATAGTTCGATATTTTGGAATATGTATTTTTCCATTTATCATATCATCTTTTCTTATATCGAGACTATCACTTAAATTTGCCAAAGCGTTAATACCAGACGATTCTAAATCAAAAAAACTACCATCTTTTAGTCTATAATATTTTTTCTTTAATTTATAACTCTTAAATACATTTTCAAGTTCTTCTTTGCTAAAGCCTAAATCATTTAAATCTATTTCCAAAAGATTATTTGAAACTCTTACTCCCATAGTAATATTTTTAGGTCTAACTATATTTTTCTTTTTAAATTTTTCAGTAACGAGCACTTCAAATTTTTGCATAAATCTATTTATTCCATTTTGCAAAAAATTATATATGTCCTCATCATCTTTTAAATATATAACGCCATTTTTCTTATTAAGTAAAAACCTATTTTCTTCAAATATTTTTATAACTTTCTTTTCTTTTTTTATATTCCTTTTTATATCAATTTTTTCTTCTATTTTAAATGGATTAAACTCTGCATTTTCGTAGCAAAACTTTACTTTTGCTACTAAAGTTCCATCATCATGAATATCTAGATATATTTTTGTACCAAAATTTTGCACTGCATATTCTTTTTCTATTTCCTCATCAATATCTAAATCAACTTTTCCCTTTAGCCTTGTAATTACATCTTCATATACTATAGAACTTTTTCTACTTGGAATGGATATTTTATCAGTTACAACAAGTCCTGATTTAAACGTTTCAATAACTGGGAATATTTCCTCAGAGAACCCCTTTGAACATTTATACAACGTATTTTTAAGAAGTAAATAATTTGCTTGTTCGCCTCTAAATATCTTTATATTAAAGATTTCATCATTAATAATTACTAATCTACCATTTTCTTTTGTCACTTTAAAATTAAGCTTTGGGTTAGCATCCACAATTTTTATAATTTGTTTTTTAAACTTTTTATCTCTAGATTTTATTTGTTCCTGAAGTTCTATATAATCAAGCTTTGAAGCATATTTAACCATTTCATCAAGTGTCCTACCAGAAAGTAATATTCTATCGCATACTTCAAAATACTCGTCATTTTCATTATAATATTCTACACATGCTTCATACTCTTCGACCTTACTTTTAATAAAATTTGCTAAATATTTTGAGTTTTCATCAAAAGCATCTAAAGTATGCTTAAATGATAAATCTTTACCATAACTATATGTTCTTCTATTCTTAATACATACTGCAAAATTATGCAAATTTTTAATATTATATGCCCTTTTTAACATAAGTTTAAATGAAACAAAAATACGATCACCATGACAAGAAAAACTATCAACAATAAAATATGGTATTATACTTATATTTGAATTAAAAGTTACATCATTTTCTTGTATATTATCATAATATGTAATCAATTTATTTGTTATATATATATTATTAAAATCTGCCGGAGTAACTTCATACTCAGAATTTGTACTTAAATTTTCAGGTTCATCCTGTTCGTTATAATGAAGATCTTTTACGCTAACAATATTTGAGTTTTGCACATCTTGAGCATCTATTTTTTTATCTTCTACAAGATTTATATATTTATCTGGATTAATATACATATCAAAATATGCAGCTACCAGATGCTTGCAATTTAATATACTATCATGTTTACAAGTACAATGATGAGAAATCACTCCGTTTCTTTTATTAATATTTGCATAAAATAACTCACCATTCTCATCTTTTATACATACCAGTATTTTATAATTTTTCTCGTTTATATATTCAATCCCCTTTATTGTTACTCTTTCTTGTTCAAAATATTTTTTCCCTGCTTTTGTAACATTATCTCCTGCCATATTTAATAATAGATTTATTTCTTCTGAGTTCATTAACATATGTTATCACCTAAACATTTTCCTAGCAAACATTATATATTCTTATGTGCCATTTGTCAATATTTTTTGCATACTATACATTTAACTTACACTCATTATACTAAATAAAAGAATCCAAATGATAAGTTTTTCACTTAGATTCTTTTATTTTTATTATTTACTACAAAATACAATATTTATATACTGATTTCATCACCTTTTACAACATGAGAATTAACCGTCTTAGTATTTATAATTTTATCGACAAGTTCTGAGGTTTCTTTGGTATAATTTACTTTTATTTCAGCCCCTTCTCTTGTTGCTGCTTGGGAGAAAATCATATAATAATTATTCATATTAATATTCATTATTGCTATACTTGTCTTAATTTTTATACTTTCCCAAAACATACATTCCATGTCCGTTACATTACTTGTATCAAAATTACTTAGATCTATATCCGTTAATTCATAGCATCTTGAAAACATATTACTCATATTTGTTACTTGACTAGTATTAAATTTACTTACATCTATACTTGTCAATCTACTACATGAATCAAACATAGCCGTCATATCTGTTACTTGACTAGTATCAAATTTACTGCCTAAATTTAAATTTGTTAAACTACTACAGCCAGCAAACATCCTTGCCATACTTTTTACTTTGCTTGTATCAAATTTACTACCTAATTCTAAATTTGTTAAATTGTGGCATTGATAAAACATCGCATTCATATTTGTTGAATTACTTGTATCAAAACTGCTTAAATTTAAAATTGTTAAGCACTCACATCCTCTAAACACACCAGACATATCTGTTACTTGACTAGTATTAAAATTACTTACATCTATACTTATTAAGCTACTACATGACTCAAACATAGAATTCATACTTCTTACTTGACTAGTATCAAATTTACTTACATCTAGACTTGTTAAACTGCCACATCCACTAAACATATTTCCCGTACTCGTTACATTACTTGTATCAAAACTGCTCACATCTAACATTGCTAAATTATTGCATCTATGAAACATATATTGCATTTTCGTTACTTTACTTGTGCTAAAGCCACTTAAATCCAAATTTGTTAAATTACTACATCCACAAAACATAGCATACATATTTGTTACCTGGCTCGTGTTAAATTTACTGCCTAAATCTAAACTTATTAAACTGCTACAATTATAAAACATATATTCCATATCTTCTACTTGACTCGTATCAAACGTACTACCTAAATTTAGACTTGTTAAAGACTCACATTCATAAAACATACATCCCATGTTCGTTACACTACTTGTATCAAATTTACTTACATCCAAACTAGTTAAACTACTGCATTCTCGAAACATACTATCCATGCTTTTTGACATACTTGTATCAAATTCACTTAAATCTAATTCTTTCAAGTTTTTACATCCATAAAACATACATGCCATGTTTTTGACACTACTTGTATCAAATTTACCGCCTAAATTTAAACTTATTAAATTGCTACATTCAGAAAACATCCAATACATACTTGTTACTTTACTTGTATCAAAATAGCTTAAATCTACATTTATTAAATTACTACAATATCTAAACATAGAAGTAATATTTATTACTTTACTCGTATCAAAATGACTTACATCTATGTTTTCTAAACTACTACATCCTTGAAACATACCAGCCATATTTGTTACCTGACTTGTATCTAACACCCTTATATCTATCTCTTTTATTGCTGTAAAGTTGTAAAACATATAATTTGAATTTTTATTTGCTATTATTTTTTTATTTCCACCTATTGTTAATTCATATCCGTCTTCTCCATCATCTACTATCCATGCCATTACTCCTCCATTGTTTCCTTCTGATACATCCCATGACTTTATTACTCCATCTGGCACTTTATTGCTTGTTATAAATTTTATCTTTGTTATTTTTGTTCTATATTCTTCAGCATGAAAATCATCTTGTGAATCATATGTCCATGTTCTTAATACTGCATCATTTGGGTTTCCTATTATATAGCCCATTTCCTCTGCTACCTTTTGCTTTTTCTTATCTTTTCCTAAATATGCTAATCCTTCTTCAAATACTTCTACTTC
>CANRQA010000001.1 GCA_947632635.1 uncultured Clostridia bacterium | reverse complement strand
GCAAATTCTTGGTATAAATATATAGTCTATATTTTCCTCTTCTTTTCTATCTACTAAATCTTTAACATGACCAATAAAAACCTTACTTGCAAGACAGGCCTCATCAATTGAATATTTAACCCCTTTTTCTATAATTTCTTTATCTGTATCTTTACTATATACAATTTTGCACCCTAAATTTTTAAAAAACTCTTCATATAATAGTTTATCTTCATAAATATACATTCCTTTTGGAATACCTATTTTCAATTTTATCACCCTAAAACTATTATTTGTCTTTTTTCCAAATTTATGCAAAAAAGAAAGCCTAAAAATTAATTTAGACTTTCTATATATATTTTCCATTATTTAAGATTGCAAAATACTTAAATATTTATCCAAAACTCCCAAACGGTTTTCAAATGGCTTACCACTACAAAGTGGCACACTGTTTCGAATAATTTTTACACAATACGAGCTTTCAAGAGTATTTTTTAACTCCTGTTCATAAAAAGAGCCTGTGCTAGTTTTTAGTACTTCTTTATCTTTCATTTAATTTTCTACCTTTTAATTTATTTTCTTTTAACAAACACAAAATATTAACATTATGGTTATAACAAATAAAATCAAGAATAATTCAATACATGGTGACAAGTTGTATAAAACAACTCGAATTGTATTATTTTAATTATTTTCAATTTCATATCTTAATACAACTAAAAAAAAATAAAAGAAAGCAAAGTATTAATTATAAATATAATGGTTATTGGAATAAGAAAAAACAAACTTATTATCTTTCAATTATTTTTTAGTAAAAATGCAATTAAGAACAATGCAATCACTATCATAGAAAAACTATCAATAATCACATTTAAAATAAAAGACTTTTTTTCACTTTTATTAATATTTTCCTTATAACTTTTAAAATGCTCTTTAATATTAACTATTACAGGAAAAAGTAAAACAAGATAACACAAAATGCATATGAAAGTAATAATGATTTTTTGCATTTAATCTTCTCCCCTTAAAAATTATATTCCACACATTGCAAACATTGATAAAATTAAAAATAATACTATTACAAAGGCAACAATATCTAATGTTAAGCTAACAAATATTTTTAATATTTTACAAGCTAATATCACAATTAATATAATTAACAACATAGACGATATAGCACCCATTATTTTACTTCCTTTCATTGACTGTTTATATATAATTTCATGACAAATAAAAAAAGTAGAAAAGTAGCTAATATTTTAAGTATAATTGAAGAGATAAAAATAATAAATATTATAAGTAAGAATATTATTAAAAGTTTTATAATGTTTTTTATTTTCATCATAGTCTTTCCTTTCTTAAATTATTAATTAAGTTAATATTAATTACATACATATATTATATCACTAATTTAATTATTTGTCACTATTTTTATGTAAAGAAAAAAGCCAGACTAAAAAATCTGACTTTAAAATTATAATTTACTTAGCTAGTTCTATTGCACGCATTTCACGTATAACATTTACTTTTATTTGACCTGGATATACCATTTCATTTTCAATTTGCTTTGCGATATCTCTTGCCATTAATACCATAGAAGCATCATCAACTTGTTCAGGTTTAACAATAATTCTTACCTCACGACCTGCCTGTATAGCATAAGATTTATCAACGCCGTTATACGAATCACATATTTCTTCAAGTTTTTGTAATCTCTTAATATATGTACTAACAGTTTCTTTTCTAGCACCCGGACGAGATGCAGAAACAATATCAGCTGCTTGTACTAAAATTGCTTCAATAGTTTTTGGTTCTGTATCACCATGATGTGCTTCCATACCCCAAATAACTTCTTCTTTTTCTTTATATTTTTTCAATAAATCAATTCCTAAACTTACGTGTGTTCCTTCAACATCATGGTCAAATGATTTACCAATATCATGTAGAAGTCCAGCTCTTTTAGCAATAGTTGGATCAAGTCCTAATTCAACTGCTAAAGTACCAGCAATATTTGCAACTTCAATAGAATGATTAAGTACATTTTGACCATAACTAGTCCTATATCTTAATTTACCAAGTAAATTAACAAGGTCAGGATGTAGATTTATTACACCAGTTTCATATAACGCCCTTTCTCCCTCTTCTTTAATTGTATTTTCTACTTCTACTTTTGCTTTTTCAATCATCTCTTCAATTTTACCTGGATGAATTCTACCGTCTGCTATAAGGCGCTCAAGCGCAATTCTTGCAACTTCACGTCTAATAGGGTCAAAACTTGAAAGAACAATTACATCTGGAGTATCATCAATAATTAAATCAATTCCAGTAAGAGTTTCAATTGTTTTTATATTTCTACCCTCACGTCCTATAATTCTTCCTTTTAAATCATCGTTTGGAAGTGAAACAGTAGTAACTGTAGCTTCAGAAGTATGGTCAGTAGCACATTTTTGGATTGCACCAACTAATATACTTTTAGCCTTTTTATCAACTTCAGCTTTTGCTTTTTCTTGTTCCTCTTTAATAAATGTAGCCATTTCAACTTTTATATCATCTGAAAGTTTACTCATTAAAGCAGCTTTTGCATCATCAATTGACATTTTTGAAATTTTACTAAGTTCATCAAGTTCTCTTTGACGAGCATTTTCTAAAAATTTCTCCTTTTCTACTAATTCTTCGTTTTTCTTAATGATATTATTTTCCTTTTCTTCGATCAATGCAGCTCTTTTATCAACTAAATCTTGTCTTTGGTTAATTCTATTTTCTATGTCTTGTAATTCTTTTTTTCTTAAATGTGCATCCCTTTCAAATTCGTCTTTTTTCTTCATCATTTCATCTTTTGCTTGTAAAACTGCATCTTTTTTTATCCTATCAGCATCTTTTTTACTATCATCAATAATTTTTTGTGCTTGTTGTTCTGCTGACATAACAGTAGCCTCTGCAACCTTTTTCCTATAATTTACACCTACATAGAAAAAAGGAACAGCACCTATTGCAAAACAGACAACAGCAACTATTACTGTAACTAACATATTTGCTCCTCCTTTAATATTCAATTTTCAATGTCCAACACCATAAAAACTATGGTTAATTTATACATAAAATCATATTTAATTTTAGAATTAATTTCTAAATGATATGTAAATAAATTTCACATATACACTATTATTATACATTAAAAATTACAATATGGCAAGTTATTTTATGTAGATTATAAAAAAAAGAATGCAAATATATAAAATATTCACATTCTTTTTAGTTAAAATCTCTATTATATCTCTTCTTTAAATAATTGCCCCAGGAGGCTTCATTTACAAAATCTTCACATACAAAATTAATAAAAATATTATCATATGGTTTCAATTCTTTATAACTTTTAGGAGCATACCCAATAATATTTTTCCCTATAATCTGGTTAAGCCTGGTAAATATATGAATATACTTATCTATATCATAAAGGATATAATCAGCGTCCCAGAAGAAAAGAACTATATTTTCAAGTATAAGCATAGGGTTTCGTATTTTATTTCTTAGTCCATTTAAGCTATGCCCAACTTGCCCCAACATTGGTACGTTATAATTTTTTTCAAAATATTTAAGTACCAACGGGTTAAAAGACTGAACAACATATTCTAAATTATCATTTAATTTTAATTGCCGTATAAATTCATCTAAAAATTTTTTCTTGCAAGTAAATGTCTTAATATCAAAAATAACTTTTACTTTTGCATCTACTACTTTTAAAAATTCTTCAATAGTAATAGATTTTTCTATAGGTATTTTAGAAGCACTAGATTGTGGCTGTCCAAGTTTTGAACTAGCTCTATCACTATGATAACATCTAATACTACCACTATTTGAAATATATTTTTTAAATTTGTCAATAAAACATGATACACTACATTTTTTTGGCTTAAAAATCATTAAGAAAAATGAGCAAAAAATATCTTTAAAATTAACATCCTTATACCAAATAAAGTCAGCTTCAATATTTACATTTGCGTTTACACAAGCCTTAAATGATTCTATAGAATTTTCAGGTATTTTAGCATCATATATACCTCTATGTGCAATTGGCTCTGTAAATAACCAGTGGCTATCTTGAAGCCTAGATGTTCTTTTGTGGATTATTTCCCAAATTTCTTTAATGACTATCTTTGCCGAATTTGTATTTTCAATTTCATATAATATATTATCAAATGTAGGTATTTTAGGTATTATTTTATAATCTTTTCCTTTTATAAACTCAAAACGCTTTCTAAAAGGATTTAATATCCAAAATACTTTATCACCAAATAATTTTTTTAATTCAAAATAAGTAACTATATTTTTTGCATGAAAATATATTTTACCATGATAATTACTTAAAACTTTCAAAAGTTCTTCTTTATATCTTTTTGTAAGCTTCCCTTTTGTTTCAATTAATATTGGCGATTTACCTTTTATAACATTTAACGCTTTTTTTAAAGTTGGCACTATTTCATTTGTATCAAGAACATGATATTTGCTTACCTCTTTATATGTCATACTAGATATTTTTCCAGGTATACCTAAAAGTCTTTTAGTATATCTATCATGAAAACATACAATAGTATTATCTTTTAAGAGGCGTACATCAAGTTCTATACCAAATTTATTTAATACACTTTTATATGCAGATATTGTATTTTCATTATTATTTAAATGAAAACCCCGATGTGCAAAAACTATATCATATATTTCTTGAGATTTTTTTGGAACAAATTTAAATAACAATTTTTTTAAAATAAATATAATAGAAAATATGACAAATACACAAATTAGCATATTAATTCCCCCTTTCATATTAATAATAGATGGTTAAAAGTAATTTTATTAAATTATAACAAAATTATATGGCAATGTCAAATTACACTTACTATTTAATTATAAATCTTTTATAAACTTATAATTTTTTGCTTTTATAAAATTAAAGCGCTTTCTAAAGGGATTTAATACCCAAAATACTTTATTTTTAAATATATTTTTTAATATAAAATAAGTAAAAATATTTTTACTATGAAAATAAAGATTACCTGTATAACCTGATATTTCTTGTAATAATATTTTTTTAAATTCATCAGTTAAATATCCCTTTACTTCAATTAGAATATCTTTTTTACCATTTACTAATTTTAGCACTTCACTTAGTGTAGGAACTTTATAGTCTGAATTTAATACGTTATAACGTTCAATATCGTAGTAAGTAAAATTACTTATTTTCCCTTTAATACCAAGCAAACGTCTTGCATATCTATCATGAATACAAATTATTTTTTTATCTTTTGTAAGCCTTATATCAAGTTCAATAGCGTAATTTCTATTTATTGCATCATTATATGCTGGCATTGTATTTTCAGGGAAATTTTTATGAAATCCTCTATGTGCAATTTTTTCTTTATATATTTCTTTTGACTTTTTTGGGGTATAAAAAAACAAAATATTTTCACCTCACATATAAATATTATGTGTAAAAGATGAAAATATTATATTAGTTATATTTGGAAAATTATAACCTATGATGACATTTGTTTAGCAAGAAAAGTTGCTGCAGATTCTGCAAGTTTATACTCAACATTTGTAATTTTTTTTGAACTATCAGTAGTAAATAAAATCACAGCACCTACTGCATCTGCTTCTGAAATTATTGGCGCAACAATTTGTTCAGTATATTTTTTTGCTTTTTCACCAAGTATAATAGGTTTTGGAGCTTCTTTTAAAGTAGACCAAATTGCTCTTTCATCCATAACATAAGCAATATGCTCACTAATTTCTTTTGCTAAAAATTCATTTTTAGATGCTCCTGCAACTGCAAGTATTGTTTCATGGTCTGCAATACAAACTGAAAATCCAGTAGTTTTGTATAATGTTTCAGCATAATGATTAACAACATCTAACATATCTGTCATTGCTGTAAATTTTTTAAGTACAATTTCTCCATTTCTTTCAATAAAAATTTCTAATGGGTCTCCTTCACGAATATGCAAATTTTTCCTAATCTCTTTTGGGATTACTACCCTTCCTAAATCATCAATTTTTCTTACGATTCCTGTTGCTTTCATTTTTACCTCCTAGCTTAATTTAATAATATTATTTGTTATTAAATTAAATTTATACTTAAATTTTAAAGTTTTTATTTTTTCATTAATAGTTTATCGCAAAAAAGTAAATTTGTCATAGGAAATTTTTTCCATAATTTCTAAAAATATCCAGTTTAAAAAAAAAAACAACATGATATGCATATATTTTAACACATATCATGTTATTTTTTCTAGTATTATGACTACTAAATGTAATTTATTTCTTATCCAAATTTTCAATTACTTTTGCCAAATTATCAAATAGAGCTTGTTTTATTGTCCTTTCCTTTTGTGCTTTATTTTTCTTTATAATATCTACTAATTTTCTTAAATTTCTAATATCCTCCATTAATAACTCATCTTTATCTTTATATCTAACTTTAAGTAGATTTATTAGATTATACAACTCATAATTTTGTGTAAGTTCAAGTTTATCATATAAATCATCCATGTCATATTTAGAAAATACAGGTAAATCAGCATAATCGTTCATCATTTGTTTATAGAATTCATCAATATTACTTGGAAGTAATTTAAATAATTCAACAGCCTTATTTGCAGCAGCCTCAGCAATTGCTTTTTGTTTTATTTCAACATATTTGTCTTTTATTTCCTGAATATCTTTATCCTCAGTATCATAATCTACATTCATATCATAATCAGGAGAAATAACTGCTATGCTCTCCATGCTTTGAGATGCGGCAATCTGCATACCAAATTGAAAAGACATTTTTAAATCATTCACAGATACTTTAACAAGTCCAATATTTATTAAATATTTGAATACAACAAACAATTTAACATATTCAACAAATTCTACTTTACCAACTCTTACTTCTTCTAATACTTGTTGCCATAAGCTATCAAATTCAAAATCAGATAGTTTCCAATAATCACCATTTAATAATTTTATGTAATTTTTACTTTTAACTTCTTTTTCATCTTTAAATGAAGCTGTTGCATTATCCATATCTTCTTTAAATAGTTTTTCATCAAATACTCTTGTTCTAACGTAAAATTCTATAAACTTAAAGAATTTATATTTAGAATTATCATTTAGGAAATATTTATTATCAAACTCTCTTAAGTAAAATTGATTATTATCATTTAAAATTTGTGATGTAAATATAATTGAATTATAGTCATCATTATCTTTTATAAGTCTTAGTTTTTCTTTTACTTTATTTCCTGCTTTTATTTCAAATGACATTGCAATAGTAAATGTTAGCATTGTTTTTAATATATCATAATTTATATTTGGATAATCTCTTAAAGTATATGTAAATATTTTTTCAAAATCATTTAATGCGTGTTTTAATATTCTTAAATTTCCAGTTCCTGATTTTTTAAATGCTGCAATTATAATATATGAGTTTCTTTTATAAAAGTCAATTAATGCTTCATTATATGAATATTTCATAACCATACCATTTAAAATATATGGATATTCAGGAACATATTCAAAAGTTTCACCAATTAATTTTTCTTTTATACGTTCATAAGCATTTGCTCTATCAAATATATCTGTAATTTTATCTTCGATAAGGTCAGCAAGAGGTTTATTTACTTCTTCTTTATTATCTTTTTCACCAAGAAATTTATCTGGCTTTTTATCTTTTACTACTAAATTTCCCTCTTTATCTAAAATATATGTAGCAATTAAAGTCTTTATTTCCATATTGCTATTTTTAAATTTTGTAGCAAGTTCTTTTTCATTACAAATAAGTATAGTTTTTATACCATCATGTTCAACAAAATTATTTATATATCCTAAAATATCTATTACATCAACATTCGCTCTTTCAAGGTCATCAAAACATAAAATTTTATCATCTATAGCAAAAGATTTTGAAAAATCAACTTTTTCTTGATTTAAGTTAATACTACCAAAAAGGTTTGCCATATCAAGACCTGTTTTAACATATTCAGGTATTAAATTTCCTTGTCTTGTATCTACAAATTTTTTTAAAGTTTTGCTAATAGTAGGGTTAGTTTCTATAAATATTTTCTTACTTATTTCTTCTAAACTATTTATACCATATAATGACATATATATAGTTTTGTAATTTTTGCCATTTACTTTTATTGACTCAAGCCTACTTCTTAGTTTATTATTCCAAAAATATGTTTTTCCGCTTCCCCATTCACCATTTAACATAATAGCGTAATCAGTATATGGTTTTCTTACATAATCACATATACTTTCTATTAATTCTTCCATATATTTTCACCTCTAAAAATTATTACTCCTAAATTCTATCATATAAAAAGACATTTTTCAACGTATTTTTTATCACATTTATTATATTATGATAGTTTCTCTAATATTTTATATTTTAAACCAGTTTTTCTTTTTTTTGACTCAATATTATTAACCATAAAATTAATAGTATTTTTATTTCCCACTATAACAAGCATTTTTTTAGCTCTAGTCATTGCAGTATAAAGTAGATTTCTGGTAAATAATTTTTCATATCCTGTATAAATTGGTAAAATGCAATAATCAAATTCACTTCCTTGACTTTTATGTACAGTTATAGCATAAGCAAGTTCTAATTCATCGAGTTCTTCAAACTCATATATAACTTCTTTTTCTTCATCAAATATTACAGTCATAGTTTGATTTTGATTATCTATTTCTTTTATATATCCTATATCGCCGTTATATATTCCATCAAAAAACTCACCATTAAGAGAAAACTTTTTATCATAGTTATTAATTATTTGCATAACCTTATCGCCCTCACGAAATATCTTTCCATTTATTTCTTTTTCCTTTTTCTCTTTAGCTTTTGGGTTTAAAATTTCCTGCAAGAAACTATTTAACTGAATTGTACCAAGTTGAGTTTTTTTCATAGGTGTTAATATTTGCAAATCTTTTAGTACATCAAATTTTGCATAATTTAATAATCTATATGAAATAAGCTCTGATATTTTTTCTAAAGTATTTTCTACACTTGTTGATTTTACAAAAAACATATCTGTATCTTTATTTTTAAATTCAGGTAATATTCCATTATTTACTCTATGTGCATTTAAAATTATATCGCTCATTGAACTTTGTCTATAAATTTTTTTAAGTTCTACAACATTTACTGCATTTGAGGTTATAATATCCTTTAAAACATCTCCAGGTCCTACACTTGGTAGTTGGTCTACATCACCTACAAGAATTATTTTTGTATTTTGCTTCATTGCTTTAAATAGGTTATTCATCATTATTGAGTCAATCATTGAAGCCTCATCAACTATTACTACATCTGCTTCAATTTGCTTTACATCAACATTAAAAAATGCGTCTAAATCTCTATCATCAACTTTTGCTATTTCTAGTAATCTATGTAAAGTTTTTGCCTCTTTTTTTGTAGTTTCTTTTATTCTTTTTGCTGCTCTTCCTGTTGGAGCACATAAAACATATTCAATATTTAAGTCCTCGAGTATATCAATTATACATTTAATTATTGTAGTTTTACCTGTACCAGGTCCTCCTGTTATTACCGATATATTGCTATTTAAACAAGTAGATATTGATTTAAATTGTTCATCAGAAAGTACAATGTTATTTTTTTTACTAACTTTTTCGATTATCTTATCATAGTTTGTTACATTTATTTCTCTAGTTGTTCTATTTACTACATTTTCTGCAATATTTTCTTCTGCAAGATAATAACTTTTCCTAAATACAAATTCTGTATTATTTATCATTTGTATATACATTTTATTACTTAATACTAGTCTTTCTATTCCATTTGATATAGTATCTTCTGCTACTTCTAATAAATTTGCAGCATAATTAATTAAATTTTCAAGTTCAATGCAGGTATGCCCAAATTCTGTTATTTTATTACTAGCATAAATAATACCTGAATCAATCCTATCTTCATTATTTAAATCAATACCAAGTTTTTTACCAATTTCATCTACAAATTTAAATTCTAAACTTTTAACAAAATTTAATAGGCTATATGGATTTTTAGATACAATTTCAATAGTATCTGATTTTAATTGTTTATATATATTTGTTGCAACAAGTACCGATACATTAAAACTACTTAAATATTCAATTGCATTCCATTTATCATATTCTTCACAAAAAAATACATTTAAAGCATCTATCTTTTCTTCATTTAGACCTTTTAATCCTTCTAATTTTCGTGGTTCATATCTTATAACATTTACAGTATTATCCTGAAATTTATCTACAATATTTCTAGCAGTTTTTTTACCTACTCCTTTTATATTATTTGCAATATAATCAATAAGTGCTGTGTTTGTTTTTGGTAGCACTTTTTTATATGTAGTAAATTTAAACTGCTTTCCATATATTTTATGGATATCTTCCTCGCCCTCAAGTTCAATCTCATCATCTACTTCAAGCTCATCTGTTATTCCTACAGCTGTTATATATTCTTTACCTACTTTTAGTAAAATTACAGTCCAAGAATTTGATTCATTTTTAAAAATAATAGTAGAAACTTTACCCTCAATCTTCATGTTTTCCTCACTTTTCTTTTATTATATTATATTATAGTTAGGGATATTTTTCAAGAACAAAATAAAGAAAGAAAAACAAAAATGAAAATCAAAAGAAAAAAATTAAAAATCAAAAAACAACACCAAGAAAATTCTCGGTGTTGTTTGCTGATGTAATAATCAGCAGGCCGGTGCAAGAAGCGACATTGCCGTTTCCAGTGATGCACGCTCTTCAAGGAGCTTTTCCGGATCAAGACCGCTTTCTTTAAGCTGGCCGGTAACCTTTTCAAGCTCTTTATAGGTGGCCTGTACCCTGTCAGTAAGTTCAAAGAACATCTCGACAGAGCGGATAATACGCATCTTGGCGACGCGATTTGCGGTTTCGATAGCATGGCGATTTGCAAGGATTTCTTCAGGTCTAACTCCGTCTTTTTCAAGACGTGCATAGACATCAGTTGATTCCTTGTCAAAAGCATCTTTTGCAGTCGTAAGCTCGTAAAAGCGCTTGACAAGCTCGACTTTGTCTACGGTCATCGGCAGCTCCGGCTGTTCTTCAGCTGTGTTCTGGTTCATTTCCGTAAAGAACTCATAGAGTTCCTTAGGGAACTTCTTAAGATAGTTCCACTCTGCATGGTGGAATCCGGCCTCGTTAAGTCCTCCGCAGAAAATGTTTTCTTTGTCCGTTCTGGACATAAGGCCGGCAACACGTGTTATAATCTCCTTATTGTTATGTTCAATAAAGAATTTAAACGTATCGCCAATGTGCTTCAAAAGCACAGGATCGTCGTTTACTGCCGTACGCAACCCCTCGGGGTACGCGTTTACGTCGACGTTACTTAGCAGGTCATGCCCTGCGGTTTGCTTATACTTCTCTTCGATCTTAGAGCGAATAATGTCCACATAGGGCAAATACTCAGGTCCAAGACCAAGATAATGTTGAAGTGCATTTACCGGTGTCACTACCAGCCGCTTGATGAGTTCTGCAGCGTATCCTTCCTTATACACTTGCAGCTTTCCAAGGGCCTCCGTAATGTTGCATGCCATTTCCTCTGTCATCTTTTTGCTCATAATACTAACCTCCAAATATTAAAATTTTAATAAATATATTGATATTACCTAATATTTATTATAGCACATTATCAATGTTATGTCAACACTTTTTAAAAAATTTATGTAACTTTTTTTAATTTAGAGTTTATTATACTCATATTAAACTTAAAAATACAATACTTGTAATCTTAACTGTAATAATATAAAAAATGAAACATATACTTTAAATATAACTTGTACAAAGGAGTGATAATATGTGGTACACAAATTCTATAACTGAATGTGAGAAAAAATTACACACTAATATACAAAATGGTTTAACAAATAAAGAGGCTGAAAAAAGAAGTATAACTTATGGAAAAAATAAACTTGATGAAGCAAAAAAGAAAAGTTTATTTTTAAGATTTATAGACCAGTTTAAAGATTTTATGATTATTATATTACTAATTGCAGCTTTAATTTCTGCTGTTATGTCATATGTTGAACATACAAATGAATATATGGACTCTATAATTATAATTGCAATAGTAGTTTTTAATGCAATTATGGGACTTGTTCAAGAAAGTAAAGCTGAAAAATCACTAGAAGCCTTAAAAAAACTTTCATCTCCTACAGCAAAAGTAAAAAGAGATGGTAAAGTTTTAGAGATAAGTAGTATTGATATAGTACCGGGAGATATCTTAATTCTTGAAAGTGGTAATTTAGTCCCAGCAGATGCAAGATTAATTAATGCATATAATTTAAAATTAGAAGAATCGGCACTAACTGGTGAAACTGTCCCTGTAATTAAAGATGCAAATGCTATTTTAAAAGAAAATATTCCTGTTGGTGATATGGTAAATATGGTTTTTGCAACAACTATTGTTACAAATGGTCATGCAGAGGCAATAGTTACAGATATAGGGATGAATACAAAAGTTGGAAAAATTGCTAAAATGATTATTCAAGATAAGTCTCCTGAAACACCTCTACAAAAAAAATTAGCTGATGTAGGTAAAAAACTTGGTATTGTTTGCCTCTTTATTTGCTTTTTAATATTTATTATTGGAATTATAAAAAAGATATCATTTACAGAAATGTTTATGACATCTGTTGGGCTTGCTGTTGCTGCAATACCAGAGGGACTTCCTGCTATTGTTACTATAATGCTTTCAATTGGTGTTACTAAAATGGCAAGAAAAAATGCAATTATTAGGAAACTTCCTGCTGTAGAAACTCTTGGAAGTAGCTCAGTTATATGTTCAGACAAAACTGGTACACTTACGCAAAACAAAATGGAAGTAGTAAAACTTGTTGATATTAATGGTGAGCTTTCCCCCTCTTCTAAAACTTATAATTTTATTTTAGAACTTGGTACAATGTGTAATGATACTGAACTATATTATGACGGATACAAAAAAATAGTAAATGGAGAGCCCACAGAGGCTGCTATTGTCAATGCAGCAATAAAACAAAATATTAATAAAAAAAGTTTATATGATAAAATGAAACGTATTAATGAAATACCATTTGACTCCTCTAGGAAACTTATGACTACAATACATAAACTTGAAAATGGTAAATATAGAATAATTACAAAAGGTGCACCTGATACACTAATTAAAAGGTGTTTAAATTATTACAATAATGGCTCAGCATATTTAATGAATTCAAGTAAAGAGGCTGAAATTTATAAAATTAACGAAAAAATGGCAAAAAATGCGTTAAGAGTTCTTGCTGTTGCCTATTATGATACAAATAATTTACCAAGTAAAATTGATAGTCAAAATGTAGAAATAAACCTTACCTTTGTAGGCCTTATAGGTATGATTGATCCTCCAAGAGAGGGTGTTAAAGAGGCAGTTATGACTTGCAGGAAAGCTGGTATAAAAACTGTTATGATTACTGGCGACCATATCTTAACTGCAAAAGCAATCGCAACAGAATTAGGGATTTTAGGTCCTTCTGATTTAGCTATTACAGGTGCAGAACTTGATAGTATGAATCCAACATTATTTCAAAAAAATATAATGAAATATTCTGTTTTTGCAAGAGTATCTCCTGAACACAAAGTAAAAATTGTAAAAGCATTTCGCTCAACTGGCGCAGTGGTTGCAATGACAGGTGACGGCGTTAATGATGCACCTGCTTTAAAAAATGCGGATATAGGTATTGCTATGGGTAAAAATGGCACAGATGTAGCAAAAAATGCATCAGATATGATACTTACTGATGATAATTTTGTAACTATTGTTGAAGCAGTAAAAGAAGGACGACATATATATGAAAACATAAAAAAAGCAGTTCATTTTTTACTTGCTACAAATATTGGCGAGATTGTTACAATATTTATAGGGCTATTACTTGGTCTTGACACTCCTCTACTTGCTATTCATTTACTTTGGATAAATCTTGTTACTGATTCTTTCCCTGCAATAGCTTTAGGGCTTGAACAGGCTGATAAACATATAATGCATAAAAGACCAAAGAATCCACGTAAAGGACTATTTGCTGACGGCCTATGGAAAAAGATTTTTGGTGAGGGCATAATGATTGGACTACTTACACTATTTGCATTTTATATTGGAACAACAAAATATTCATTAGAGGTTGGAAGAACAATGGCTTTTGTTTCTCTTAGCACTTTAGAACTTATACATAGCTTTAACATTAGAAGTGATGATACATCATTATTTGAAATAGGTGTATTTAAAAATAAATATCTAGTTGGCGCTTTTTTACTTGGCTTTATTCTTCAAGCTAGTGTTGTTTTAATTAAACCTATTGCAAATATCTTTGACGTAGTTGCACTTGATAAAACACAATGGTTATATACAATTATTATTTCAATACTTCCAATTGTTATAATTGAAATAAAGAAGAAATTACATGAAAACTTATTTGGAAAAAGAGTATATAATATATATACAAAAACAGCATAAATTAAATAGGGGTGTATTTTACACCTCTATTTTAATTTAATAAATATTAACCTTTCTTTTATTTTTGTATTTTTTAATATTTTTATTACTATAAATAATACAATTAATATAATAATTGGTACTTTTAATATATCAACATATTTTAAGATAACCACCCAATTATCACCTAAATAATAACCTGCAAAGACAAATATAAACGTCCATGGGATACTTCCAATAGTTGTATATATAACAAATTTAAAAAAGTTTAACCTTGCTATTCCAATTGGAAGTGAAATAAATGTCCTAATAATTGGAAAACATCTTCCAAACATTGCAGCTTTCATACCATATTTTTTAAACCATTTTTCTGATTTTTCTATATCTTTTTCTTTCATAAAAAAATACTTACCATACTTTTTTATAAATTCTATTCCACCTATATATCCCATAAAATATATTAAAATAGCGCAAAATACACTACCTAAAAGTCCAACTATAAATGCACCTAAAAACGAAAATATTTTATTTGACGCAAGTATACCACCTGTTGCAAGTATTAACTCACTTGGTATTATTATAATTATTGCCTCTAAAATCATTGCAATAAACATTCCAAAATATCCAAATTTACTTATTAATTCTAAGATGTAATTATTCAATTATAACCACCTAATTTATATATATTACTTTGCTATGAATTAATACGTTTATTATCTATTATTTTTACCAGGTCTTTACTTTTTTATGTAAATATGATATAATGTATTTGTATTTGATATTTAATCCATAAAAAATTTTTTATAAGGAGGATAGTTCTTTCTCACACTCAAAAAAATTAAATTTAAGGAGGACTTTTTTATGTATGTATCAAAACTCACCAAAGGAATTCTTACACTTTTACTCATCTTTGAATATTGGGTAATTTATGAATTATGGCTTCCACCTCTTTCAATTGCATATGTAACTGGAGCACTATTTTTTGGAATAGGAGCTGCTATACTTGCAATTATCCTATTTATGTGGATTCCAAATCCCATTACTTCTGATGATGAAGAGTTACTTGGGTTGCTTTCCATTATTTCAGGAGTCGCATCTGCAATTTTATTCATACTTTATGTAATAATTAGCTTTATCGGCTCTCCAATATTTAATGCAAATACTAGATATAACCAAATTGGAGAAGTTGAAGAAAAGTCTTTTGTAGAAGATATGCTTCAAATTGATAACTCTCAAATACCTATCGTTGATACAGAGCTTGCAAATAAACTTGCAGATAAAAAAATGGGTGAAGAAGTTGCTCTTGGCTCACAACAGGAAGTTGGTAATTTTACAAACAAGCAAAGTGTAAATGGAAAACTTCTTTATGTTGCACCGCTTGAGCATCGTGGACTTACTAAATGGTTTTCAAACAAAGCAGGTACAGCAGGATACTTAATGGTTAGTGCAACTAACACTAATGATGTTACTTTCGTAAAAGAACTAAATGGTGAAAAGTTGTATCTTAAGTATTTGCCCTCTGCATATTTTGGTAGTGATTTAAAGCGTCATATTCGAGCCTCAGGTTACAGAACTATAGGACTTGCTGATACTGACTATGTATTTGAGATCGACGATGAAGGCACACCGTATTGGATAGTTCCTACATTTAAAAATGTTACTCTTTGGGGAAGTCCTGAAACTACTGGTGTCATTACCTGTAATGCTATAAATGGCAAGTGTAACTGGTATTCAGTTGATGAAGCTCCTAGCTGGATAGACATTGTTCAACCTGAAAGTTTTGTAAAAAAACAGCTTGAAAACTATGGTAGGTATGTAGAAGGGTTTATAAACTTCTCTAAGAAAAATATGCTGTCTGTAACAGAACATATTACCACAGTATATAATGAAGGTAAGTGTTATTATTTTACTGGTATGAGCTCTGTTGGTAAAGACGAGGGTACTGTTGGATTTTTCATGATTGATACACGTACAAAAGAGGCTATATTCTATCGTATGATAGGTGCAACAGAACAAGCCGCAATGGGAAGTTCGACTGGTGGAGTTCAAGATATGAAATATACTCCAAGTGTTCCTATTCCTCTTAACGTTTCTGGTATTCCTACCTACTTTATGCCTCTTAAGGATCAAGAGGGCCTTATAAAATCATATGCTATGGTAAATATTGAAAACTACGATGTTGTTGGTAATGGTAAAACTATTCAAGCAACGAAAAGAGCATATCTTAATGCGATGAATACTAAAAATATTTCCATAGATTTAGGGCAAGAGGCTTATGCATATACTGAAAGAGGCACTGTAACAAGAATTACTCAAAACGTTGAGGACGGTAACACATATTATTATATCATACTAAATGATGACCCAAGTAAACTCTACCTTGCACCTTACACGGTATCTAATGAGCTTCCAATTACACGTGCGGGTGATACTGTTGAAGTTTCATATATTGATGAATCAAATGGTGTTATAAATATAGTTTCTTTCGATAATATTGCTTTTTCTCAAGAAATAAGCGCGGCACAAGAAAAAATAAACGAAGAAATGGAAAAATATAACATCATTAATGAGGAAAACAATAATGTAACTGCAGTTAACCCTGAAGAAAGTGAAAATGTATGGAACTCTCTTTCGGATGAAGAAAAGGCAAAGCTTATCGGAAAAATTGGTGATTAACAATTAATTTTAAAAGAGTCAGACAATTCAAAGTCTGGCTCTTTTCATGTTATTTTGCATTTGATTTTTCAATTGCTTTTTCTACTAAAGCCTTAAATAGCGGATGTGGTCTATTTGGTCTAGATTTTAATTCTGGGTGAAACTGAACACCTACCCCCCACATATGTTTTTCTAATTCTACAATTTCAACTAATTTGCTATCAGGAGAAACACCAGCTATTTTTAAGCCGTTTTTACTTGCAATTTCTCTATAATCATTATTAAATTCAAATCTGTGTCTATGTCTTTCATAAATTAAATTTTCTTTATATGCGTTATATGAGTTGGTATTTACATCTAAAGTACATGGATATTTTCCAAGCCTCATTGTTCCACCTTTATCTTCGACGCCAACTTGACTTTCCATAAGATTAATTACTGGGTTTTGTGTATTTTTATCAAATTCTAAACTATGTGCATCTTTTAGTCCTACAACATTTCTCATAAATTCTACGACCATAAGTTGCATACCAAGACATATTCCAAGAAGAGGTATATTATTTACTCTTGCATATTCGATTGCTTTTATTTTTCCCTCTATCCCTCTACTTCCAAAGCCTCCCGGTACTATTATACCATGTACGCCATTAAGTTCTTTTGAAACATTTTTGTTTTCTAATTCTTCTGAATCTACCCAACGTATTTTTACATTTACATTGTTTGCAACACCTGCATGATTTAATGCTTCATATATTGATATATACGCATCTTTTAAAACTACATATTTACCTACAATTGCTATTTCAACTTGTTTAGTTATTCCCGGTTTTTTCTTGCATAATTTATTCCAATCTAACAAATCATTTTTTGTTTCTTTTAGTCTAAATTTTTTTAATATAATATTTGCAACATTTTGTTCTTCAAACATTAAAGGCACATCATATATAGAGTCTGCGTCCATATTTTCAATTACATTATCTGCACTAATATTGCAAAAAAGCCCTATTTTTGATTTTATGTCATCTGTTAAATGATAACTTGTCCTTGCAACAATTATATCTGGAATTATACCAATACTCATTAATTCTTTGCAACTATGTTGTGTTGGTTTTGTTTTTAATTCTTCTGATTTAGGTAAATATGGTATTAATGTAACATGAACAAACATTACATTATCTGCACCTTTTTCAGCTCGTACTTGCCTTATAGCCTCTAAAAATGGAAGTGACTCTATATCTCCTACAGTTCCACCTATTTCAGTTATTACTACATCGCTTTGAGATATTTCACCTGCTTTATATACAGTATCTTTTATTTCATTAGTAATATGTGGTATTACTTGAATAGTTTTTCCTAAATATTCTCCTTTTCTTTCTTTGTTTAATACTTGCATATATATTCTTCCAGTTGTTATATTGCTATATCTATTTAGATTTTCATCAATAAACCTCTCATAATGTCCAAGATCCAGGTCACATTCTAACCCATCATCAGTAACGAAAACTTCGCCGTGTTGACATGGGTTCATAGTACCTGGATCTATGTTTAAATATGGGTCAAATTTTTGGATAGTGACATTTATCCCTCTAGATTTTAACAATCTTCCTATTGAAGCGGCAGTTATCCCCTTACCTAAACCTGAAACAACTCCACCTGTTACAAAAATATATTTAGTTGACATACAAAACACTCCTTACATAATTTCTACGTTCAAATTATATTATACATATCCTAAATATGCAATAAAATTTCGACAATTTATGATTAAATTTTCTTTACAAAATTATGTTTGTGTTTTATGTAAGGAAAAAGGCACTAAGTTTAGTTAGTACCTTTTTGTATTTACTCTACTACTGCAACATTTAAAGATGATTTTAACCATTCAACTATGTACCAATTGAATGTATACTCATTCCATTTAGCGTCAAGTCCTTGTTTAATTAATAAAATCAAAGAATTTCTTTGTGCAGCATCTAATTTATATGCACCATTAACTCTATCAAGAATTGCATCAACATTTCCGTCTATAATATCAATCTTATTATCAAGACCAGATATTTCACTAGATATTTTTGCAAATCTACCAAATACTGTATCATTACCAGCTGTATCTTCTTTAACACCTATTAATGAAGTTATATTTTCAACTTTAGTATTAATATTAGTTAAATTAACTTCTTTACCAGTACCAATTAATTTATCTATAGTTTCAGTATTAGCCTTTAAACCTGTATTATATTCATCAACTCTAGTACTCAAGCCAGTAATAGTAGTTGTTAAATTAGTAATACTTTCAGTAATTTTTGAATGCTCTTCTTTTAAATCATTAAATCCAGCTGCAAGATTTTTATTAATGTTATCTCTTGCTGATACTATGTTTTTATCTATAATATCTCTTGCTGATATTATATTTTTATCTACAATATCTCTTGCTGATACTATATTTTTGCCTATAATATCCCTTGCAGATATTATGTTTTTGTTAATATTATCTCTTGCTGATACTATGTTTTTATCTACAATATCTCTTGCTGATACTATATTTTTGCCTATAATATCTCTTGCTGATATTATATTTTTGTTAATATTATCTCTTGCTGATATTGTATTTTTATTAATATTATCTCTTGCTGATATTATGTTTTTATCTATAATATCTCTTGCTTCAATAATTCTAGTTGATAAAAATGTTTGTGCATTTAGAATATTTGTATTAATTTCTTCTTTAGCAGCATTTACTGTTTGGTTTGTGTTTGTATTAATTTCATTTTTAGCTGCATTTACTGTTTGGTCTGTGTTTGTATTTATCTCATTTTTAGCTGCATTTACTTCTTTGTTTGTATTAGTATTTATTTCATTTTTAGCAGCGTTTACTGTTTGGTCTGTATTAGTATTTATTTCATTTTTAGCAGCGTTTACTGTTTGGTTTGTATTTGTGTTTACTTCTTCTTTAGCAGCGTTTACTTCTTTGTTTGTATTTGTATTAATTTCATTTTTAGCAGCGTTCACTGTTTGGTTTGTATTTGTATTTACTTCTTCTTTAGCAGCGTTTACTGTTTGGTTTGTATTTGTATTTACTTCTTCTTTAGCTGCGTTTACTGTTTGGTTTGTATTAGTATTTATTTCATTTTTAGCTGCGTTTACTGTTTGGTTTGTGTTTGTGTTTACTTCATTTGTTGCATTTTCAACTACTTGAGAAGTATAAAGTTTAATATCAATTTGAGCCTCTACAATCATATCTTCTAAAGATTGTCTAGTTTCTTCTATTTTAGCATATAAAGAATTAGCAAGTTCTACAACTGTTTCTTCTTCTGCTTTTGTCTTTAGTGTTTCTTCTTTTGCAACAACTCCATCTACTTTTTTATTCAAATCGTTGTAATTATCTACAAGATCAACGATTTTTTCTTGAATTGTATCAGATGTTGCTTTTTGTGTTGCAGTGATACTTGTTTGAGCATCTAAAATATCTGCTCTT
This sequence comes from uncultured Clostridia bacterium, assembly GCA_947632635.1. Taxonomy (GTDB): domain Bacteria; phylum Bacillota; class Clostridia; order TANB77; family CAG-465; genus CAG-465. The sequence goes on along the minus strand of CANRQA010000001.1, from coordinate 93,587 downwards.
AAATCAGATACTTTTGTATCTAATTCAGTAAGTTCATTAACTTTCTCACTAGTTTCATCAGTAATTTCTTTTAAGCTTTGTACTTCTTCATCTTTTGCTACATTTCCAACAAGATTATCAAGTCTATTTGTGTTAATTGAATGTAATATAAGTAAAACGATAAGTAATACTGTAATACATGCAAGAACAACACCAAAGATAATCTTTGTTTTGTTTGATGACGTATTTGTTGTCATTTAAAGCTCCCCCTTTATTATATTTATTTATAGTTAATCTACTCTAAGAGTAGTAAAACTATCTTGAATTATTATTTTTGAGTCCTTGATTTCATTAGATATGGCAGTTAAAAAGTTATTTTCTCTCTCACTTTCATACATTTCTTCAAGATACTCATCGTCTAATGGATCTCTTCTTATAATGTGATATCCATATTCAGATTTTACAACTTGACTAATTTCATTTTCTTTTAAATCATCAATAGTTTCCTCTAAAATTTTAAGTAATTGACCACTCTTAAAATACATATCATAAGGTGGTTCCTTTCCTGCAGCATCATCACTATATTTTTTTATATATTCGTTAAAATCAGATTCTTCATTAAGTTCTGCACGCAGAGCCTCTGCAAGACGTTTCTTTTGCTCTGTTATTGTCGGTGAAATTTCCTTTTTTGTTTCAGTATCTACAGTTATAAGGAAGATTTGTCTTGCCTTTTTATATTGGTTTTGGTAAGTGCTTTTTACTCTTTCTTTATCCTTTTGTGTAATATCCTTAGATTTACCCTCAGCATACAACGTATCATAAACTAATTTATATAATTTATCTACTCTAGCTATCTTATCATATGCTTCTTCACTTGTTCTATTATCATATAAAAATTTGTAAAACTCAAATTTGCCACCTAGTTTTTCGATATATGCAAGTTTATCTGCCTCAAGCTCTGCATATGCCTTATCATCTAATGCAATGCCATTATCTGCAGCAATTTTTTCTATTGCTCCAGCAATTTTTAAGTTTTCTTCTGTTTTATTTCTTAAATAAGTTTCAGCGTTTATATTATTTTCAACGTCGACTATAGTATTTAAAGTTGCTCTTGGTAACCTCGTTGTATTTTCATCAAATAGTGAAGTTTTTGAAAGTCTTAAATACATCATATAGTCATCCTTGGTATAAGAGATACCATTTACTGATATGACTTCACTTTTTCCTGATATTCTATTAATTAAGAGTAATGTTGCTAAAACTATTAAACAAATAATTAAAAGTATAGCTATATATAATATTATTTTTTTCTTTGTAAATAATCTTTTAATTTTACTTTCATTATTTTCAATTTCTTTTTTATTTTCCTTATTTTTTTTTGACATCTTTTCACTCCTTATGTCTACATCTTATTATACTACTTTTATATTTACATGTCAACAAATTTAGACATATTTTTACACAAATATTTCACTTTTTTTTCATTTATATTTCATTTTTATGTTTTGTATTTTTAAAATCTTAATAGAATGAATATCGATATTTTAACATATATTTTAATAATATTATTTATCTTCAAAGGTGATAACATGCGAAAGGCAAAATTATTTGTAATTAATAGTGTAATACTTACTATTACCTCTTTTATAATACGAAGTGTAGGTATGTCTTTTAATGTATATGTTTCAAATAAAGTAGGTGCAGAAGGAATTGGACTTTTTCAGCTTATTATGTCTGTATATCTTTTTGCAATAACTCTTGCAACATCTGGAATTAGTATTGCTGCAACAAGGCTTGTAACTGAAACTTTAGCAAAAAATGAAGAAGCATCAGCAAAAAGCGTTATGAAGAAATGTATTTTATATAGTCTTATACTTGGAATTATATCAGGGCTTGTTATTCTTCTCTTTTCTAATTTTATAACTAATATATGTTTGCATGGAAAAATTTCAAAAAAGCCACTTTATGCTATTGCAATTGGTCTACCATTTATTGCAATGTCTGCTGCAATTAATGGGTATTTTAGTGCTGTAAGGAGAGTTATAAAAACGGCATCTTCACAAATATTAGAACAATTTGTAAAAATAATAGCAACCTCATATATACTTTCTATATTCTTACCAAAAGGCCTTGAATATGCTTGTCTTAGCCTAGTTATAGGGGATGTTATTTCTGAGCTTGCCTCTTTTAGTTATATTTACATATTATATAAACATGATAAGAATAAATATTTAAAAGAAAGTAATAATAACTTTACTGATACCACAAACTACAAAAAAGAAATAATAAAAATAGCAGCACCAATAGCTCTTACCTCATATATACGTTCAGGGCTTTCAACTTTAAAACAATTAATTATCCCTTTACGTCTTGAAAAATCTGGTATGTCTTGTGAAAAAGCACTTGCAGATTATGGAATAGTAAGTCGGTATGGCTCTACCCCTTCTACTTTTTCCAAGTGTAATTATTACAACAATTAGTGGGCTTTTAATACCGGAATTTTCTACCTTTTATGCAAAAGGCGATAATAAACAAATAAAAAGAATAAGTAATAGAATTCTTAAGATTACATTTATATTTGCAATACTAGTATTTGGTGTTTTCTTTACTTTTCCAGACGCACTTTCAAATATCATTTATAACGATACAAATGTAGTTCATTTTATTAAATTACTTGCACCTTTAATAATTCTAATGTATATAGATACAATTGTAGACGGCATTTTAAAAGGACTAAATGAGCAAGTGGCAGTTATGAAATGTAATATTTTAGATTTGTTTTTAAGCACTTTTCTGTTATATATATTACTTCCAATAATGGGTATAAATGGTTATATAGTTGTGCTATATGTAAGTGAGATATTAAATACCACAATTAGCGTAATTCAGCTTATTAAAGTATCAAAAATAAAAATTAATTATTTACTTTGGGGAATTATTCCACTATCTGGAATTTTCCTTTCAAGATATGTAATTAAATTTATAGGAATTAATTTAGAAAATGCTATGTTTTCACTTGTTATAAATATATCAATATTTATTTTTGTATATCTTTCATATTTAGCTTTTGCCTCCATTATTTCTAAAAATGATTTTAAAATATAATCTGTCATAAATAACATATAAAAGAATATAATTTGGTAAGGAGTGTGATAAGTAAATGAATCCATTTGAACTAAAGCCGGTAAGCGTTGAAAAAACTCTTATGAACTGGAAAGAAATTTATCCAAAGCCATATAATAAGTATGAAGTAAATCCATATACAAAAACACGTATTATACTTATGAATGGTACTGAATTTGAAGCTAATTGGTTTTCACATCAATTTTCTAGGAATTGCAATAATAACGATTTAAGAAGATGTATTGCATTAAGTAGACGTGTTGAAAAGCAACAACAAATGAAACTCGCAAATTTAAAACCTATTAACGAAAATATCTTAGAAACTACTATATCATATGAACAATTAGCAGTTGATTTAACTGCAAGAATGGCACAAGATGAGCCAGACCAAAATGTAAAAAACGCTTTAGATTTTGCTTTACTTGAAGATTTTGACCATTTATACAGATATTCTGATTTACTTGATATGGAATATGGAATACAAGCAGAAAATCTAGTTGGTAGATATACTGAAATAATGCCAGGAAGACCAACAATTTCACATCATAGAGCTCCAGCTGATACTATTAATTACTATATAAATAACAAAACTGCTGATCCTTTAACAAAATTACACGTAAATATTATAACTGCTGCAGAACAACAGACTATGAACTATTACATGAATGTAACTGGATTTTATACCTCTGATATAGGTAGAAAATTATATCAAGAAATAGGACTTGTAGAAGAAGAACACGTTACACAATATGGAAGTTTAATTGATCCAAATCAAACTTGGCTTGAAAATCTATTAATGCATGAATATACTGAGTGTTACCTATATTATTCCTGCTTAAATGATGAAACCGATAAATATGTAAAATGTATATGGGAACAGTTCTTTGAGCAAGAAGTTGCCCAACTTCACTTTGCTGCTTCACTTTTGCAAAAATATGAGGGCAAGGAATGGCAGCAAGTTATACCTAATGGTACTTTTCCAAAATTATTGTGCTTAGGTCCAAATATTGAGTATGTTCGTAACATTTTAAAAAATACAGCAAGTTATACTCAAATGCGTGAAGATTATATACCTGTATGTGACGCACCTAAAGATTTTGATTTCTTTAAATATCAAAATATAGTAAATTCTGATGTATGCGAAGTACCTAGTCATATTGTTATAGATAAATACATTAAATGTAATGGCTGTGATTATAGATTTGAGGTTGCTCCAAATCCTGTTGAATGCCTAAGAGATAGAAAAGTAGATAATGTATGTGTTGGTCGTGAACCATTATGTGGAGATAATTGCTGTTAAATAAAAAAATCGTTGAAATTACATTCGTAAAATCAACGATTTTTTAAACTATACAAGTAATCTAAAGAGCAATATTACAAGTAATGTAAAAATTAATAATATTATAATTTTCTTTATAGAAATTACAAAATTTCTTACATCAATATAAAGCCCGCGCTGAATATAATAGCAATATGATCTCCGAAAACACATATCTATAAATCTATAAATTAAAAACAACAATACTACTGCAATTATAAGAATAATATTCATTAAACTTTCCCCCTCTAAAATAGTTATTTTACATTAAAATTAGTTATAAATATATTGTAACAAATTTTTAAAAGGATGTCAAGTTTTATGTCAAATATCATCAAATTATAACAAATTATAACAAATCAAATATTACATAATTTAAGTTTTTCACTAACCTGATTTTGCAAATTACTACAATTAAAAGATCCATTAGTTAGAATATTATTTACACTATCAAGTATTTCATATGCTTTTTTAAATTCTTTAGCTTCTATATATACACTAGCAAGTATCACTTTGCATTTTAATAATGCGATATTATCAAATTTACAATATTTTTCTCGTATAAGGACACACTCTTCTAAATTTTTAATTGCATTAGGAATATCATGTTTTTTTAAATATATTTCACCAATCATTTTTAAAGCACTGCTTACGTTATGATATTTATTTATATCAGAAAATTTCTTATGACAAGAGATTGCATATTCTAAAGCTTTATCATAATCTTCTAATAAATAGTAAATTTTACAATAACATAAATCGCAAAAAGCATATTGAGTAGCTGGCAAATCAGGTACATCTTTCATTATTTCACAACATTCATCATTATATTTTTTTGCCATATCCGCATTTTCTTCATCAACATAAATTGAAGCAAGTTTATTAAGTGCTTCTACAAGTAAATAACTTGGAGTTCCTATCGCTTTACCACATTCCATCATTTTAAAAGTGTACTCTTTTGCTTTTTCTAAGTCATTTTGAACATAATATAAATATTCAATTTCTTTATATAAATTACCCATTTCCTTTTCTGTAACATTTGTTGTTTTTGATATAGCTAATACTTTAAAAATTATTTCTTCTGACAATTTAAATTCATTTACATCACGTAAATAAAAACTTAATTTTGCATAATCAGTTGCCTCATTTATTGTAAAATCAGGTAACTTACTATATATAGATAAAATTAATGGTATATATTTTTCTTTTTCTTTAAGTTCAAGGTCCCAAGAGTATCTACTCGCTATATTTGAAATTATAGTCTTTGCAGTTTCAAAGTTAGGATTTAGCTCATTTTTTATAACACTTGAAATTAATGGATGTAGAGATATAATGTCAGATACATAATTATACAAAATCATTGATTTATTTATTAATTTATTTATATCTTCACCGTCTTCTATATCAGCAAGTTCCATAAACTCTTCAAAAGCTATACCTGAAGTTTGAGTAAAATACATTTTCATTAATATATCTTTTTCATTTTCTGTTAAATTAGAAGTATCAAATACTGTTTTAATACAATTATATATACAGTCATAATCTTTAAAATTATATTCTACTTCCCCTTTTATATCAGGTGTAATTCCCTCTTTTAATTTTTCTAACATTTTTTTAGGTGATATACGTGTTAACCTCATTAAACTTGCAATAAGAGTTATTACTAATGTATGCCCTTTTATTTCATTTATAATCTCATATACTATTTCTTTATCCTCTTCTTTTAATTTTATAATATAATTTTCTTCAAATAATGAAATAAGATCAGCTTTATCTTCCATTTGATTTATAGTTATAACAGGAAGTCTTGAATATGAAAAATCATTTCGTGTTGTAAATATTAAATGATAATTTCCGTCAATTAATAACTTTAATTCCTCTTTATTATCTGTATTAAAATTATCTATAATAATTAAAGTTTTTTCATTTGAAAGGCGTTTTATTTCATTTAACTTTCTTATAAAAAATTCATCATTACTTTCTAAAGAGCCATCTTCACATACTTTTTTCTTGAAATTTTCAATATAGAAAAACTTATCATTTAAAATCATATCTTTTAGACTATTCTCATATACTGAAAAAATAATCGTATCATATTTTGTTTCATTTAATTTTGCGTATTTTTTAGCAAGTTCACTTTTTCCAATTCCACCCATTCCATACAAAAATACTTTACCATAATTTTTAATATTTTCCTCAATTTCTTTTAATTCTCTTTTTCTACCGATAAAGCCTGTAAAATTGCAAATTGCTGTACTTTTTAATGCTGTTAAATAATTATCATATTTATACTCACTTTGTGAGGCGCTTACATTATTATTTAATACATATTCTATACGGTCAGCAAGTTCTTTTATCCTTTTTTCAAGTGGAGGTGTTATTGCATCTATCCAGTGAAACCTTCCTAAATAGTATTTTGCATCTTTACTTATTTCACCCTCTGAGATTTGAAATGGAATTACATGTACTGCTTCCTTTTTTCTAAGTCTTTCACATACAATATTTATTTCATTTAATACATCAAATGAATTTGATGATTCCTCGTTTAAAATAAGTAAAAAAACTTTACATCTTTCTATTACATTTATTATATTATTTGCATACTCATCAAGAGTGTCACGTGGTGCATACCAACATTTTATTTTTCTATTTTCTAATTCATTACAAATTGATTTAGTTACATTTAATGATGACTTTGTATGATAACTTATAAATACATCATATTCCAACTTAAATCACTCCTTCAATTTATTTTTATATTAAAATTATTTTATTTCAATTCCGCCAAACAAAGAAAAAGCATTTATATATACTGTCTTTAAGTTTTCATCAAACCCCTCACCAAGTTTATTTGTAACTCCACCAAATAAAGCAGTTGATTTTACACGAATATTTATATTTTTAGGTGGGTTTATAACAATACCACCAAATACACTACTTGCGTTTATAACTTTATCTTGAGCAAGTTTAGTATTTACAAAATCAAAGTTGATAGAGCCAAATATAGTATTTAGATTTGCACCTTTAAACTCTCCGTTATTTATATTAACTTTCTTTTCTGTAAAAGTTGCAGAATAGTTATCTAAATCATCTTTATTTAAAGTTCGTATCTTTCCACTTACTTCTTTATTTATAGCGTCTTTAAATATAAGGTAAACACCAATGATAAATAATATTACTGGTATTATTAGTTTCTTGATCATATCAAAGTCTAATATATCTCTTACTATTAATAGCAATATTATTCCTACAAGTATGCCTATTAAATCCCCAAGTTTATCATGATCCCCAAATAAATCTATAAAACAAGGAATAATAATTAATAAAGTCCACCAACCTTTAAAAAATATATTTATTTTAAAATATCCTAAACCATTAAGTCCTAATATAACTGCAAGTGCTATAAAAAGGACACCCCATAATATATTTGAAAATCTATTCATAAGTTAATCTCTCCTTTCAAATTTTATATACTAATATGAATAAACAGAATTTATCCCTAAATATTCCTCTAAACATAAACCACTATTATATACAGCAGTTGCTACCGACTCACCTAAATATCTTACATGCCAAGGCTCATATTTATAACCAGTTATTTGTTCTTTGCTTTTTGGATAACGTATTATAAACCCATATTTATATGAATTAGCAGCAAGCCATTTTCCCTCTTTTGTATCTCCAAACCAATCTTCAATGTAGTTTAAATCAAATGCTAAACCTGTTTGATGTTCAGAATGTCCAGCCCTAGCAGAAAAAGTATCTGCTGCCTCTTTACCGTAAGTGCTTACATATCTTGCATATAGTCCTTGTTGAGTAGCATAAGACCTAAAACCAGACGCAATCCACAAAGCTATTCCCTCGTTTTGTGCTGCAGCTTTCATCTTGTTAAATGCTGCCATAGCCTCTGCATTTACTCCCGGGTTATAATCTGCAGGAAGTGCGTAAGTTTTATTTGCTATTAAAATTCCCTGTATATATGTAAGCCCACTTGCTCCTCCACCATTTTCAGTTGTTACTGTTGGTTTTTCTTTTACATTTACAGTAATACTTTTTGAAAATAAAGCTCCCTCAGTAGTAGATGCCGTTACTGTACAACTACCCGGATTTATTCCCCTAATTACTAAATCATTAATTGTTGCAATGTTTTCATCATTTGTAGAAAAACTTAAATTAGGATTTTCAGCATCCTCTGGAATTATAGTATATTTTAAAGTATAGCTATTTCCAACTATTAGATTTAAAGTTTCCACATTAAACTGAATATCTTTTACATAATTTGCAATATGAAAATTTATATCAAACTTTACATTATCATAGATACTTTCAAGTGTTAGTTTCTCATCTCCTATTTCGTTACCTGTTAAAACTAAATCATTAACATTTATTTTTGAATTCTCATAAGCTATATATCTTATTTCTGTGTTTGTTGCATTACTTGGTACAAATTTTAAATTTAATTTAGTTTCTTCGCCTTTACTAAGTCCAATAACATCAACTGAGTCATTTACTATAACATCAAGTAATGGAACATATATAACTATATAACCTTTTGACTCCTCTTTTTTCTCTATATTAATTGTTCCATCTTGATTTACAATTGCCCCTTTTTTATATTCTGTTATAGTATCATCATTATTTAAAGTATATATATCCAGTTTATTTTTACACGCAAGATAATCTGGAAGTTTTAATTTAACTAAGTTATAATGACCATTTCTAATATACAAGCATTCAATATCTTTTATTATTTCATTTTCAAATTTAGCGTGTTCATTAATATTTAATTCAATATCTAATACTTTTTGTAATACTGGAATAGTATATGTTGAATTGTTATATATTATATTTACGCTTTTTTCTTTTTCTTTTAGTTCATCTACTACTATTTTATCAATTAATAAATACCTAAAATAACTTGTAAATGTTATTTCATTATTATTAGCTTTAGCATTTACATATAGATAAATATTAAGTGTAAGATAAAGTGTAGCAAACATTACTATTAGTAAAAGAATAATAAATGAAAAAATAATAGCAAGAGTTTCTATTTTACCTATTTTTCTTGTTTTATTTTTAGTTTTTACTGGCAAATTTTTTCTAACTTGTGCTTCATTAGAGCTTGTCCTTTTCCTTTTACCATTTTTCCTTTCTTGTTTATCCATTATTAATTTTCACCTTCTATAATAAATCCCTCTAAATTAAATTTATTTTTATCATATTCTACTATATAATAACTAACTTTAAAATTAAAGTTATAATTACCTAAATTACTTGTATATTCAACTTCTACAGTATGAAGATTATCTGTTAGATTATAAGATAAAATTTTATAATTATCTAAATATACTTTTCCAATATTAAATGTAGGTAGTAACACATTATCACTATATATTTCTTTTTCTATATCAACAGGATTAAAAACTACTTCATATGCTTTTTTATACGCATCTAAACTAATATATTCTTCACCTAAATTATTTGAAACTATATCACCTATATATGTTCCTTTGTAATAGTTTATATACATTTTAGTTATATATTCTTTTTGTTCAAGTGTTAAATATCTTCCTGTAATATCTTTTTCATATATACATAGTATTACATTATCTATTTTATCTATATATGAATTAATTTCACTATTAATACTTTCTTCTTGAGTATTATTTACTGCGTTTATATCAGTATTTTCTTTTACATCATTTACCATAAGCAAATATATTTCAAATGCAACATAAAACATTAATACAACTAAAGAAACTATAACAAATAACAATGAGGGTTTACTCATACAATCACCTTATACATTATATTCAGCTTACCCCATATATATTATAATTTTTCATATATAGTATAACATAATTCTGTTAAAATATCTATATTTTTTTGTGAATTTTTCTTCCAATTAATACACCTATAATTGAAATAAATAAAGTAATTACAAAAGTTATTATACTTATTGCTATATTTCCATTTACTAGATTTGCCCCAACAATTGTAGAAGTAATAACAGATGGAATTCTTGCAATTGTTGATATTAATACAAATCTAATCATTTTTATATCAAGTAGTCCTGCAAGATATGTAAATAAATCCTTTGGAGTTCCCGGTATAAAAAACATAATCGCCATAAAAACTTCTATTTTTTTCTTATCTTTAAGTAGTTTACTGTTTTGAAATTTTACTATATTTTCTTTTCCAAAAAATATTGATATAAAATCAATACCAAATTTTCTAACAAAGAAAAATACTATACTTGAACTTATAGATGCACCAATTAATGTTGCAATAAGACCACCAAATGTTCCAAGGCACATTCCCGCAAGTATCTCAACTGGCTCACCCGGTAAAAAAGCAACAAGCACTTGTAAAATAACAAGACCTACTACAAGTAAAGGGCCAAATATTCCAAGTTCTTCTACTTTTGATTTGAATGCCTCTTGCCCTTCCACAGTTGCAAGTTTTTTAAATAATGGTATAAATTTTATTGTTAAATATATTAAAATCCCTATTGTAATCATCATTAATATAACTTTTATTATTTTTAATACTAAACTTTTATTCATATAAATTACCTATTAAATATTATATAACATATAACTAAAAAAATATAGTATGAATATTAATATTTATATACATATTTTTGCATTTTTCAAATTTTTTTGCATAAAATATTTCTATATGATAATTATTTTTACTAAAAAGTAAACATTTTTTGCATAACTACTTGACTTTTTATTTTTAATATATTATACTTATAACATAAGCATATCGCGGGGTAGAGCAGTTGGCAGCTCGTCGGGCTCATAACCCGAAGGTCGTAAGTTCAAGTCTTACCCCCGCAACCACACAATAATACTGAAAATTCTGTGTTTTCAGTATTTTTCTTTAATTATTTATAGGAGGATATATGCTAGATGTTATAATTGATACATTAATAGATTCAATTAAACTTATCCCATTTCTTTTTCTTTCATATCTATTAATTGAATATATTGAACATAAATCTTCAAAAGATTTAGGGAAAATTTTGAAAAAGTCTGGTAAATTTGGACCAACAATAGGAGGCGCTTTAGGGCTTGTACCCCAATGTGGTTTTTCAGTTACTGCTTCTAATTTATATGCTAGTCGTGTTATAACTATAGGAACACTTATTTCTGTTTTTATAGCTACTTCTGATGAAGCAATTCCTGTGTTACTTTCTCATCCCGAAAATTATTTTGATATAGTAAAGATTTTAATTGTTAAACTAATAATTGCAATAGTTGCTGGTACAATTATTGATTTAATTTTTAGGAAAAAACATAATCTAAATAGTGATATTGATATTGCGCATGAACATATGCATGAGATGTGTTCAAATTGTGACTGTGAACATGAACATGGAATTATTAAAGCTGCTCTAAGACATACTTTAAATACTTTGATATTTATTTTAATTGTTGCATTTGTTTTAAATACTTCAATTTATTTTATTGGTGAAGAAAATTTATCTAAAGTTTTAATGAATGGTAATATTTTTCAACCATTTATTGCAGGAATTATAGGGCTTATACCAAACTGTGCATCTTCTGTTATTTTAACAGAGTTATATATAGCAGGAAATCTTTCATTTGCCTCAATAATAGCAGGACTTTCAACAGGTGCTGGAGTTGGACTTGCAGTGCTTTTTAAAGTAAATAAAAATTTTAAAGAGAATTTAAAAATTCTTGCAAGTGTATATTTAATTGGAAGTATTGCAGGACTATTAATTGGATTTATTTTTTAAAATTTATAATTTATAATTGTAATATACGATATATTAATAAGAAAATATAATTTTATAGTGAAATGGAGCAATAAATGAAAAATATAAAAAGTGAAAATCAAATTTTAGTAATGTTAGCTTTTTTTAGCATTTCTATAGGATTGTGGGAAAACTTTAGGCAACTATGGCTACAAGACAATAATTTTTCTCCAATTAATATAGGTAATATAATCAGTTTAGGAACTTTAATAAGTGTATTTGGAATATTTTTTGTTGGTAAGTATATTAAGTTAAATAAATTAAAAAACTTTATAAGTTTTTCTCTAATTATTAAATTTGTAAATTTAATGTTTTTATTAACTCTAAATCATTCTAATAGTTATAATTTTATAAAATTTTCTATAATAATAGATGTATTAACAAGTTATTTAATTACAACTAGCATATACCCTCTAATAACTACAATTATTAAAAATAATACAATATATAGTAAAAGAAAATTAACAGAATATCTTTTTAAAGATATAGGTATTTTATTTGGAGGGCTATTAATAGGTAAAAATATAGGAATTTTAATAGACTATAATTTTTGTCTATTAATATCCTCAATATTTTTACTATTCTCTATAATAATTATGCTAAATATGACAGCTTGTAAAAATATAGATAACCAAGAAAATGAAAGAAAACCTATAATTAAATATATACTACATAATAAATTGCAAATTATATATATACTATACAGTTTTATAGGTGCTATAGCTATGCAAACAGCATTAGGCTTAAAAATGCTAACCTTAACAAACTATTTTCATTTTACAGATAATCAGGCAACTAACTATTTATTGGTAGTGGGATTATTTGCTGATTTAATTGGTATTTTAGCTTTAAAATATTTTACACCAAAAAATGATTATATTACTATAACCATAAAATTTGGTATACGATTTACAGCTTATCTAATTGCCTTCTTATCAAATAATTTAATTATTACCTTAATTGCGATAACTTGGTCTATATTAATATCAACTGCATATGAAAATGTTTCTGAGGGATACTATATAAATGATGTTGAAAATAAATATCAATTATCATTTACTAATTTTAAATATACTATTAAATATCTAGGTGAAGCTATTGGTGTATTTCTATGTGGTATAATGTATGAAATTGGTTTAAGATATATGTTTGGACTATCTGCTTTTTTTATGATTTTTCAAATTGGACTTAGCTACTATTTAATATATTTAAGGAGGAAAAAAGTACAATGAACAAAAGAATAACTCTAATTAGTCTTATAAATCAATATGAAATAGATAAAATTAACAAATTAATGAACGAATCTAAAGAAAAAACTTGTAAAATGCCTTTTGGAATTAATGATAAGAAAAGATATGAATTAGATACTCTACCATATCATTTTACTATTTTTGCAACGGATAAGCAAAACCAAAATCAAATAATTGAAATTGCAAAAAAAATAAATATTGATAAAATAGAAGTTAAAATTGATGATATAAAAATAATGAAAGCAAAATATGATAGTTACTGTTTATATTTACAAGTAGAGAACTCTGAAAAACTAAAAAATCTTCAAAGAATATTTTATAATGTGTTTCCAAAAGAAAAATATAACCCAGATAATTTTACTTTTCATATGACCTTACATATCGATAATAACTATGAAAAGATATTGAAATTACAAAATAAATTAAAGGAAAACTTTACCCCTTTTTATATATCTTTTGACACTTTAGCATTATATGATTATCCAGGAGATATGATAGAAAAATTTTATTTAAAGAAACTATGAATATAGTTATTTTACATCTAAAAATATTCATAATTAAAAAGGGCTTTTATTGCCCTTTTTTGTTGTTCATATAGTTTTCTTCTACGTTTCTCCAGTTTATTAATTTCATAAAGCTATCTATATATTCTCCCCTTCTATTATTGTATTTTAAATAATATGCGTGTTCCCATACATCAATTAAAAGTATTGGATATAAATTATCCTCTAGTGGGTTATCTTGATTTTCTTTATTTACAATTTTTAAATTGCCATTTTTATCAATAACTAAAAATGCGTATCCTGAACCAAATTGTTTTTTTGCAGCCTCTTTAAATAAATTAAAAAAGTTTTCTAAACTTCCAAAATCTTCAATAAGTTTTTGCTTTAACAGTGGTGTTTCTTTGTTATTTTCTATAGGGCTAATAACATCAAAATACATGAAATGATTATATACCCCACCTGCATTATTCCTAACTTCTTCTTGAATTTCATTAGGTAAAGAGGCAATATTTTTTATTAATTCTTCTAATGTCCAATCCCAAAACATAGGATAATCTTTTAAAATATTATTTAGGTTATCAATATATGTCTTTAAATGCTTATCGTGATGTAACATCATTGTTTCTTTATCTATATATGGTTCTAATGCCTCATATGGATATGGTAAGTTAGGTAGTTTAAACGGATACTTTTGTTCCATAGCAAATTCCTCCTTTTTATTCATTTTATTCACTGATATATTAAATATTCATAATATAAAGGAGAAAAGAAAAATAAAAAAAACATAGGAGATATCTACCTATGTATTTTTTGGTAGCGGCAATTGGAGTTGAACCAATGACCTCACGGGTATGAACCGTACGCTCTAGCCAACTAAGCTATGCCGCCATATGAACATCTTAATTATACAATAGAAATTGTATAAAGTCAATAATTTTTTACTAATATGCTCAAAAATATTATATGTGATATTTATTAAATTTACACATTAAATTTATTTATCATCAAAATATGTGCTTAACTCTTGTAAGTTTTTAAAATTAATTTGTCTTTCTATTTCATATGCAACAAGTGCAACACTATTTGATAAATTTAACGAACGAATGCCCTCTCTCATTGGAATTCTTACCGCATTATCAAAATGCTCTAGTATATAACTTTCAGGTAGTCCTCTAGTTTCAGGTCCAAATACTATATATGAGTTATCTGTATATTTTACATCTGAATATACTTTTTTAGCTTTAGTAGAAAGTAAATATAAATCATCAGTTTTGATTTTCTCTTTAAACTCATCTAAATTTTCATATGTAATAATATTAAGTTTATCCCAATAATCAAGTCCAGCTCTTCTAACTGCCTTTTCTGTTATATCAAACCCTAAAGGCTCTACTAAATGCAAAGTTGCACCAATTGCAGCGCAAGTTCTTGCAATATTTCCTGTATTTTGTGGTATCTCTGGCTCTACTAATACTATATTAATTGACATCTATTTCTCCTATCCTTTATTATCTACTATAGGTTTTACTTTTTCTTCTAAAACCTCATCATAATCTATCCATTTATTTACATCTATTACGTTATAATTTGTATCATCAATTCTTGCTATAACTTTATCTATTCCCGCATTTATAATTACACGTTTGCACATACTGCAACTATCAGTATTAGTTACATACTCACCTGTATTTGCATCTCTACCAACAAGATATAATGTTGCACCAATTGTATCTTTTCTAGCTGCACTTATTATTGCATTTTGCTCTGCGTGTACAGAACGGCATAATTCATATTTTTCACCACTTTTTATACCTAAAACTTGTCTTGCACATGAGCCATAATCACTGCAATTAATTCTTCCTCTTGGCGCACCTGTATAACCTGTTGAAATTATCTCATCATTTTTTACAATAACTGCTCCATAATTTCTTCTAAGGCAAGTACCACGCTTTAATACAGTATCTGCCATGTCTAAATAATAGTTTATCTTATCCCTTCTATCCATAATAGATTACCCCCTAAAATTCGATATAATTATACCATTATATATTTTATATGTCAAATATAAAAAGACATACTATTTTTAAGTATGCCTTAAAGATTTAATTAAAATCATCTGTCATATCAATAAAATTACCTGGTGTTAGTTTACCTAAAGAGGCGTTATACAATGTGTTCCAAGTTATATTTCCAACAATTCCGTCTGGCTCTAAATTAAACAATGTTTGAAACTTAACTACTGCATCATGTGTCTTATCGCCAAAAACGCCGTCAATTGAAAGTTTTGGAATTGCAGGATATAAATTTGCTACTTTATTTATGTACTCTTGAAGTTCTATTACATATCTTCCTTTACTTCCTAGCTTTATAACATTACTTGAAAGGTCTAAGCCGTCTTCCTCTTTTGCCTCTCTTATATTATCGTTCATTGCTTTTTTCTTGCTATATATTAGTAATAATTTATTCCAAGTAATATTATCAACTATTCCAGTGTCATAAATTCCCATTAGCTCTTGAAATCTTTTAACCGCAGCTCTTGTTTTTTCGCCATATATTCCGTCAACTGTTATTTCAGGAATTGTAGGATAAATCTCAGTTACATCTACTAGTATCTCTTGTAATAATCTTACGTCTTCAGAACTATCCCCAGGTTTTAGTTTCATATCGCTTTTCATATTTTGCATGTTATAATTATATCCGCCATTATTCATCATCCACTTCATATTTCTATTTCTTCTATTTTTTCTAATCATTTTCTTTTCCTCCTAAATTATTTTTTTGTTATATATTACATATTTTATGTTTAAAAACAAAAAAGGTTATTATATTTTTAAATAAAAAAATAATGAGATAATTTTTATAAAAAAATACCTCATTATTTAAAGTTAAAATACTAAAATTTAATTATATATTTTTTAATGATACTATATATATGTAAAAAGCAAAAAATATTAAAACAAGTACAAGTAGTTTAGTAGATAATTTAAGAAGCCTCTTATACCGTTTATAACTAATTACATTTAAAAGGTTTAATATCTTAAAAATAACGTTAACTATAACAGTTATAATAAGTACCATTATAACTACCCATAACCAGTTTGCAAAAAATCCCATTATTTTCTACTCTCCTTTACCCCATTATTCTTTTACACTTTCAAGCCTATTAAGTATTGAATAATATATTGATGAATTTAGAAAGCCCACAAAACTCCAAATTATACCATCACACATATATACATCTTTTGGCATACTCCCTATTATACATAAATCGCATATAGTAATACCTACTCCAAAAATCAATGATGCAATTATTACTAAAATAAAATAAAAAACTTTATTTTTACTATTAAAAAGTGCAAGGAAACTTAAAATAATCATTAAAAGATTAAGTATAGAAATAACATGTAAAAAGAAAGGTTCATTTATTTTAAATAAAAGACCTATTGCAATTCCTAAACATGAAGATACACTAATTAGCATAAATTACCTCCAAAACAAAATTATTTATGTTGTTATTTTTTTGCTAAATAATATTATACATTATTTTTTACATTATGTCAATTTATTTTACTAAAGTAGTTTGAAAAAGTAACAAAAAAAATAATAACTTAAAAACTTAAGCTATTATCTTTTTTATTATATTATTCTTTTACTTCCTCATCTTCCTCATCGTCTTCCTCAACATTTTCTCTTGGTTTAAGTAATGGATAAAGAACAACATCACGAATGTTATAACTATTAGTTAAAAATTGCAAAAATCTATCTACACCAAGTCCCCAACCAGAAATAGGTGGCATTCCATATTCCATAGCCTTAATATATTCATGGTCAAAGCTCATTGCTTCCTCATCACCATTTTCTTTAAGTTTGCTCTGTTCAATAAATCTATTTCTTTGTTCTACAGAATCAACAAGTTCTGAATAACCATTTATAATTTCTTGTCCATTTACTATTAATTGAAATCTATCAGTAAGGGCTGGGTTTTCATCATTTGCCCTTGCAAGTGGAGATAAATCGATAGGATGATTTACAAGAAATGTAGGATTAATTATTTTTGGCCTACTAACCTTTTTATATAACTGGTCTATTAAATTTCCTCTTCCTAAATTTTCTAAATTCTCAGCTTCAAGTTCAATCTTATTTCTTTTTATTTCTTCTAATAGACTACTTGCGCTATCAAATTTATCTATATCAATACCACAATCATTTAAAATAAGCTCTTTAAAACTTACTACATTCCAACTACCACCAAAGTCAATTTCTTTTTCGCCAATCATTACCTTTAAATTGCCATCAAATAAGTTTGAGATAATATATTTAACCATTTCTTCCATTAGTTTCATATTATCTTTATAATTATAATATGCACTATATCCCTCTACCATAGTAAAGTCTTGTAAATGATTTACACTTATACCCTCATTTCTAAAATCTCTAGCAATTTCAAATATATTAGTAAATCCTCCTATTATAAGTTTCTTTAAAGTAAGTTCTGGAGATATTCTTAAATACACATCTGTATCATAAGTATTGTGATGTGTAATAAATGGTCTTGCAGTAGCTCCTGATGCAGTATTTTGTAAAACTGGTGTTTCAACCTCGATAAAGCCTTTGCTATCTAGAAAATCTCTCATAAGTTTTATAAATCTTGAACGAAGTAAAAATCTCTTTTTAGTTTCATCATTCATTATAAGGTCCAAATGTCTTTCCCTATATAATGTTTCTTGATTAGTAACCCCATGAAATTTCTCTGGAAGTGGTCTTAAGGCTTTACCTAAAAAAGTATATTCTTTAACTCTTATTGTTTTTTCTCCTGTTTGTGTAACAAAAGTATCACCACAAACTCCAATAAAGTCACCTACATCTAAAGTTTCATGAATTTGTTTATATAATTCTTCTCCAACTTCATCTTTTTTTATACATAATTGAATTCTTCCCTCAACATCGCGTAAATCTAAAAAACTAATTTTACCCATTTTTCTTTTAGACATAACACGACCTGCAACACGTACGTTTTCTACTCCTTCTCCAAGTTCACGCACTTCTTTTAAAGTATGTGTGATTTTAAAAGAGTCAGGTCTTACATTAATACCAGCTTCTTTTAGCTTGTCCTCTTTTTCTGCACGTATTTTCTTTAATTCTAAAATGTCAGCCACTAGCAATTCCTCCCTTAAATATCTGTTATACTATATTATAATCTTTTAATATCAACGATTTTGTATTTTGCGATTCCTCCTGGTGTTTCTACATCTACTTCTTCGCCTTTCTTTCTTCCTATAAGCGCTTTTCCAACAGGAGATTCGTTAGATATTTTATTTTCTTCTATATTTACTTCACTTGCTCCTACAATACCATATTTTATTTCTTCTTCAAATTCATAATCATATAATGTTACTAATGTGCCAACTCCAACTTTTCTAGTTGAAACATCGTCATCATCAACTACTTTAGCATGTCTTAAAGTATTTTCTATTTCTAAAATTCTTGCTTCAAGTAATGCTTGTTCGTTTTTTGCATCATCATATTCAGAATTTTCAGATATATCTCCAAATTCTCTTGCAACCTTTATTCTTTCTGCAACTTCCATTTTTCTAGGTCCTTTTAAAAGTTTTAATTCTTCTTCTAATTTATTATAACCTTCAACTGTTAACATTATTTCTCTTTCTTCCATTTTTGTTTCCTCCTAAAGTTAGTACTATATTATTATACACTATATGTCAAGTATAACAATGAAAAAGTACTGTATTATAATATTTTAATTTTTGTAAATAATTCCTAATTCTTTTTTACTAAAGTTTTCAATATCAAATTTTACTCTATTAAAAACTGTGGATATATAATATTTATTTTTAAAATATGATTTATATTCATTACTAAAGATATCATCATCTTTTGAAGTTAAATCAAGTATACCTGCATTATTATTTATAACATAATGAGAAGTAAAAAATTCTTTTTTATTTTTTGAATATATTAAATAAAAATTATAGTCGATTATATTTCTTTTTTGGATAACTTCCATACTAGAGCCATATTCATCATTTAATTTAGTTATTATACTATTTACTTTTGAATAATCAGATTTTGTCATATTAGGAAATTTTAAAATATCAATATATCTATATTTATCTAAATATTCAATTAATTTATTTACATCTAAATCTTCATACTTTTCAATAGCAATTAATATTTTAAATTTTCTTAAATCTATTTTTCTACTTTCTATATAATGAGTTATATATTTCATATCTAAATTTTTCATATTATTTTTTAAAGATATATAATTTTTTTCTACATCCTTTAAAGCATCATTTAGAGTTTCTTGTATTTGTAATTTTAAGTCTATATTATCATCAAAATTTTTGCTAAAAACTATATTTAACTTATGACCATTATTTATCTTAAATTTTATTAATTTTTTTAATAAAAATAGATTTTTTGTTGAGTCAAAGAATATATCTTTATATATATTTAAAAAATATGTACTTGTATTTTTAGATGTTGAAAATGCATCTTTTAAAAAGCTAAACCCTGTTATTTTATTTAAGCAACTACTTAAGATGATCTTAGTTCTATCTAAATTTTTTTTAATAATATTTTTATTTTTCTTTACTTCTTCTTTTTTTATAGTATCCTCATATAAATTTATAAAAAGAGTATTCATATATATCACCTATAATAATTAATTATATTTATCTATATATGAATCTCAAAGTTAGTTTATGAATTATTTGTCATTATTTTTAATTAAATTCTTAATTGCGACACTATTTTTAGTTCTATCCATTTTTTCAAGTAACAAAGCCTTTAATTCATCACCAGTAAGATTTCTCTTTAATTTACCATTTTCAACAAGTGATATTATTCCAGTTTCTTCAGAAACTACTACAACTAAAGCATCAGATATTTCTGTAATTCCAACTGCTGCCCTATGTCTTGTTCCTAAATTTTTTGGTACTGATACTTCTGAAGCAAGTGGTAATATACACTTTGCAGCAAGTATCTGTGACTTGTCTATTACTATTGCACCGTCATGCAAGGGAGTCCTTGGCATAAATATATTCTGTATTAGTTCGTTTGAAACTTTAGCAGATAATGCTACGCCCTCTTTTAGAACCTCCTCTATTCTTGTACTTCTTTCAAGTACAATTAATGCTCCTATTTTCTTTAAAGACATTATTTCTACAGCTTTTACAATTTCAGAAATAGAATGTTTAACCATAATATTATCATCCATGTCAAACACATCTACTAATTTACTTCTACCAATTTTTTCAAATACGTTTCTAAGTTCAGGTTGAAATACTACAATAAGTAAAATTACACCATAAGTTAGGAAATTAGTTAATATAAAGTTTAGTATTACCATATTGAATAATTTTGCTATAACAAAGAGCAATAATACTAACAAAATTCCTTTAAATATCTGCCCAGCCCTTGTTTGCTTTACAATTTTAAATATATAATATCCTATAAATGTAACTATTAAAATATCTGCTACTAAAATTACATATCTTATAGGGCTTGTCAAATCTAGTGTTTTACTTATCTCATACATTAAAGATACAAAACTTGACCAAATTTTTTGCATACTAGACACCTCTTTAAATATTTATTATACACTTTGTACAGCCGATATCAGTACAGCAAACATAGTAAATATCATAGAAAATACTAATATTCCAACTACTAAATATTTAACAAAATTTTTTTTATTTTTCATTTATCTTCACCTCGAAACTTAAAAATCTAACTTTTCTTTGAAAAATTCGTCTAACTTATCAATGCTAACTCTTGTTTGATTCATTGTATCTCTATCTCTAATTGTTACAGAGTTATCAGTTTCAGTATCAAAATCATAAGTTATAGCATATGGAGTACCAATTTCATCTTGTCTTCTATATCTTTTACCAATACTTCCAGCCTCATCAAAATCACAGTTATATTTTTTTATAAGTTTTTTATATATTTCATATGCTTTATCTGACAGTTTTTTTGATAAAGGAAGTATAGCAATTTTTACTGGACTTAAAACAGGATGTAATCTTAGTACGATTCTTGTATCAGTATCAGTTATCTTTTCTTCCTCATATGCATTACAAAGTAATGCTAAAGCTAGTCTATCACAACCAACAGATGGCTCAATGCAATATGGTATATATCTTTCATTTGTTTCAGGATCAATATAGTTCATATCCTCATTTGAAAATTTCATATGTTGTGATAAATCAAAGTCTGTTCTATCAGCTATTCCCCATAGTTCACCAAAGCCAAATGGGAAGTTAAATTCTATGTCAGTTGTTGCTTTACTATAATGTGACAATTCTTCTTTATCATGATCTCTTAACCTTATATTTTCAGGTTTCATACCAAGTTCTTTTAAAAAGTTTACAGCATATTCTCTCCAGTATTTAAACCACTCTAAATCTTCACCTGGCTTACAGAAAAATTCAAGTTCCATTTGTTCAAATTCTCTTGTTCTAAATATAAAATTACCGGGAGTTATTTCATTTCTAAAAGATTTTCCTATTTGTCCTATTCCAAATGGTATTTTCTTTCTTGTAGTTCTTGCTACATTTTTGAAATTTACAAATATACCTTGTGCTGTTTCTGGTCTTAAATATACAGTTGCTGTACTATCTTCTGTTACACCTTGAAAAGTCTTAAACATTAAATTAAATTTACGAATATCAGTATAATTATTCTTACCACATTTTGGGCAACAAATATTATATTTTTTAATAATATCAATAAGTTCTTTATCTGGCATTCCGTCTGATACTTTAATATCAAGTTTATTAGTAAAATCATATTCTTCAATTAATTTATCAGCTCTAAATCTTGATTTACATTCTTTACAATCAATTAGAGGGTCTGAAAAGCCTCCTATATGTCCTGATGCTTCCCAAGTTTTTGGGTTCATTAAAATGCTTGTATCAAGTCCAACATTATATATATTTTCTGTGATAAATTTTTTCCACCAAATTTTTTTTACATTGTTTTTTAATTCAACACCTAGAGGGCCATAATCCCATGTATTTGCGAGTCCTCCATATATTTCTGAACCTGGATAAATATAACCTCTTGATTTACATAGGTTTACTATCTTATCCATTGAATCTACCATAAAGTTATTCCTCCTTTTCTACCGCAACATCTAATACTCCATATTTTTTGTCTACTAGTTCACCTTCGTTAAATATTATATGATAAACATTATCTTTAACATAAAAATTTTCAAGACCTGTAAGTGCATATGTAAATTCTGAATCTTTTAGCATTCCTTTATCAACTACATATTCTCGTGCAGCACTTCGTATAATTGTTTTATATTCTTTTCCAAGAAGTTTTTGTGCAACATCAGCTTCAGTTATAGTCTTTTTTGTAGCTAAGTCTATATTATATGTTTCCTTTTTTTCCATTGTATTTTCTTTTTCAACATCATCACGTATTTTTTGAGTTATGACTATTGAAACTATTTTATTTGTATCTACCATATTTTCATATGTTTCATATGACACAATATATGTGTATTTGCTTTCAGCAGTTTTAAGTTGTTCTTTTAATTTATCATATAATTCAGTATAGTCCTTTTCAATTTTTACATTAATTTCACCAAGTTCCATACCATCAACTTTTATACTTGGTAAAGTCATTTCTTCTTTTATAACAGCATTTGAAGTGTCTGATTTTTTTACATCTACAACTTCATAATTTATAGCTGAATTAACATTTGCTGTTTGCACAGAATTTTCCTGTTCTATATCAACAAGTCTTTGAATATCTGTTTCTTCTCTACCTATAAGTACAGGATCTTTTTCAGTTTTTATTCCAAAGTATAATACAGCGCCACCTAATACAAAAAATATTAGTAGTCCTATTACTATACCTTTTGAGCTTTTCTTTTTTTCGCTATAATGCATTGTTTCCATTTTTATCACCCTCGCAATTTATTTTACTATATATCTATATATATTTCAACTATTTGTTTTGTTTAGCTATTGATTTTACATTTATATTAATTCCAAATAAATTAATACCTGTTGCATTATCTACTGCATATATTACAACATTTCTAATTATTGAGCTTAAATGTGGGATGTTATACCCATAAACAATTTCTATATCTATGTCAAGTTTCATTCCGTCTATATATTTTTGTGTACTTACTCTAAAAACTTTAGATACACCCTCTATTTTAGATACTGTATACATTATTATTGAATTTATGACATTATCTGAAATTACAAAATTTCCTAAATAACTGTATGTTGGTCGTATAATAGTTTTTTCAGTTTCTACATTTTCATTTCCATCTCGATTAAAGAAATTAAATGTTTTTAATGAATCTAAAAAATATCCGGAAAATTGTTTTTTTATTTCAAAAGTTGGTACAGGAACAACGTGTTTCCCGTCCTCAACCCTAGATTTTCTTGCAGTTTCTATTTGAGCTGCTGATGATATTTCTTCTATATATATTTTTTTATCTATTTTGCCTAAATCTAAATTTTCTACTATTTTTTCTACCATTTCATCAGATGTTCCAAGTATTAATAGTTTTTCAGGATTTTCTGCTTTTAATGCACTTTTCATTTCTAATGCACGTTCTTTATTTAAGAATATCGCAGCTTTAACAGAGGCAATAAAATTGCTCTCTGTTTTTGCTGACCTTCCTGCAATTACTTTTGTATTTTTTATAAGTATTGCATCATCTATTATATAATGGATGTCATGAGTTTTTGCAACTTTTTGTGCATTGAAACTTTTTCCTGTTCCAGTTTTACCTATAAATGCATATACTTGCATAATTTAATTTACACCTCTATACTTCTTCCATTAAACCTTTTGCAGTTAAACTAAATTTGCCATCTTCTTTTCCTATTTCAGTTACTTTTACTAATATGTCATCTCCTACATTTAATACATCTTCTACTTTTTTAATTCTTTTTGTAGATATTTGTGAAATATGTAAAAGTCCTTCTTTTCCAGGTAATATTTCAACTAATGCTCCAAATTGTAGTATTTTTGTTACTTTACCCATATATACTGCATTTAATTCAACATCTTTAGTTAGGTTTTCTATCATTTCTATTGCCTTATCCATTTTTTGAGGGTCAATACCTGCTACAAATACTGTTCCATCATCTTCTATATCAATTTTTACACCAGTTTCTTCAATTATTTTGTTTATAGTCTTTCCACCACTACCTATTACATCTCTAATTCTATCAGGATTAATTTTTAGTGTTTCTATTTTTGGTGCATATTTTGATATTTTTTCTCTTGGCTTATCTATTGCTTTTAACATTACTTCATCAAGTATATATTTTCTTGCTTTATTTGTTCTTGCAAAGGCTTCTTCTATTATTTCATATGTAAGCCCATCAATTTTAATGTCAACTTGAATTGCTGTTATTCCTTTTTTAGTTCCTGCAACTTTGAAATCCATATCTCCAAAGAAATCTTCAATTCCTTGTATATCTGTTACCATTATATAGTTAGATGTATCACCATCTTTTGTAAATAGTCCTGTTGATATACCTGCAACTGGAGCTTTTATTGGAACACCAGCATCCATTAATGCAAGTGTAGAGCCACAAACACTACCTTGTGAAGTTGAACCATTTGAACTTAATACCTCAGATACTACTCTAATTGTGTATGGGAATTCTTCTTGTGATGGTATTACTGGCTCTAATGCTCTTTCTGCAAGTGCACCATGTCCTATTTCTCTACGTCCAGGTCCACGTGAAGCTCTTGCCTCTCCTACACTATATGGTGGAAAGTTATAATGATGTATATATCTTTTTGATACTTCTTCATCAAGTCCATCTAATTCTTGTTCATCTGATATAGAGCCTAAAGTTACCATTGATAATACTTGAGTTTGTCCACGTGTAAATAATGCACTACCATGTACTCTTTCAAAAAGACCTACTTCAGCACTTAATGGTCTTATTTCATCAAGTCCTCTACCGTCAACTCTTTTTGATTCTTCTAAAATATAATTTCTAACTGCTTTTTTCTCTGCTTTATATAATGCTTCTGAAATCATTGATTTATTTTCTTCGTATTTTTCTTGTCCATATTCTTCTATGTATTTTTCTTTTACAAATTCATCTACTGCAGCTACAGCGTCATCTCTTATTGTTTTATCTTTTGCAATAACTGCTTCTTTCATTTTATCATGTGCTAATTTATCTACAAATTCTACTAAATCTTCAGGAACTGCAAATGATTTATATTCTGCTTTTTTCTTTCCTACTTCATTTCTTATTTCTTTTATAAAGTCACATAATTTCTTTATTTCAGTATGTGCTACTTTAATTGCTTCTAACATTTTTTCATCTGGTACTTCTTTTGCACCTGCTTCTATCATACATATTTTGTCTGGTGTTGCAGATACACTTAAATCTAATGTTGATTTTTCTCTTTGTTCTAAGTTAGGGTTTAAGATGATTTCATCATCTACTATTCCAACTTTTATAGAGCCAACTAAAGCATCAAAAGGTATATCAGATATATTTAAAGCAATTGAAGCTCCAATTGAAGCTGGTACTTCAGGTAATACATCTGGCTCTACTGCAAGTACTAACGCATTTATTGATGTATCATTTCTATAATCTTTTGGAAATAGTGGTCTTATAGGTCTATCTATAACACGTGACACAAGTATTGCTTTATTAGAAGGCTTCCCTTCTCTTTTAATATATCCTCCAGGTATTTTTCCAACTGAATATAACCTTTCTTCATAATCAACTGAAAGTGGTAAAAAGTCTATACCGTCTTTTGGCTCTTTTGACATTGTTACATTTACAAGTACAGCTGTTTCACCATACCTAACTAGACATGAGCCATTTGCAAGACCTGCCATTTTTCCTGTTTCTATAACAAGTGGACGTCCTGCATATTCCATTTCAAATTTTTTATACATAAATTTTCCTCCTTTAGTATATAAATAAAAGGTTGTAATAATAATTTCTAGATATTTCTAAATCTAAATATACCCACAAATTATTACTACAATTACCCCTTTTATTATTATGGATATTATACTACAAATAGGTTATTTCTTCAAGTAAAACTGTAAAAATAGTATAAAAAATATGCAAATAAAAGAAAGTCTATAAGATAAAATAGACTTTCTTACTTTTAACTTTTATTAACATTTGTCCACCTACGCATTTATTTGTCGGAAGTAGGGCTCCGAGTAACATTTGTACACCTGTGAATTTATACCCCGCAAAACAGGGTTGCGGCTAACATTTGATTTGGACAAGATACATTAAAGTATCTATATTATTATATTCATTGTAACTTATTTTATTAACAAAAGTCAATAGTTTTTAAAAATTTTAGCATTTCTATCTAAAATTTTTTAACCACAAAAAAGAAAGCCCATAAGATAAAATAGACTTTCTAATCTAACATATTATATATAACTTTACATATTAAAAATTAAAAACATAATTCCAGCAACTATAAAAACAATACCATATATTCTAAAGTTTTTTGCTGCACTTTCTACAGTCTGTCCCGGTTTTAGTTTACTTTCATTTACTAATTTATCTTTTGGTATAATTAGAAATGCTAGACCACAAATTATCATAACGATTGAACAAATTAATAATACCATATCATCCACCTCCCTCTAAAAAACGTGTTATATCAAAATCATCATCTACATAATTCATTATTATAACATTATTCCCTTCTTTGTATGGGCAATCGGCAACATATCTACAAAAATTCACATAATATCCGCTTGTCCTCATGATTTTCAAAATAACCCATTAAAGCACAGTTTAAACCTATATATTCTTTTTCTGCATGATGCAAATCATAATCATATCCCACATTTTTTTCTATAATATTAATATCAGTATCTAAAAGAATAAATTTTTCCCCATTACCATATTCTCTTTCTACTTCACTTATCATATAAATGATATCATCTCTTGTAAATTCGTTCATTTTCATAATTTTTTCATTTAATATACTTGCTGTAATTCCTAAAAATATCGCAAAAATAAATAAAAAAAGTGGCCAATTTCCTAAAAAGTTTTCTATTTTTGACATAATCTTTAACAATTTTATCTTAATTTTCATATATACCCCTTTATTACAAATTTCGACTTATTTACTATTTATTTTATATTATATATTTTTATAATTCAATATTTTAAAATTATTTAATATGTTATTTGTTATAACAACGTTACATAATTAAAAAATAATAACTCTTATTTACTAACCATACGTAAACAAGAGTTACTATTCAAATTTATCTGCAAAACTGTAACGCAAAAAGTTATTTATTTTTTTCTATTTCTTCTAACGCTTTTGCAACTTGGTCTGGACAAGACGTATTTTTAAAGCCACAAGGTATGCCTTTTAATTTTTTTATTGCCTCTTTAACTTTCATACCCTCTAGTAATTTTGAAATACCCATTGTATTTCCAGGGCAGCCACCAACTATTTTTATTTCCTTTATTGTATCATCTTCAATATCAATTAAAAACTCTTTCGAACAGACACCTGTTGGAACATATCTATATCTCACATTATCACCTCAAATTATGCTTTATCATTACATCCAAGTACATCTACAATTTTATGTGTTACCATATCTTCTACGGCTTTTCTTGCTTTTCCTAAATAAGTTCTTGGATCAAAAACCTCAGGCTCATTAACAAAACACTCTCTAATATTTGCAGTCATTGCAAGACGTATATCACTATCTATATTTATCTTACATACTGCCATAGTAGCAGCTTTTCTTAACATTTCTTCTGGTACACCTTTTGCTCCTGGGATACTACCACCATATTTATTACACATATCAACAAATTCTTGTGGTACAGAAGAAGCTCCATGAAGTACAATTGGAAAATTAGGTAATCTTTTTGCTACTTCTTCTAATATATCAAATCTTAATTTTGCCTCACCTTTAAATTTATATGCGCCATGACTTGTACCAATTGCTATAGCAAGAGAGTCACATCCTGTTTGCTTTACAAATTCTTCTGCTTCTTTTGGGTCAGTGTACATTGCATCACTTTGTGATACATTTACATCATCTTCTATTCCAGCAAGTTTACCAAGTTCAGCCTCAACTACAACTCCCCTTTTATGTGCGTAGTCTACTACCTTTTTTGTAAGCGCAACATTTTCCTCAAAACTATATTTTGAGCCATCAATCATTACTGATGTAAAGCCACCATCAATGCAGTCTTTGCAAGTTTCAAAATCAGGTCCATGATCTAAATGAAGTACAACAGGTATATCTTTACCTGACTGTTTATTACATTCAATTGCAGCCTCTACAAGTTTTTTTAAATATATTGGATTTGCATACTTTCTAGCACCAGCTGATACTTGCAAAATAACTGGAGCATTTGTTTTACTTGCAGCCTCCATAATTCCTTGTATTATTTCCATATTGTTTACATTAAAAGCACCTATTGCATATCCACCTTTATATGCATCCTCAAACATTTTTTTAGTTGTTACAAGTCCCATAATATTACCTCCTACTTTCTATTATATAACGATCTTTCCATAGCATTATTGCTATTTATCTTTTCTTGAGCTACTTCTGCTCTTTTTTCTCTTTCTTCTTTTGCTTTTCTTTCATTTTCTTGCTCTAAAGTTTCCTCATCTGTTGCAACAGCATTAAGACGTGGATCAAATGAGTTTTTATTACTTGCCTTTTTATCCTCACTCATTGTATCAGCTGCCTCACCATATTCTTCTTGAGATTTTACATCTGTGCTATTTTCTTCTGGTGCTTTTCTTTCAGCAGTACTAATACCAGCCATTCCTTCAGCAGTCTGTAAAATCTCTTCTGCTCTTTCTGTATCGCCTTTTTTTTCAGCCTCTCTATAATCATCTAATGTATCTTGTGCAACATCTTGAGTTGAAACGAAAGTATCACTTACTTTGTTATTAAAATCTTCTTTTATATCTTTAACCTTTTCATCATTTTTTCTTGAGTCTGCTGCAACTTTATCATCTCTTAAGTTTCTATTATGATATTTATCAAAAGCATTACCAAGTGTTCTATCTCTAAACTTTTCATCACTTTCATGCATAGCTATATCTTGTTCAAGTTCATGTATATTTGGCTCCATTAAATGTAATCTAGCGGTTACCTCTAAATATTCTTCTTGTAAAGCATTTATTTGAGAGTTAAAATCATCTTGTGATAACATACGTGCCTTACTTATAACTACAGCCATTTTTTCTTCAATTTCTGCCCTTTCATCTAAAAGCCTATTTATATCATCTACATTTTTTTCAAATTTTTTATTTGACCTACTTTCGTTATGCTCATCTTTACCTGCAAATAAAGTTTCTTTTTCTCTTGTTTCATCATCATCTTTTACAATATTTTGTCCAGTAATTCCACGGTATCTTGTATCTAACTTTTGTAAATATCTTTCATACATTACAAGTTTTGTACCCATTTTATCGCCAACACTTAGACTTCCTGTTTGTATTTTTCCATTTACACCTGTTTGCAAATTTTCTTTTAGATTATAATACTCTTCAAGAATAGAATTATATATTGCTTTTATAGCCTCTGCTTGTATATTTACTTCATTTCCTTTTTCTTTTTCCTGTTCTACTTTTTCTTCTAATTTTTTCTCTTCAGGCTTTTCTAAAGCAATTCCTTCTTTTGAAAGTTCTGCTTTTTCTTTTACTAGTTCTTTTTGTTCTTCTTTTTTTATTTCACCTATATCTTTTCCCTCAAGTGAAGCCTTAAGTTTTTCCATAGCAACAGGTGTAAGGTATGCTCTTAACTCTTGTTGTATATCAACACCATATTTTTTTGTATAATTTTTAAGCATTGCCTTAAAATCTTCTTCTTGCCATATTTGTCTTGGAGTTTTTTGTATGTCATATGTACCAGAAACTTTTTCAAGATTATCTAATTCTTCACTTAATATTTCTTGTATATCTTCTTTCTTTAATAAACTCATATTATCACCTACATTATTCTACTATAAATATTTTAATATTTCAACTAAAACAAACTAAAGATTTCAAATTAATTAGTTATATCAATTTGGAGTCCTACAGGACAATGATCACTACCATATATATTATCATATATAACGGCGTCAACAATTTTTTCTTTTAAATTCTCAGTGGTTATAAAATAATCAATACGCCAACCTATATTTTTTTCTCTTGCATTTCTCATATATGACCACCAAGTATATTTATCTTTTTCATCTTTATACTTATACCTAAAAGTATCAACAAAACCTGATTTTAAAAGCTCTGTCATTTTACCACGCTCTTCATTTGTAAATCCAGCATTTCCTACATTAGTTTTTGCGTTTTTTATATCTATCTCATTATGTGCAACATTTAAATCTCCACACAAAATAACTTCTTTTTTTGCTTTTAAGGTTAATAAATAATTTCTAAAACTATCTTCCCATTTCATTCTAAATCCAAGTCTTTCTAAACTACGTTTTACATTTGGAGTATAACAATTTACAAAATAAAAGGAAGAAAATTCTAAAGTTATAACGCGTCCCTCTGTATCAAACTCATCTATTCCTATTCCATAAGTAACATTTATTGGTTTATTCTTTGTAAATACTGCTGTTCCTGAATATCCTTTTTTTATGGCACTATTAAAATACGTATAATATCCATTAAATACATTTTGCATTATTATATCAAATTGTTCTTCTTGCATTTTAGTTTCTTGAACTGCAAATATATCTGGTTTTTCATTTTTAAAAAATTCCTCAAGTCCTTTTGTCATACATGATCTTAAACCATTAACATTCCATGATACTAACTTCATTTTTTTACCTCATTTCATATAATTAACTAATAATTTAATTAGTTCTAAATTTCTTTAAATAAATTTTTTACAAAAACTTTCTCTATGTATTTTAGTAAGTCCATATTTTTTTATTGCTTCTATATGTTGTTTTGTACCATATCCTTTATTTTTTGCAAAGCCATATTGGGGATACATTTTGTCATATTCATATAGCATTTTGTCCCTCGTTACTTTAGCAATAATTGAAGCTGCAGCAATTGACTCAGATACCGCATCTCCAGATACAACAGTTTCTGCTTTTATATCTATATCTATCATTTGATTTCCATCTATTAATACATAATCAGGTTTTACTTTTAAATTATTAATAGCTTCTTTCATTGCAAGTTTTGTTGCATTTAAAATATTTACACTTTCTATTACATCTACATCTTTTATACCTACACCTACTGCAACAGCTTCTTTCGTTATAACCTGATAGAGAAGTTCTCTTTTCTTTTCACTTAATTTTTTTGAGTCATTTACTCCCTCTATATGTGCGTTTTTAGGTAATATTACCGCAGCAGCTACTACTGGGCCGACATAGTGGACCACGTCCTGCCTCATCAACCCCGCATATATTTATATATCCCTTTTTATATAACTCTCTTTCATGTTTTAGCATATTATCAAGTCTTGTTATTTCTTTTTCTTGCATACTACTCACCCTCAAATTATATATCAATACACTCCTGATAAACTTCATTTTTAGTTAAGCCTTTAAGTTTTGCAATCTTTTTTATTGCTTCTTTTTTATCAAGACCAGCTTTTATTTCGTTTAAAACTAATTCTTTGTTACTAGTATTTAAAATATTTTCATCACTTGCTTTTAAACTATTTTTTTCTCCCTCAACTACAAGTACAATTTCTCCTTTTATTCCATTTTCTTCTACCATTTTTATTGCATCTAATAGTGTAGTATAAATATATTCTTCATGTATCTTTGTAAGTTCTCTTGCAATACATATATTTCTATTACCAAAATATTTATATAAATCTTGTAAAGTTGCAAGAAGTTTATGTGGTGCCTCATAAAAAATCATTGTACGTTTTTCAGTTTGTAATTCTTCAAGTCTTGTTTTTCTTTGTTTTTTATTAACAGATAAAAAGCCCTCAAATGTAAATCTTGTACTATCAAGTCCACTCATAACAACCCCTGTTATAAGTGCTGTAACTCCGGGTATTACTTCAACGTTATAATTATTTGTTACTAAATATTTAATTAAATTTTGACCTGGGTCAGATATTATTGGCATACCCGCATCTGAAACTAGTGCTAAATCTTTACCGCTTTCAATAAGCTCAACAACTTTTTCAATTTTTTCATCTTCATTATGTCTATGATAACTTATCATATGTTTTTGTATATTAAAATAGTTCAAAAGTTTTAATGTTTGTCTTGTATCTTCTGCAAGTATTACATCTACTTTTTTTAATGTTTCAATAGCTCTTAATGTAATATCTGCTAAATTTCCTATAGGAGTACCAACTATATACAGTTTCCCCTTGTTATTTTTCATTTATATCTTTCCTTTCAATGTCTATACCATAAATATCTAAAAATTCTTTTGTATAACTGTTATCCTCGTTATATTCAATAAGTGGTGGTAATACTTTTAATTCATTTCCACCATTTTTTGTATATTCAATTAGAACTATACTTGGAGCAAGTCCTATTTTGGGTATTACAAATCTTAGTGTTTTGGCTTCAAAGTTATATTTTCTTGCGATATAAAATAGGTCTACTAGTCTTTGGGGTTTATGTACTAAATATAACTTGCCTTTTTCTTTTAATATTTTAGATGTAGTTTTAAAAACATCCTCAAGTGTGCATTTTACTTCATGTCTTGCTATATATTTTACATTGTTACTATTAACTATTCCACTACCTATATTTTTATATGGTGGATTACATACTACTATGTCTACTTCTTCTTTGTCTGTTTCTTTTTTTATTTCTTCTCTTAAGACTATTATATTACAAATATCTCCGCAAATACTATATATTTTATCTTGCAGATTATTGTATGCTATGTTTCTTTTAAATAAATCATACATTTCTTTTTGTATCTCAATTCCTATTATCTTACTATATTTCTTTTTAGCAGATATTATTAATGGTATAACACCAGATCCACTGCATAGGTCTAGTATTACATTTTTTGAATTATTTGAAATAACAAAATTTGCAAGAAGTGCACTATCTGTTCCAAAGCAAAAATATTCTTTATTTTGAATAAGTTTTAAATCATTAATTCCTAAATCATCTAATCTTTCATTTTCATTTAAAATTAATTCTTTCATAATACATTCCTTTTTACATATAAAATTATACACTAAAAATATATAATTTTCAAGAAAAAAGTCAGGGTAGTAAAATTTACCACCCTGATTTAAATTATTTTATTAAATAAACATCTCTATATTCTATTCCTCTTTCAAAGCATTCTTCCGCTGAAGATAGAAAAACATCAATTCGCTTTCCTTTTATAAGGCCTCCGGTGTCTTCTGCTACAAATTCTCCCATACCTTTTATATACACATGAGAGTGTAATGGAATAACTTTTGGATCAACAGCAATTGTTCTTCCAACAGTTGGAGTTGCACCAGTTGCGGTTTCAGTATCTCCTGCATAAAATGAAAGCCGATACTGACCTAAAGGTATCATGTTTTTAGTATACTCTTCATTTTCATATTTTTCATTTTTACTTTCATTTGTTTTTTTTAGAAATTGTGAAAAGCATTCAATATCTGTAGAAAGTATGTATTTTTTTGAACCTTTATATATAATTTCATACCAAAGTGATCCATCTTCAGACTTAACAATATCTGTCATTTCATAGAGTTCTGTTTCATGCAGTTCATAGCCTACATCACTTAATTTGGTTTTATCATATGCATAAACTATTGGTTTTGTAACGATAAGCCACCGAATTTCTTTTGCCTGTTCATCTACTCTATTTGCAGCATGAACGGTCATGATAGGATAATATTCATGGTTAATTACACACTCAAAAAGTAGTGTAATAGCTAAAGTAAGCATAGAAGCTGATAAAATCAAGCTTAAGATCCTTTTCAAAATCAATTCCTCCATTTTCATTTGAATATTGGTTAATTTATATACATAATATATTATAACAGATTTCTAGCAAAATGCAAGTTTTATATAATTTTTTGTTTACCCCATTATTTTTTCGAATTTTTCAATGCTATTGATATTGTCAAGTACTTATACACATTAGAAGATAAAATTTTTCATAAAATTTTTCTAACATTTTTATTTTAACAGAAAAAAATAAGAGGTGTAATATACTAAGACTACACTTCTTTATAATTTTGTTTAATTTAAAAATCCCTTTATTATTTCTTCTTCTGCTTGTTTTTCAGTTAAGCCTAAGGTCATAAGTTTTATAAGCTGTTCACCCGCTATCTTACCAATTGCAGCCTCGTGTACTAAATTTGCGTCAATATTATTTGCAGTAATTTTAGGTATTGCTGTAACTTTTGCATTATCTTTAATAATTGCATCACATTCACTTCTTGCATAACATTTTGAATTACCATATATAATAGATTTAAAATGTTGTTTTGAATTATCAGTTGCAACAGATCTAGATACAACATGAGTTTTTGAATTGCTACCATTTAATTTTACATCAAATATTGTTTTTGCAACTTGTTTTCCTGATGTCATTATTTTTTCTGATATTATAAAATTAGTATCTTCTTCAAGTGTTCCAATAGTTTTCCTTATGGTTGAATCTACTCCTTTTATTTGAGTACTATCCATCTCCATAAAACTGCCTTTTTTTAGATAAACTTCTGTAACTGGATTTAAAATTCTTTTGCCATTACCATTTCCTTCACCATAATGCTTTTCTATATATTTTACTTGTGCATTTTCTTCTAAAAAGAATCTATGTATTCCGTCATGTTGTGAATTCATATGATAATCATTATGTATGCCACAACCTGCAATTATTGTAACACTTGCATTTTTTCCTATATAAAAATCATTATATACTAAATCGTTTAGTCCCTCATCTGTTAAAATAACTGGTATATGGACCGTTTCATTTTTCGTATTTTCTTTAATATAAATATCAATACCTGGATTATCTTTTTTTGTTACTATATTTATATTTTCAGTTACTTTTCTTTCTATACCTTGGCCGTTTTTCCTAATATTATATGCACCAATTCGTATATTTTCTATATTCGAAATTTTATTTAATAAATCTTCATCTAGTTTGTTTATATATTTTTTTGGCATTTTTTCTATCACCTTCTATTTCTTTTAGTTTATGGCATTTTTTATTAAAAGTAAAATTTGCATTTAATATTTCTCTGCTATTTCCTTCTTGTACTATCTTACCATTTTTTAATAATATAATTTTATCTGCTATGTCAAGTATCCTTTCTTGATGTGATATTACCAGTGTTGTTCCTTTTACTATTTCTCTTATATTTTCGAATATATCAATTAAATTTGTAAAACTCCATAAGTCAATACCTGCTTCTGGTTCATCAAATATTGTTAATTTTGTTTTACGTAAAGCAACGGTTGCTATTTCAATTCTTTTTAATTCTCCACCTGAAAGTGATGCATTTATTTCTCTATCTATATATTCGTTTGCACAAAGTCCAACTTTTGACAAGACTTCACATGCTTCTTTTTTAGTCAAATCTTTTTTAGTTGCTATTTTTAATAAATCATACACAGTTATTCCTTTAAACTTAACTGGTTGTTGAAAAGCAAATCCAATTCCAATATTTGCTCTTTCATCAATTGACATATTAGTAATGTCTTTTCCATTAAATAACACTACACCAGTATCTGGTTTGTTAATTCCCATTATTATTTTTGCAAGTGTTGATTTACCTGAGCCATTTGGCCCTGTTATTGCTATAAATCTATTTGTATCTATTTTTAAGTTTATATGGCTTAATATTTTTTTGTTATCTCTTGTATAACATATATCTTTTAATTCTAGCATTTGTTCCTCCATAATATTTATTTCAATACATACATTAATTTTACTATTATTTTTTTTTCTTGTCAATATTGTACATTTAATTAATTTTCATTATTGTTATATAATTAAATTTACACTTTCATTTACATTTCAGACAAGCTATTGTGTTTTATTATATGAGTCCATGCCGCTTTTTACGCAAGATAATAATAAAACAAATAAAAGTATGAGTAAATTATATAAACTTTTACTCATACTTTTTCGGATATTTTTCTATAATTAAAATAGAAAATATATCATATATCATAATCATATATCATAAATGATATACTATTATTATAATGTGCATTTTTGTTTTTTTTATACTAATTTTTTCATTTTTTTATAAATATTAAAAATGAAATCATTATTCAAAATATACATATTTTAAGATATACAACATTTTACTCTTATAATTATCATCCTTTTATTATATAACCACTCATAAACTTAATGTGCAATACATTTAACTATCGTTACAATATATATTTATGCGTTATGCGCACGTACATTCATATATTACTTACTATTATACATTGTTATTTATTTTTTACTGGTAGAAAAATATTCATAATTTTCCCAACACTATAGATTATTTTATCAGCATTTCTTGCAGATATTGTTTTTCCTATTGCCTTACCAAACACAGTAAACGATGCAACTAAAGCTCCAAGCAATAAACTTGTGGCAATAGCATTAAGTGAGAAAGTTTGTGCAAATCGTGTAGCAAGCATCGCGCTAACCGCACCAGATATTACACCGCACACATCTCCTATTACATCATTACAAACACTAGATACTTTGTCTGAATATTTAGATAATCTAATAGCTTCTTTTGCTCCCTTCCTTTTTTTTGAGGCCATTGAATGAAAAGTTGCAACATTGCAACTTACTACTGACATACCTATCATATCAAATAAAATACCTATTAGCACTATTATTACAAGTATTATAACTGCAATAAATATATTAATCTTTACAATTAAAACATTGGATATTATGCCAAAGATAAGCGATAAGATAAATGTTATTATGAATATAATATATACCCATTTGTTCTTCTTTTGTTGTTTTTGCTTTTTACTTGCATTTCTTTCTTTTTGTTCAACTTTTTCTATCCCCGTTTTTTCCTCTTTCGAGTGATAATCATTACTGCCATTATGTTCCAATTTTATTTACTCCTTTATATAGTAGATGTTGGCAATGTATTAAGTAAATTTTGCGGCTTAGGTCAAGTAGGTTTTCCCTATCTATTACCACTTGTTACCTTGTGGCAGTTTCCTTTTAAAATAGATAACTTTAAAGTGACTTGATTACCACTTAGTCCACACTATAATCCCCAATACATCTGATTAACAACAGTCTAGAGGCTTTCCCAAACAAATCTTGCCATATGCTTATTCGCTTTTGCAATAGTAATTTCAAAAACAAGTATATATATTATTTGGCCAAATAAAAATATATATACTTAACGTCTTATTCGCTACTTTCACTCACGACAGACTACGACTAATATTAGTACTCTCTAATATTAGGTTTTCATCATACAATATTATATTATATTATACTATGATGCCTCCCGAAAAAAAGGCACTACACTACATGCCATTGCAACTGCACCTTAATTTCTTTCATCATGTAAAAGCCCTCATCTGGGCGATAAAAGCAAATACACAAAGTTTCAACGATATGTCCTGTGATGGATTTTTAGGCCCACCTTTGCATATGGTTTTTTGACTAGAATACTGCGCCACATCCATTTTATTATAACATAAATAAACAAAAAAAGCAAATTTAAAAAAATAGAATTTACTTTTTTATTTTCTTCCTTTTAATAAAAAGGTCTAAAATTATTTCAATACTATTAATAGAAGTACTATGACAGCTGTAAATCCTATTACCAAGCAATAAAGTATCAACCTTAACAATGCTTCCAGCCTGTCTCTAGGTGCCTCTAAATCGTTTTCTCTAGTTTCTATCTTTTTCATATGTACAACCTCCCTTAAAATACTATCTCAAATTAGTATACAGCAATATTATATAACTAATAAAAAATTTATTCAAGTACTTTTTTACATTATCTAGCGCGACCATAAAAATGTTACAGTTTAGCAAGAACAACCATTGACATAAAGTGATTTATAAAATTCTATAAGGAAATGTATAAATATTAAAAATTCTTTAAAACATTGGCTTTACTGAATTTATAATTTTTATATTTTATGTTTCTAATTTAAAAATATAATTTTATAAGATCCATTAAATTAAGCTATATAAATAAATAACTCGATAATATTTTCTTACTGAACTGTAACTATATTTATCTACTTGTATATTTTTAAATTTGGTTAGTATTTGGATAAATTTCAAATATTAACCCTTTTTAATTATCCAAATCATTATTGTAATACATCACTCTTTTATTAATTTCTTTTCTTTTTACTGAATCATCGAATTTTATTAAATTGTAACATATCTTCCTTAATAATAAAAAATTATGTATTGCATTCGATTTCTTGCAGTAGATAAACCATCTTTAAAATATACATCTAATACCTAGTGTAAGTTGTTTACTGTTTGCCAATGCTTTCTTGTTATTTTCCCAAATTCTTCTCTGACAATTTTAGATTACTTATATAGTATTTTTCTTCTTTACTTTGTTTTCATTATTGGTTAAAAAATACTATTACTTAAATAATTAATTCTACAAACATCTTAAAAAGTAAATAATATATGTAAATTTATTAAGAATTTTAAAAATACCATAATAAAGTAAAAAGGCATCAGAATATTTTACTACTCTAACGCCTTTTTCCATTATAGTACCTTAAGTGGTGCCATACTTAATATCCATTGGTCTTTTTGTCCAAATTTTTGTACTAGCCATAGTTTCACGAACTTACCTTTATAATCTATCCTACTGTATTCCGCACCTCCAATCGCTTTTTTTATTTCTTTCACGGGTAAAATGATTATATCATCCGCAATACTGAGTACAGTGCAAACCGCATCTAACTCATCTAAATAGTTAGTTGCGGTTTCAACTTTCCGCTCATGTGCCTCATACAATTCGCGCGACCTTGCTGCCGGATATTTTGAATCTCTAATTTTAATTAAATTAGAATAGTCTAATCAATAACTTTTGAAAATATCTTAAAAAATGAAATAATAAGTGCAAAAAATAGTAGCTAAAAATAAGGTTAGCTACTATTTTATATTATATTATACATCTTCTTATACGTTTTATATTATATGATAGTTTATCTTCTCTTCTTTGTTTAACAATTCTCATTATGCAATCTATGTTATCACAAATAATTTGATATTTAGCGTTATTTTTATCCGTTATATAATATGAATTTTTTATACAAGGCTTACTACAAGCTTTATTTTGCTCTCTTCCCTCAATAAAACTACCTAAAATACAATACCTAGAAGTCATAACTGTTATGATATTTTTAACACACTCTATATTAAAATTTTTAGATAATTTTAATATATCTTCATCTTCAAGTTCAACAGACGGCGTTATTACATCTACACCGTATTTTAAATAAAATAACGCAGAATAGTCATTAGTTATATTAAATGAATAATCAATAACAAGTTTAATATTATATTCCTTTTTTAAAGTACTACATAACTTCAAAAACTGTGTTGTACCAAGTAATATACCGTCTATCCCATCTTTTATATAACTTTCTAAATTATTATTAATAATTTTGCTTAAATTGTTTCCTATATAATTTTGTATATATAGATATACTTGTACTTTCCCAAAATATTTTGATATAATGTCCTCTTTATATTTTATGTAATCTGCTATATTTATATATAACACTTGCACTTTTCCGTTATATCTTTTAGTATATTCGTTTATATAATCTATATTTTGTTTATACGAATATATATAGTAAGTATTTGTTAAATTGTTAGATTTAACCTTTAAATTATTAATAATATTATCCTTTCTTTTTAATACATCATTACACTTTAAATAATAATCATTAATATTTAGGTTTACCCTAAAATATTCTGTAAGTTTTAAGATAACTTCTCTACGTAATTCATTTAATTTTGATATTGGAACAAAAAGATTTGTATCAAGATTAATATTTGTAATAAATTCAAAGGCTGTATCATTAGTCTTGCTAAACTGTACTTTAACTTCATCTTCTGTTAACTCTTTAGTTTTTGCTTTTTCTGGTATATAACTAAAATCTATATGAATATTATACTTAAATATATCAACAGTTATATTTTTACTCTCTAAAATATTTATATTAACATCTACTTTTCTTCTATTAATGTTTTTAATAGACTTATGTTTTAATTCTAAGTTTAAGCTACTACTTGATGTTTTGTATATTTTACTTCCAATTAAAACTTTCTTTGGAATATCTCCAAGCCATACATATTTACCTATATTTGCCTCTTTATTTGTTATATTTCCATTTTCATCTTTTATACAAGTAACAATATTTGATACAATGTCCCCTTTTGAATATATTTCAATACCGTCGTGAAGTACAATACTTGCATTTTGTACTTTTAATTTAACATATTTACCATATACTTCTTTAACCGTACCAATGCAAATACCCGTATTTTTGGGAGAATTTAATGTTATAGTTTCCTTATACCTAACTCCACTTAAATACCCTGTATCTTGTCCGTCACGATTAAATATTTGTTTTAATACATATTTGTCACTATCTTGAACATCTTGCTTTTTATTTAAATACTTGTTATAAATTTTAGTTACTGCATATACATACTCTGCATTTTTATTTCTTCCCTCAATTTTAAAAGAATATACACCTGCTTTTTTTAGTTTTTCTAAATACTCTAAGCCATATATATCTTTTTTACTTAATAAATATGTATCTTTACAAACTGCATTTCCTTTTTTGTCATGCAAACTATACTTCATTCTGCAAGTTTGAGCACAATTACCTCTATTTGCACTTCTTTTTCCTATAATACTACTTAATAGACACTGCCCTGACATAGAAACACATAGTGCTCCATGCACAAAAACTTCTATTTCTAAATTTGTATTTTTACATATATACTCTATTTCCTCTAATGTTAACTCCCTTGCAAGTACAACACGTGAAAAACCTATCTTATCCATAAGTTTTACTTGTTCAAGTGAATATATACTCATTTGTGTACTAGCATGAAGTTTTAAATCTGGCATTATTTCATGAATTAAAGAGGCAAGTCCAATATCTTGCAAAATAACCGCGTCAAGCCCTTTTGAATAAAGTTTTATTACAATATCTAATGCTTCTTTTATATCTTGAGTGTTAATTAGTGTATTAAGTGTAAGATATACTTTTATTCCTCTTAAATGAGCATATTCAATACACTCAATATATTTTTCTATATCAAAATTTTCTGCCATTATACGAGCATTAAAGCTACTTACTCCCATATATATTGCATCAGTTCCGTGCATTGCAAGAAGCTATAAATGAGTCATAGTTTCCTGCTGGTGCAAGTAACTCAAAATTTTTATTTTCCATTAAATCACCTTTATATCTCTTTATTTTTTTGTCTTATAACCTCATAAATACTAATTGCACTACTAACAGAAGCATTAAGTGAATTAATTTTACCAGTCATTGGAATTTTTAATATAACATCACAATTTTCTTTAACAAGTCTTGAAATTCCATCTCCCTCATTACCTATAACTAAAGCTATTGCGCCATTTAGTTTTGTATCATAGATATTAGACTCCCCGTCCATATCAAGTCCATATACCCATAAGCCCTTATCTTTTAAGTATTTAATCGTTTCTGTGATATTTGTAACTCTTGCAACTCTTAAATATGAACAAGCACCTGCTGCAACTTTTTCAACAGTATCTGTAACTTGACACGCATTGCGATTTTTTATAATAATTCCATGAACTCCCATACATTCTGCTGTACGAATTATAGCGCCTAAATTGTGTGGGTCTTCTATCTTATCTAATATAACGATAAATGGAGGCTCATTTTTTTCTTTGGCATATTCTAATATATCATCTACTTCATAATATTTGTAATCTGTAACACTTGCAACAACACCTTGTGAATTTTTTAATTTTTCGTTTTCTAAGGTAATCATTTTATCAAGTTTTAATTTATCGGCTTCAACTACTACTATTCTTTTTTCTTTTGCAAGTTTTCTTATTTCTATAAGTTCCTTGTTTTTACTTTGTATATATATTTTATTTATAGTTTTGTCGTTTGATTTTATAACTTCTAAAACTGGATTTTTTCCATAAACAAATCCCATATATTTATTCTCTCCTTAAATTTTTATATATTTAATAATTCTAATCATCATCAAGTTTTAGTACACTCATAAATGCATCTTGTGGTAATTCTATAGTTCCTATCTTTCGCATTTTCTTTTTTCCCTCTTTTTGTTTTTCAAGTAATTTTTTCTTTCTTGTAATATCTCCACCATAGCATTTTGCAAGTACATCTTTACGCATTGCTTTTACGGTTTCCCTTGCTATTATTTTTCCACCAATTGCTGCTTGAATTGGTACTTCAAATAACTGTCTTGGAATAATATTTTTAAGTTTTTCTGCCATTTTTCTTCCTCTTGTTTCAGCATTTTCTCTATTTACAATAAAAGATAGGGCATCTACTACTTCGTTATTTAATAAAATATCTAGTTTTACTAAATTTGATTTTTGATATTTTTCTATCTCATAATCAAATGAGGCATATCCTTTAGTTCGTGATTTTAAGCTATTAAAAAAATCATATATTATTTCATTTAATGGTAGAAAATACTCAAGTGTTACACGTGACTCATCAATATATTTCATATTCAAATATTCACCACGTCTATTTTCGCATAATTCCATTATATTTCCTACATATTCCTTTGGTGCTATTATCTGTGTTCTTGCAATTGGTTCTTCGATAAATGCAATTTCTTGTGGCATTGGTAGTTCTGAGGGGTTATATAGCGATATAACCTCACCATTTGTTTTATGAACTTTATATATTACTGAAGGGGCTGTTGTAATTAAGTTTAAGTTATATTCTCTTTCTAGTCTTTCTTCAATTATTTCCATATGTAATAACCCTAAAAAGCCACATCTAAAGCCGTGTCCTAAAGCTGTTGATGATTCAAGCTCATAAGTTAAAGAGGCGTCATTTAATTTAAGTTTTTCTATTGCTTCTTTTAGTTCTTTATAATCAGAGCCATCTGCTGGAAATATTCCAGCATAAACCATTGATTTTACTTCTTTGTATCCTTTTAAAGGTGAGCTTACTGGATTTTTCTTTAATGTGATTGTATCTCCTACTCTTATGTCTGATACCTTTTTTATACTTGCACATACATATCCTACTTCACCAGAGGTTAATTCTTCTGTTTCTACATATCCTCCCGGTTTAAAATATCCTACTTCAACTACTTCATATTCTTTGTTATTTGACATGGTAAATATAACATCAC
Source organism: uncultured Clostridia bacterium (assembly GCA_947632635.1). Taxonomy (GTDB): domain Bacteria; phylum Bacillota; class Clostridia; order TANB77; family CAG-465; genus CAG-465. The sequence goes on along the minus strand of CANRQA010000001.1, from coordinate 49,295 downwards.
CTTTTTTTATACTACCATCCATTATTCTTACAAAAGCAACTGCACCTTTGTAATTATCATATACAGAGTCAAATATAAGGGCAGAAAGAGGCTTTGAAATATCTCCTTGTGGTGCAGGTATATTTTTTACTATATCTTCTAATACTTCCTCAACATTTAAACCAGTTTTTGCAGATATACATGGTGCATTACTACTATCAAGTCCTATTATATCTTCAATTTCTTTTTTTACTTCATCAGGTCTTGCACTTGGTAAGTCTATTTTATTTATAACTGGTAAAATTTCTAAATTATTATCTAATGCTAAATATACATTTGCAAGTGTTTGAGCTTCTACTCCTTGAGCTGCATCAACAACAAGTATAGCTCCCTCACAGGCAGCAAGTGACCTTGATACTTCATAATTAAAGTCAACGTGTCCGGGTGTATCTATTAAATTAAGTATATATTCTTCTCCGTCTTTTGCTTTATATTTCATTCTAACTGCTTGAGATTTTATTGTTATTCCTCTTTCCCTTTCGATGTCCATATTATCAAGTAATTGCTCTTTTAATTCTCTTTTTTCAACACTTCCTGTAAGTTGAAGTAACCTATCTGCAAGTGTTGATTTACCATGGTCAATATGTGCTATTATACTAAAGTTTCGTATATTTTTTTGTTTATTCATAAGTTTCTTTTTTCCTCTCAATCTTTTAATATTATACTATAATTTAAGTGTATTTGCAATATTAGACAAAACATAATATTTGTGATATAATTATATATAATTTGGAGGCAAAAATGTTTAATATTAACGATTATGTTCATATATCTAATTTAAATATAACAGGATATATCACTAAAATTTGTGATAATAATATGTGTTATGTAAAATCAAATGATAAAACTATTTATACTAATATATCAAATCTAAAAAAACTAGATAAAGATATAAATAGTAACAAAAATAACATAGAAATAACCTTTAAAACGAATAATACTGAATTTATACCAGAAATTATGCTTAGACATCAACATTTAGAAGAAGCAATAATAAATCTTGATAAATATATATATGATGCGATTTCTCATCACTGCAAACAGATAAAAATAATTCATGGTAGACATGGTGGCGTGTTAAGAAATGGTGTACATGATTATTTAAAAAAATCTCCTTTTGTGAAGGAGTTTCGCCTTGGTGATTATTATGAGGGAAGTTATGGTGTAACTATTGCATATTTAAAATAATCTGCTTAAGAAAAATGAATAGCAAAATAGCACTTTTATTTTAGAAAGTGCTATTTTCATCTTTAACATTATTTTTCAATTACTAAGTCATATCATTATACCAATACATATCATACTAATTCTTGATTATATTATTCTTTGATAATTAATCGACTATCATAATTTTTTATATTTTTTAGAGTTAAAATTTCATCTATTATTTTTTTATTTTCTTCTAACACAATTGCATATACTAAAAAGTCATCCCATAATACTATTGATTCTTTATCAGCACTATCCATCATGCTAAAATCATGAATGAATCTTTTCATTCCTAATATTTCATCCGTAAGTTGTTCTCCCTTAGGAGTTCTTTTTAAAGAATTGTTTTTGTTTTGATGCCTTATTATGTAAACTGTATAAAATATTGGCCATCCAAGCATTCCTATAATACATATAATACAAGCAAAAGATTGCAGTAATCCATTAATAAGAAAATCAAATTCTTCAGTTCCTGCTATTTCATCTATTTGCATTTCTTCAGTTATACCCATATGCTCAAGTTCGTCTACAAAAGTTGTAACACTGGTTTTAAAATATTTAAGCCCTAAAATAAAGACAATAAATACTAAAAATAAAATAATCTTTTTTATTACGAGGCCTTTAGTTGGATTCTTGTCCTCAATATACCCCTGATTTTTTGCTTCTTCTAATGCGACCTCTTTCCAACCTTCAATTTGTTTTTTATTAATTTTTTCACTTGTTAAGATATAAAATAAACGTCTTTCATTAGAAGTTAACTCTGTCACGTCATTAGACAATAGTTTTATATTATCATTTTCTATTGATATATTTTTATTTAATTGCAATTTCATTATAGTCGCTGTCAAATCTTTTTCTTCTTCAATTTTTAAATTTTGCACTAAACTCATAGTTGTTGGTGATATATTATTTAGCTTTTCTCTAAAATATATTACATTCTCTCTTGAGGTATATTTTCTATTTTGTATTTCTTGACTGATATCAGCTGTTTTTCTTGCCAATAAAAAAATTGTAACAGGTAATGTCATAATTATAAATGATAACATCCATAGAATTAACATTATTATTAAAACCACGATAACTTTGATAAAAGTTTCAAAATTTGGAGATTTTATTGACATATAAAGGAAAGCATATATATAATTTATTATTCCCCTTATCAAAGTAAATCTAGATATCAATTCAACAATTATATAAAAAATTAAATAGTATTTTATATTATTTTTATTTAATATTTTTTTCATATTTTCCTCTTTTATACTTTAAAACATATTAATTATAATTGTAATTATTCTTGCTAAAATTGGTATTCCTACAAATACAGAAAGAAAAGGACATAGTTGTAATATTATATAAATAAACCCTTTTTTTGATTCAGTCTCAGCAATTGAATTCCTAGGATTTCCAGCTTTATAATAAATATTTTGTTCATGTGGATAACCTCTATTTTTATAATATAATTTCTTTGTATATTTTTTACCGTCAACTATATATTCATAAATTACTTTATACTTATGTTCATTATATCTACCATTATCATCTGTCCATGAGGAATAATATTTTGATTTTATTTCTCTTCCAACTACATAATTTCCTTTAGCTCTAGCTATATCTCTAATTTTGTCTGCTTTTGTCTTATATTTTTTTTTGTAAAAATTTTTACAAACAATTATATCAATATCTAGCCAAATTAAAAAACTTATTAATAAAGCAATTGGTTGTATTTCCATTCCATCCATTTTTTTACATTCCTTTCTTTGCCTCCATAACTCTACGTCTATATAGGCACAAAACTTGATTAAAAATAATAGTTTAGACGATTACTTTTATTATTTATTTTACATATTTATTCCTTACCAATTTTACATTTACTGTATCAATTATTTATTATTTTGTATATCTTTATAGTTATAGTTATTTGTATGTTTTTATATTTTATTGTCTTTGTAAATCTCCAAAATTGTTATATAAAAAATTATTAGGAATTAAAATATTAGTATCACTATCACAATATAAATATAGCATTTTTTTACCATCTACATCTTTAGTGTTTATTATTCCATCTCCATTTTTGTCTGGAAGATATGTAAATTCATTCTCATTACGATATATATAATGTTTATCACCAAATAATTCGCTAATTTGGTCTACTGTGCTTTTATTCATTATAATTTCAGTTTTTCTAGTATTATTTTTTATCTTAAATTCTCCTATAGTAATGTCACCAAATCTTGGTTCTACTTTTAGAGAAATTCCAACGACATAAGACTCACTTATCAATTTTTGTTCATTTGTTGGATTATAAACGACTATAGATATATTATCTGTTTTTCCATTTGTAAATGTAGCATATCCCAACATTGGTAAAGCTGTCTCCATGCTTAGATCTGGTTCTAATTTATAAGATGAAATATCAATTCCAGTTACTTCTGTACTATAAGCTGCTTCTTGATAAAATCCTTTATTAAGAAATTCCTGATATGTCATCGGAAGCTTAATGCTAATACCATCTATAACAATTTCATATTCATCCCATAAAGTTGCATTAGATGAAGATTCATTAACATTAGGATTGTTGTTTACATCATTTTTATCGTAGTTAGTATGATTAAATTTATTTAAAACAAATATTCCTACTGCAACACATATAAGTATTATCATTATTATTAATATTACTGTTATTCGACTTATCCCTTTTTTATTATTTTCTTTCATTTTCTTCCCCTACTTTCATTTTTGTACACAAAATACCAATATTAGAATATCATCTAAATCCTAAACACTGGTTTTTTAATATTTTTTGCATTTTTTAGCTCATAGCATATATAATGTTCTAATATTTATCACTCCTCTCATTTACATATTATTTTAAATCTACGCTTACAAGCTTATTTTACTATATACATCATCTTTTTTCAAGCATTTTCTTATATTTTTTCATACTATTTAACTTTATAAAATATATACAACAGATTTTATTTTTGTTTTAAATCTATTCTTTTGTCGACTTAAATATAAAATAACAAAATAGTGGCGCAAATAATGTGACAAATGCTAAAAGCATTTTAAAATATATTATGTCATTTGTAAAGGATATAACTAACATTGACAAATATCCAAAAACTCTTCCTAAAGCAAGTGATAGACAGTTATATCCAATATATTCCTCTTTATACATAGATATATTACATTCCTTAATTAAATCTCCCTTTCTTGTGTTATACACAACGTCAAAAATGCAAAAAGATATTGCATAACAAAAGTTATATATAACTAAAGTGGTTTTGTTTATACTTATAAGTAAGCCTATAACTCCTAATATAATAATTACGGAAATTAAAATTAATATATATTTTGAAGTTTTTGCATTGTAAAACTTCTTATATAAGAATAATACAATCATAGAACATATATTAAAAATAGTTGTTAAAACACCTAAACTAAAGGACGTTTTAAATGTCATTATTGTTATTATTACAATTAAAGTACTAATTGAGCTTTCAACTATACCATAACAAATTGCTGATAAATTGTATCTTCTAATCTTTTTTATATTATTTTCTTTTATATAATTCATTAAATCTTTTAAACTATATCTATTATTTTTATCTTTTATATTTATTTTAATAAATAATGTAATTATTATTTGAATTATTGTCAAAATAAATACATATATAGCAATCTTTATAAATGAATATAATTCTATTGAAGTACCTAAAATAATTGGAGTTATTATCTTTATAAAGCGTCCTAATATCTTGTTTATAGACATGTAATTTTTTCTATTTGCATTGTTTGTAACATCAATATATATAAGTTCATGGGAAGACCAATATAAGACCTCGCCAAAGGCATAAAATATTGCTATTAATACAAAATTTGTGGCAATTTTATCAGCTAAAATAACAATAGATAATATAAATATAGCTCTAACAACAATTCCAAAGCACATTATTAACTTTGACTTTGAGGGATACTTTTTTATAAACTTCGTCATTAAAAAATTTCCAAAACCTAATAAGGCGTATATAATAATATAGTATATAGCTATTGTTGTTATATTTTCATTTGTTATATTCAAAAAATATGCTACCAAAAATGTGTTAATAAATACCGAAGTTAATGAATAAAATAAATCACTTATAATTAACAATTTTGCATATTTATTTATCTTTGTTTCCATCAAAAAAATCTCCTTAAATTATACACTAATTATACCATATTTTTATTTTGTTTCAAGTTAAATTACATTTTGTGCATTAAAATAAGGTCTACTTAAATTAAAAGTAGCCCTTATTTAATAATATTAAACAACTAAATTATATATTTTTCCTGGCACATAAATTTCTTTTTTTACATTACAAGTATCAAATATTTCAATAATTTCTTTTGTATTTTTTATTTCTTTTAAAATCTCCTCATTTGACATACCTGCGTCAACACAAATACGCATTTTTAATTTTCCATTTACTTGTACAGGAATTTCCTTTGTTCCACCATTTAATTCGCTTTCATTAATATCTGGCCATGCTTCTTTATGAACTGATGTAGTATATCCAAGTCTTTCCCATTCTTCTTCTGCAAAGTGTGGTGCTAATGGTGCAATAAGTTTTATAAATGTTACAACTGTATTATATATAACTTTTTGATTTACATCATCTTCTCTTAAAATTTCATTAATTTTATTTAAGAGTTCCATACTTCTTGCAATAGCAGTATTAAACTGAAAATTATCAATATCTGTACCCATAGCTTTAATTGTTTGATTTTTTAGTCTTAATAATTCTTTATATTTAGCAGTAACTTCTATATCAATATCTTTTTTATCATAGCTTGATACTGTTTCAACTAATTTTTCTATTTTAGTAAAGTATCTAACCATTGCTTCGATTCCTTTTTCATCCCATGGGCCACCTTGCTTGTAATCAAAACCAAACATTAAATATATTCTAAATATATCAGAACCATATTTTTCAATATATTCTTCAGGAGATACTGTGTTTCCTTTGCTTTTACTCATTTTGTTTCCGTCAGGCCCTAATATCATACCTTGATGAACTAGTCTTTTAAATGGTTCATCAAAGTTTAAATAACCTAAATCTCTTAATACTTTAGTCATAAATCTTGAATATATTAAGTGCATTGCCGCGTGTTCTTTACCACCAATATATGTATCAACAGGTGCCATTTTATTAATTATTTCTTTATCAAAAGGCATTTTATCGTTTTTTGCATCAGGATACCTTAATTCATACCAAGATGAGCATACAAAAGTATCTAAAGTATCTGCTTCTCTTTTTGCTTTACCACCACATTTTGGGCAAGTACAATTCATAAACTCTTCTGATTTTTTAAGTGGTGACTCGCCATCAGGTCTAAATTCTACATTATATGGTAGTAATACTGGCAAATCTTCTTCAGGAACTACTACCTCACCACACCTATCACAATATATAATTGGAATTGGTGCACCCCAATATCTTTGTCTTGAAACTAACCAATCTTTTAATCTATAATTAACACTATTTTTTCCATTATTATTAGCTGATAAGTCATTAACAATCTTTTGCTTTGCTTCTTCAGATGTTAAACCGTTATATTTACCGCTATTAACAAGTATTCCTTTTTCTGTATATGGTAATTTACTATCACTTCCGTCTTTTGACTCTATTACTCTTTTTATAGGTAAATTATATTTTTTTGCAAATTCATAGTCACGTGTGTCATGCGCAGGTACTGCCATAACAGCACCAGTTCCATAATCTTCTAGTACATAATCTGCAATCCAAACCGGTACTTTATCATTATTTATTGGGTTAATAACGTAAGCCCCTGTAAATACTCCAGTTTTTACTGTTTCAGTAGATAATCTATCAATTTCATTTAATTTAGCTGTTTCTTTTATATAATTATCTACCCCCTCTTTATATTCCGGTGTTGTTATTTTTTGTACTATTTCACTTTCTGGTGCTACTACTATATATGTTACTCCATTAATAGTATCAACTCTTGTTGTAAATACATTAAATTCAAAATCTCCACTTTCTCCTTTAAAAGTAACTTCAGCACCCTCTGATTTTCCTATCCAGTTTATTTGAACTTTTTTAGTAGATTCTGGCCAGTCTAAAGTTTTTAGGCCGTCTAATAGTTCTTCTGCATAATCTGTAATTTTAAAAAACCACTGTGATAATTTTTTTCTTTCAACAACACTTGAGCATCTTTCACATTTTCCGTTTATAACTTGCTCATTTGCTAAAACAGTCTTACAACTATCACACCAGTTAACAGGTGCTTCTTTTTTATACGCAAGTCCAGCTTTATATAGTTTTACAAATAACCATTGTGTCCATTTATAATAATTAGGCATACAAGTTTCTACTGAATAATCCCAATCATAGCTTCCACCCATTTCATTTAGTTGTCTTTTCATTGTGTCTATATTTTTTAAAGTTGAATCTTCTGGGTGAATGCCTGTTTTTATTGCATAATTTTCTGCTGGTAATCCAAAAGCATCAAAGCCCATTGGATGAAATACGTTATACCCTTGCATTTTTTTAAATTTTGCATATGAGTCAGATGGCCCATAATTAAACCAATGTCCTAAATGTAATTTAGCTCCAGATGGATATGAGAACATCTCTAAAGTGTAAAATTTTTCTCCTTTTGCGTTTGGATCATATTTATATAAATTTTGTTCTTTCCACTTTGTCTGCCATTTTTTATCTATTTCTTTTGAATAATTCATGATTTTCCTCCTTAAAATAATGATAACTATATGTTATTCTATGACTTTTTATGTAATTTGTCAAGTTATTTTTAAAAGAAACATAAATTAAACTGTGAAAAATTTTCACAGTCTAATTAAAACGCACAAATTTATTTAATGCTATACTTGTTTTAAAATGCTTATAGATATTGAATTATTATCTTTATCTATATTAAATGAAACATCGCTAATAGATACGCAAATTCTTTTTATCATATATATAAATGACTGAGAAAGTAAACTAATAGAGTTTGAATTAATGTTAAAGTACCAATTATTTTCATCTTCTGTAAGTGTTAAATCTATTTTTTCATTATTTTTAAGTGTCATTAACTCTCTCATTATTTCACAAATTATATATATAGCATCATTTACACTTCCTTTAATGTAACTATTTGGTCGTACAGATACATTGGTATTTAAGGTAACTACATTTGTCTTTGCTACGTGTTTAAGTATTAATGTAATAATATCCATAACCTCTTGTGATTCCATAATGCAATCAGTTGTTTTACTAGACTGCATTATAAGGGAAGTAAGTACCTTGTCTATTCTTGAAAGTGTATCTTTATTATTTTCATAAAATTTATTTAATTTTTCTATATCTTGTTTAGTTGTTTTTTCAGTATTTTTTAAGAGCATATTTGTTACTTCAAGTCCAGCACTTACAGATAATAAATCTGCTTTTATTTCCTGTGCAATGCCCTCTACAAGATTTCCAATTGCATTTGTCCTATATTTGCTTAGTTCTATTTCATTTTGTTGATTAAATATTTTTACTGCAGATATTAGTTCTAAATTTAGTCTGTTAATTCCCTCTGTTTTATCGTAATAATTTTGAATTTCAAGCTCTTGCATCATTTCAATTGGTGGCTTTTTACCAGCAAAGCCTGTTTGCAATATGATTATTATTTCTTTATTAGTTTCTCTTACTTTTTTTACTACTTCTTCACCATTAAGTCCTGGCATAAAATAATCAAGTAGTAATATTTGATAATCATTTTTTTTCAGTGCTTCAATTGCAGCATTCCCGTCTGTTACTTTGTCTACATTATATCCTGCTTGTTTTAAAAACGCATATGTCATCATTAAATAATCTGGGTCATCATCAGCAAGTAATATGTTTATATTTTTTATTATTTCGTTATATGTCATCATAACTATCAATCTCCTTAATTTACCTATATTATATCTTAAGAAATAAAAAAAATAAAGTCTTTTAAATAAAAAACTTTATTTTACTATTATATTTATTAAAATACAAAAAATTTTACTAATATAATTATTGCAATTATAACTCTATAATATGCAAATATTGCAAAATCATTTTTCTTAATATACCTTAATAAAAACTTAATGCTAAGTATACCAACAATTGCTGCAGTTACTATACCAACTATAAGTGAAGCACTAAAACCAGTAATTAAATCTGGTAATTTTAGTAAAGTTGCACCAAAAATAATTGGAACAGAAAGCATAAAGGTAAATTTTGCTGCAGCCTCTCTTGATACTCCCATAAGTCTTGCAGTAAGTATTGTTGTACCTGACCTAGAAAAGCCAGGTATAACTGCAAGTGCTTGTGAAAGACCTATTATAAATGTTTGCTTTAATGTTAAATTTTCATATTCAGTTTCTTTTCCTTTATATTTTTTTGCTGCATATCTATCGCCAATATATATAAGTACACCCATAACTGCAAGTAAAATTGCTATTATATATATAAATTTTGGATCACGGAATATATCCTCTATTTTATCTTCAAATAATTTACCAATAAGAGCTCCCGGTATAGTTGCAAGTACTAAATACCAAAACATTTTATTATTAAAGGAGTCTTTTTTATGTACTATTTTATTAAATGCTCCAACTGCTAAATTCCACCACTCTTTGAAAAATACTACAAGTACAGCAATTAATGTTCCAAAATGAAGTGCTACATCAAAAGCAAGTGAGTGTTCTTGCCAGTTTAAAAGATATGGTATAAGTATTAAGTGAGCAGAACTTGATATTGGTAAAAATTCCCCTACTCCCTGTACTATTCCAAGTATGATTGATTGCAAAATGCCCATAAACATCCTCCCTATTCTTCTATAAGTTTTGTTGTTACTAAATTATTATTTACTGTTCTAAGATACATAGTATTACCTTTTATAGCCTCAAATTTTACATATTTAGAGAATTTACCAACTCTTTTATATGGATTATCAGCTGATATATCTACTACATAAGTTGGATAAATTACATATACGCCATAATTGTTGCAATAAGTAGTAATAACATCTGTATCACTAAGTTCAATTGTATCAATTATTTTATTTGAAGATACTTTATATATAATCTGCTTTTGTTCTTTTTCCATAAAATACAAATTGTCATCTTCATCAATACCAATTAAATCTACATCATTTTTAAATAAATTTAAATATCCTCCAGAATAATATACATTTGATTTTGTATCTTGATAATATATTCTATCTCTTTGTTGAAGCATAATTAAATTTTCTACAATAACACCTGACCTTACTTGTGCCATACTATTAAATAAATCAACACGATAAATTATGTTATTTGTATATGTAGCAGATTTTGTTTCTACGTTAATATATATTATGTTTATAATTGGTGACATATGCATATCTTTAATTCTTGAGAAATTATTTACATTAAACTTGTTATACTCACTTTTTCTTTTTGTGTCAATTTCATAAGTATTAAGTGCGAGTCTTGTACTTATATTTGTATTTTCTGTACTTGTAAAGTAAATAATCATATTTTTATCATATAGTAAATTAAAATAGCAAATTGGAGACTCTTCTTCAATTATATCTACATTTTCTCCATTTTCTAAAGAATTGATATATATCTTACCATTTTCAAGGTATGTGTAATATTTATTGTTATATGAATATTGAATTTCAGTGTTTTCTGGTAAAACAATTGAAGCGTTTTTCTTTAATTCAGATTGTGTGTTAGATGTACCAGTCATTATAGAGCTAGTTTGATCTAAAGAATAAATAAAGTTTTCTACAAGTGTTAAACCAGCAATTGTAATCAATGTACCAACAGCAATAAATATTACTATCCAAGTTATTACCTTTCTCATTATTTTTCCTCATTTCCAAACATTAAACTATTTTGTTATAATAAATGCACATGGTACATATCTTTGACCCATAATATCACTTGGTTTATTTACAAGTTTATTATCAAATACCATTGTACTCGATGCACCACCATCTAAGTTAAATGCGTTATATGCATCATATTGTAATAAAATATCTTGAACATTTTTTAAAGTAGCACCTAAACTATCTGCTTGTCTTCCGTCTATAACAAGCATTAAAATAGCTCCGTCTTTTCTTTGTGCAATTGCAGTTCTTGGCTGTATTCCCCAACCACCATTACCACTTCTTATAGTAGGCTGTCCGTTTATAATTATAACTGGTCCAAAAGAAACAGCACTATGTAAATTCAAATTCTTAATTCTACTAAAATTCATAGAATTTGAAACAACCATTTTGTTATCATTATCTATTCCTACAAAGCTGTAATTTGCCCATTCACTATCAGTACTTACAATTTCACCATTTGAAATTATAAGTCCAGATGGTTTACCACCTGTTCCTAATGCATCATCTTGGAAACCACCAGCATTTATTCCACCAATTGCGTCATTTGCTTCTATAATTTGTGACGTAGTAGCTCCAACTACACCAAGTCTTGGTGCAGTAGCAAGTTTTACACGTGAGGGATCATTTACAATAAGTAAATATCCATTAAATGTATCAGAACTTACATCAATAAGTTCAATTCCATCTGTTGGATTTTTGTTTTCTTCTTGCTCTGCTATTTCAATTTGGTCAAGCTCTTGATCCTCAATTATTTCTTGTGGTCTATTTCTTTTTAATATATCTTGTATTTGCTCATCACTTAAAAACCATGTTGCAAAATATTGATGTGTCATCGTAGTCATAGCAGTTGTTACAATCATTTCTCTTGTACTAGTAAATGGCCCATAATATACAAGCCCAATTGTTAAAAGTGGTATATATATTATTTGAAATAACATAAAAAATCCAAATATTTTTAAAAATTTTTTCATTTTACTCTCCTAAATTATATTCACAGTTTTTAATACTATACTTTGTCTTAAACATATAATATTATTTTAACAGATTATATATTTTTTTTCAACAAATATATACAAAGTTTTTATATTTGCTTTAAAGTCAGTTTAAAAGAAAATAAAAAGCCTACTTTTTCAATTGATATTTTTATTTATAGAGCATAAAAGCGCAATATTTACTTGCATTATAGCTGATACCATGATATAATCTAATAAATTTTATAATTTATTCATTTAAATAATTTTAAAGGAGGACTTTTAATTATGACACAAAATTCTTTTGTAACTACGGATGTAGAAAAAATTTGTGAAAGAAAATATGATTTTATTTATAATTTTGTAAATGGGTTTGCAAAAGTAAAACTCGATGGAAAATATGGTTTCATTGACATTTATGGTTATGAAATAACTGAAATCAAATATGATTACGCTTATGATTTTATAAATGGATTTGCTAGAGTTGAACTTGATGATAAATGCGGTTTTATTGATACTACTGGAAAAGAAATAACTGAAATTAAGTATGATGAGGTTTTTGATTTTGAAAATGGCTTTGCTATAGTAAAACTCAAAGACAAATATGGTTTCGTTAACTCTTATGGTAATGAAATAACTAAAGTTAAGTATAATGATGTTAGTAATTTTGTAAACGGATTTGCTATAGTACGCATTAATAATAAACTTGGCTTTATCAATACTACAGGAAAAAAGATAACTAAAATTAAATATAATAATGTTTTTGATTTTGAAAACGGACTTGCTAGAGTTATGCTTAAAAATAAATGTGGTCTTATTGATACTAATGGTAATGAAGTTATTCCAATTAAATACGATTTTATTTTTAATTTTGTAAATGGATTTGCTATAATTATACTTGATTATAAATATGGTTTTATTGATACTAATGGCAATGAAGTTATTCGCATTAAATATGATTATGCATATGATTTTGAAAATGGTTTTGCTAAAGTGTGTATTAATAACAAATGGGGTCTTATTGATACTAATGGCAATGAAGTTATTCCAATTAAATATGACGACATTGATAAAGTTGTAATGGGAATTACTAGAGTAAAACTTAATGGTGCATATCAGTTTATTGATGTTAACTCAAACTAGTTATAAAAATCTTATCTATTAGGGTTCCTTTTTTGGAGCCCTTTTATTTTTTATAAACTTTTTAGTTTAAATATTACAAAAATTTTAGTGTTATAACAGTAAATATTTTATGTTATTTATTTTAATATTAAATGTTTATTAATAAAAAATAATTTATTTAAACTTTTTAAGTCTTCAATTTATATGCATTTTAAAAAAATGCTATATTTACTTGCATTATAGCCAATACCATGATATAATCTAGTAAATTTAGTAATCTAATCATTTAAATAATTTTAAAGGAGGACTTTTAATTATGGCACGAAATTCTTTTGTAACTGCAGATGTAGCTAAAGTAAAGCGCAAAAACAAATATGGTTTCATTGACTCTTGTGGTAAAAAAATAACTAAAATCATATATGATGATGTTTTAAATTTTAAAAATGGGTTTGCTAGGGTATGCCTTAATGACAAATGGGGGTTTATTGATATTACTGGGGAAGAAATCACTGAAATAAAATATGACGGTGCTCATAATTTTGCAAATGGATTTGCTGTGGTAGAACTTAATGGTAAATATGGTTTTATTGATACTACTGGAAAAGAAATAACTAAAATTAAGTATGATTATGCATATGATTTTGCAAATGGATTTGCTAGAGTTGAGCTTGATGATAAATGCGGTTTTATTGATACTACTGGTAAAGAAATTACTAAAATTAAGTATGATTATGCATATTGTTTTGCAAATGGATTTGCTAGAGTTGAGCTTGATGATAAATGCGGTTTTATTGATACTACTGGAAAAGAAATAACTGAAATCACATATGATGATGCTTATGATTTTGAAAATGGATTTGCTGTGGTAAAACTTAATAGCAAATATGGTTTTATTGACACTTATGGTAAGGAAATAACTGAAATCACATATGATGATGCTTATGATTTTGAAAATGGATTTGCTATGGTAAAACGTAATGATAAATGTGGTTTTATTGATACTACTGGTAAAGAAATCACTGAAATTAAGTATGATTATGCATATGATTTTGTAAATGGACTTGCTAGGGTTGAACTTAATGATAAATATGGTTTTATTGATACTACTGGTAAAGAGATAACAAAAATTAAATATGATGAAGTTTTAAATTTTAAAAATGACCTTGCTAGAGTACGCATTAATAAAAAATGGGGATTTATCAATATTAATGGTAAAGAAATTACTCCCATCAAATATGATGATGCATATGATTTTGCAAATGGTCTTGTTAGAAGAGTTATACTTGATAATAAATATGGTTTTATTGATACTACTGGTAGTGAAGTTATTCCCATTAAATATGATTATGCATCTGGATTTGTAAATGGATTTGCTAAAGTTGAACTTAATAACAAATGGGGGCTTATTGATACTAATGGTACTGTAGTTATTCCTATTAAATATAATGATGTTGATAACGTTGTAAATGGAGTTACTAAAGTAAAACTGCATGGTAAATATCATACTATTCATGTTAACTCAAACTAGTTATAAAAATCTTATCTATTAGGGTTCCTTTTTGGAGCCCTTTATTTTTTTAATATACCTTTTTTAATATTTAATATAATTTTAAGTTTTATAACAGTAAATTACTTTATGTTATTTTCTTTAATATTAAAAGTTTATTAATGGGAAATAATCTATATAAACTTTTTATAATTTTCAATTTATATCTATTTACTATATCTTGCATTATAGCTGATACCATGATATAATCTAATAAATTTTATAATTTAATCATTTAAATAATTTTAAAGGAGGATTTTTAATTATGGTAGGAGTTTGTTTTATAACTAAAGATTTAGCAAAAATATGTGCAACAAAATATGATGATTTTAGTGATATTTTTATCAATGGTTTAGCTAAAGTAAAACTTCACAACAAATATGGTATTATTGATATTGATGGTAATGAAGTTACCTCCATTAAATACGATTACCTCGATGAATTTGTAAATGGGTTTTCAAAAGTATGCTTTAATAACAAATGGGGTTTCATTGATGAAAATGGCAATGAAATAACAGACATTAAATATGATTGCGTTAACAAATTTGTAAATGGATTTGCAAAAGTATGCCTTAATAACAAATGTGGATTCATTGATGAAAGTGGTAAGGAAATAACAGACATCAAATATGATTATGTTTCAACTTTTGTAAATGGGTTTGCTCATGTAATACTTAATAAAAAATGGGGGGTCATTAATGAAAATGGCAATGAAATAACAGACATTAAATATGATTTTGTTTATAATTTTGTAAATGGGCTTGCTCAAGTAAATCTTGATGGTAAATGGGGTCTTATTAATACTAATGGTAAAGAAATTACTCATATTAAATATGATTACATCTGTGATTTTGTAAATGGATTTTCAAGAGTATTGCTTAATAACAAATTTGGACTTATTGATACCAGTGGCAATGAAGTTATTCCAATTAAATATGACAATGTTAATAACGTTGTAAATGGAGTTGTTATGGCAAAACTTAATGGCAAATATCATTTTATTCATGTTAATGCAAGCTAGTTATAAAAATCTTCTCTATTAGTGTTCCTTTTTTGGAGCCCTTTTATCTTTTAATAGATTTTTTTATATTAAATGTTTATTAATAAAAAATAATTTATTTAAGCTTTTTAAATTTTCAATTTATATCTATTTACATATTTACTTGCATTATAGCTGATACCATGATATAATCTAATAAATTTTTATAAATGAACCATTAAATAATTTTAAAGGAGGACTTTTAATTATGGCACAAAATTCTTTTGTAACTACGGATGTAGAAAGAACTTGTAGAAGAAAATATGATAATATTGGTTTTTTTGAAAATGGGTTTGCTATAGTAAAACTCAATGGAAAATATGGTTTCATTGACACTCATGGTAATGAAATAACTGAAATCAAATATGACTACGTTTATGATTTTGTAAATGGGTTCGCTAGAGTCGAGCTTAATGATAAATGCGGTTTTATTGATACAACTGGAAAAGAGATAACTGAAATTAAGTATGATGAAGTTTTTGGTTTTGCAAGTGGATTTGCTAGAGTTGAACTTAATGATAACTGCGGTTTTATTGATACTACTGGAAAAGAGATAACTAAAATTAAGTATGATGATGTTTGGAATTTTGTAAACGGATTTGCTAGGGTGCGCATTAATGATAAAATTGGTTTTATTGATTTGAGTGGCAATGAAGTTATTTCAATTAAATATGATTATGCATATGATTTTGTAAATGGATTTGCTAAAGTTGAACTTAATAACAAATGTGGTCTTATTGATATTAATGGCAATGAAGTTATTTCAATTAAATATGATGATATTGATAATGTTGTAAATGGAGTTTCTAAAGTAAAACTTCATGGTAAATATCAGCTTATTCGAGTTACTGTAAACTAGTTATAAAAATCTTATCTATTAGGGTTCCTTTTTTGGAACCCTTTTATTTTCAATATACTTTTTTAGGTTAATGAAAATTTTAAGTTTATATCTATTTTAAGAAAATGCCATATTTACTTGCACTATAGCCGATACCATGATATAATCTAGTAAATTTAGTAATCTAATCATTTAAATAATTTTAAAGGAGGACTTTTAATTATGGCACGAAATTCTTTTGTAACTATGGATGTAGAAAGAACTTGTAGAATAAAATATGATATTATTGGTTTTTTTGAAAATGGGTTTGTTAGAGTAAAACTCAATGGGAAATATGGTTTTATTGACGCTTATGGTAAAGAAATAACTAAAATCATATATGATAGTGCTTATGATTTTACAAATGGATTTGCTACGGTATGCCTTAATAATAAATGGGGTTTTATCGATACCACTGGTAAAGAGATAATCGAAATTAAGTATGATTATGCATATAATTTTGCAAATGGATTTGCTAGAGTTGAACTTAATGATAAATGCGGTTTTATTGATACTACTGGTAAAGAAATTACTGAAATAAAATATGATGATGTTTATGATTTTGCAAATGGGTTTGCTAAAGTTGAATTTAATGATAAATGCGGTTTTATTGATACTACTGGTAAAGAGATAACTGAAATTAAGTATGATTATGCATATGATTTTGTAAATGGATTTGCTAGAGTAAAACTCAAAGACAAATATGGCTTCATTGACACTTATGGTAATGAGATAAGTGAAATCACATATGATGATGCTTATGATTTTGAAAACGGGTTTGCTATGGTATGCATTAATGACAAATGGGGTTTTATCGATATTACCGGAAAAGAAATAACTGAATTTAAGTATGATTATGCTTATGATTTTGTAAATGAATTTGCTAGAGTAAAACTTAATGGCAAACTTGGTTTTATTGATACTAATGGTAAAGAGATAACCAAAATTAAGTATGATGAAGTTTTAAATTTTGTAAATGGGTTTGCTAAAGTAAAACTTAATGGCAAATTTGGTTTTATTGATACTAATAGTAAAGAGATAACCAAAATTAAGTATGATGAAGTTTTAAATTTTGTAAATGGATTTGCTAGGGTATGTATTAAAGGCAAATGTGGCTTTATTGATACTACTGGAAATGAAATAACTGAAATCATATATGATTATGCTGATGATTTTGTAAATGGACTTGCAAACGTAAGAATTAATGATAGATATGGTGTTATTAATACTAGTGGCAAAAAAGTTACTCGCATTAAATACGATTATATTGCTAATTTTGAAAATGGGCTTGCAAAAGTGTCACTTAATAAAAAATTGGGATTTATCAATACTAATGGCAAAGAAATCACCCCAATAAAATATGATAATATTGTTTTAAGTTTTGTAAATGGATTTTCTATAGTAAGCCTTAATAACAAACGCGGTTTTATTGATACTACTGGTAAAGAAATTACTCCCATCAAATATGATCTTGTTTATGATTTTGTAAATGGATTTGCAAGAGTATGTATTAATAAAAAATGGGGATTTATCAATATTAATGGTAAAGAAATTACTCCCATTAAATATGATGATGCTTTTGATTTTGAAAATGGACTTGCTAGAGTTATACTTGATAATAAATATGGTTTTATTGATACTAATGGTAGTATAGTTACTCCCATCAAATATAATTATGCATCTGAATTTGTAAATGGATTTGCAAAAGTATGCCTTAATGACAAATGGGGTCTTATTGATACTAATGGCAATGTAGTTATTCCCATTAAATATAATAATGTTGATAACGTTGTAAATGGAGTTTCTAAAGTAAAACTTCATGGTAAATATCAGCTTATTCATGTTACTGCAAACTAGTTATAACAATCTTATATGTCTACGAATTTTTAATTGTAATTTTAAAAATAAATATTAGATATACAAATAAATTTAGGGTTCCTTTTTTGGAGCCCTTTTTGCTTAGTAGTTACAAAAAAGAAGGATTTTTTTAATCCTTCTTTGTAATTTTCTATGTTTTTTTATTTGTTGTAGTTGTAGTAGTTGTTGTAGTAGAACTAGATGGTTTAGTTGTACTAGAGCCACTGCCACTACCGCTACCATATACATCTACTTTATTATCGTCTTTATCTTTATCATCTTTTTCTTCTTCTTTTGGCTTTTCAGTAGCAGGTGGAGTTGTATGTACTGTACAAGTTTCAGTAGGTACCATATACTGCCAATCTGCCGGATGAGTCGCTGGTTCATAATCTCTTGATATAAATGATTTTTCAGAAGTATTAGGACAATATTCAGCAGCTAATTTACCAGTATCATTACATATTTTTACTTTTTTATGAACAGTACAAGTTGCAGTTGGAACTGTACCAGAAGCAAACATATCATTTATAGTTCTATCGCCTCTTGGATCTGTTCTACAAGCATCTGTTGCAACAAGACCAGAATCTCTACATACTGATGCATTTATAACGGAAGCTGGACGCTCAAATTGTTTTACTTCTTTACCTGCACTTATTGCATTAACAATACTGTTAAATGTACGCATAGAAGTATATGGATAACTTGTTCTAGTACCAGTCCTATATCCAATTGGTTTAGGATCATCATATCCATTCCAACAAGCTATTGTATAATACGGAGTAAAGCCACAGAACCATTGGTCTTTATCATCGTTTGTATTACCAGTTTTTCCTGCTATAGGCATATTTCCAGCCCTTATATATCCAGTTGCTGTACCACCTGTAACAACAGTTTGTAAACAACTTGTTAACATATATGCAGTTGAATCTTTCATAACTCTTTTTGCTTCAGTAGTTGTAGTTAAAAGTTCTTTTCCATTTTTATCAACAACTTTTGTATATAATTTTGGCTCAATGTATAAACCACCATTTGCAATTGTTGCATATGCATTAGCCATTTCCATAACAGTAAATCCATCAGTCACACCACCAAGTGCCATTGAAGCTGTATTTTCATCGTGTTGTCCATCAGCTGTTGGATTACTTGCAGGTCTTAAATCTTTTAAACCTGCATTTTTTGCAAAATTAAATGCATAACTTATATCAACTTTCATATTTGTACGAACAGCAGGTAAATTCATAGATTGTGCTATTGCATTACGTACAGTAACAAAGCCATTAAATCCAGCATAGTAATTGTGAGGGTTATATGCAGTTCCGGCTGGGAAATTTGAATCATCTATTCCAGATCCAGGACCAATTAAACCAAGTTCCATTGCAGGTCCATATGCACCTAAAGGTTTCATACAAGAACCAGGTTGCCTATGTGCTTGAGTTGCTCTATTAAATTGACGATTACCAGTTTTTGTATCTGCTCCACCTATTAATCCTACAACATTACCAGTAGATTGTTCAATAACTACAGTAGCACCTTGCATAAATGTTCCTGCACTATCAGTATAAAACCATGCGTCATTGTTATATGCATCATTAATTGCATTTTGAACTGATGTATCTTGTGTAGAATATATTTTTAATCCGTCAGTATATAATTTTTGTACAGCAGAAACTTCAGTCCAACCTAATTGTTCCATTAAGTCTTTTTTTACTTGTTCAAAAACTGCATCAACAAAATATGATTGTATTTTTTCACCGCTTGATGTTTCATTACTTGCTTTTGTAAATACTATTTCATAATTTAAAGCCTCATTATATTGTTCTTCGGTAATTTTTCCGAGTTCTTTCATTTTTGCAAGTACAACTTTTTGTCTTTCAAGTAGTTTTTCTTTTGCTTCATCACTTCTATATGGATTTGTAGCTTCAGGTGACTGAATAACAGCTGCAAGAACTGCTGCTTCTGCAATATTTACATCTTTTATTGATTTACCAAAATAATTACGTGCAGCAACTTCTACACCATATGCTCCATCACCTAAATAAACGGTACTAGCATAAGCTGCAAAAATTCTTTCTTTATCAACTTTAGATTCAAGTACAAAAGCCCTATACCACTCTCTTATCTTTCTTTTCCAAGTTTTTTCATTATCCTCTTTAATATTTTTAACTAATTGTTGAGTTATTGTACTTCCACCAAAAGTAGAATCCCCTTTATTTAAAATGTATGTACCAATTGCCGCAATTGTTCTTTTAAGATCAACACCTTTATGTTCAAAGAAACGCTCATCCTCTATTGCTACAATAGCATCAACAACGTGTGTTGGTATATCTTTATATTCTATTGAAACACGATTTTCCTCATCAAAGAATTCTCCAATTTGATTTCCGTCTTTATCATAAACAAAAGATGTTAGTTTAACTCCGTCTAATTCTTCTTCAGCTAAACTATCAGTTTCATCAATAATTCCACTAATAACCCCTAAAACAACACCAACACCAACTATTAATAGCGCTATAAATACAAAAAGACAAATTCTAAATATTTTCCAACCTATTTTTTTATTTTTCTTTTTGCCCTTTTTAGAATTAGTTTGTCCATTAACATCCAAAGTCCTATTGGTATGTTCACCATTTTGAGAGGATCTGTCCTTTCCTTTTATAGGCATTTTTTTAATGTGTTTTTTTCTAGAGTCTCTATTTTCTTCCATTTTTTTCACCCCTAATATATACCTTTAAAAATTACCAGTTATCAAAAAAATCTTCTATATTTCCACGCAAATTAAAACTTAATTTTAACGCCCTCTTTACATCTTCCATAATATCCTTGTCAAGATGTCCCACTTTTTCAATAAGTCTAGCTTTATCAATTGTTCTAATTTGTTCAACTAAAATAATAGAATCTTTTTTTAGTCCTGATGACTCTTTTTCAATCGGTATATGAGTAGGTATATTTGCTTTAGTTTTTGTAGTTATTGCAAGTGCAATAACCGTTGGACTATATTTATTACCTATATCATTTTGAATAATAAGTACAGGTCTTATACCATCTTGTTCACTCCCTATTACAGGTCCTAAGTCGGCATAAAATATATCTCCACGTTTAACAATCAAAACTATCCCTACCTTTATATATTATACACTAAATAGCAAAAAAAGCAAATATTTTTTGCTAATTTTCTAGTTTAACTGAAAATTCTCATATGATATATCTATATATGCCATATTATCTTTGTTATATACTACATATTCAATAGGCATATTAGTTTCATTTGAAATTACAAGTTCAAGTTTTGTAATTTGAATTCCTGCTCTAAATAACTCTTTGTATTTTGTACAAATTTCGCAATTACAATCTTTTTTAAAAGTCATTCTATATAACGTTTTATTATCAAATTCTTCTGTAGTAATCTTTGCACAACTATTTTTGCTACTATCTTCATTTAATAGATTTACATCATTATATATTGAAGAAAATGTTGAAAAGCTAAAGATATTTCTTTTTTTCATTAAATAGTCGCTTAAAATATAATTATTTATTTCATTTGAAGAAGATATTTTTAAACTATTATTTGTAATTTCATAAGTTATAGTATCTCCTATTTCGTTTGAAGTTACAAATTTAAAAAATTCATTTTCTTGGGCATTTTCGTTATTTTCTGTTACTTCTTTTTTATACTCTTCTTTCATATGATATTTATTTGTTGTTTTATTTGAAACTACTGTTATATTATACTCTGCATTATAGCTATCAACATTAAATATATCATCTTTTTTTTCAATAACTACTTCCTTTTTATTTAAAGTAATTAAGTATATGCTTATTGCAATAAGTAATGTAGCTACCATTAAGCCTGTTAAAATTATCCACCATAATATTTTATTTCTATCTTTTCCTATACTAAATATTTTAATCTTCATGAAAATTACCTCATTTAAATATATGTCCAAACTAAAAGAAAATAACTGTAAATAATAAAATATTTACAGTTATAATTTGTTTTTTATTTTTATTTTCTATTTTTTAATTTAGCAAGTGATTCTTTTACATCATTTAATTTTACTAATATATCATTTAAGTCATCTGTTTCAACATTATGTTTTAATTCAGATTTTACAGCATTTGTCATATCGTCAACATCTTGTTTTAAGAAAGATAAAGTTTCTAATATATCAAATCTAGTTGATTTATATGTAGGTAAATTATCTTCAACAAGTGTTCCATCGATAGTGTAAGTTTCCTCAAAGCCTGGTATTACGGAACGAATATGAAACTTATCATATATATAATTTTTTAATGACTGTTCTGCAGTATATTCGCCATGTACAATAAATATATTCTTAGGCTTTTCTTCCATTTTATCTATCCATGTAATTATTCCATCTCTATCAGCATGACCTGAAAAAGCATCTAAGTATTTTACTTCTGCATTTACAGCTATTTCTTCTCCAAATATTTTTACTAATTTTTCACCGCTAAGTATTTTTTTACCTAAAGTACCTTCTGCTTGAAATCCTACAAAAAGCACTGTACACTCAGGTCTATATAAATTATGTTTTAAATGATGTTTAATTCTACCAACTTCGCACATACCACTTGCAGATATAATAACTTTTGGTGTCATATCATCATTTAATGCTTTTGATTCTTCTGCAGTAGACACAAAATGTAAATTTTCAAATTCCAAAGGATTATCGCCTTTAAGTAAATATTTAAGTGCCTCATCATCATAATATTCAGGATTACATTCAAATATTTTTGTAGCATTAACAGCAAGTGGACTATCTACATATACTGGTATTTTTTTTATTTTATCTCCTAAGCCTTTCATAGCAGCATATTTATTTATTTCGTATAATATTTCTTGCGTTCTTCCTACTGCAAATGAAGGAATTATAACATTACCACCACGACCTATTGTATCAAGTAATATTTGTACAAACTTACCAGACTGGTCTTCCATTTCTCCATGAATTCTATCGCCATATGTTGATTCAACAACAAGATAATCAGTCCCCTTAATATATGTTGGGTCTTTTATTATTGGCATATTAATATTTCCAAGGTCACCTGAGAAAACTATTTTTTGTTTCTTACCATCTTCTGTTATATTTAATTCAACTATACTTGAGCCAAGCATATGACCAGCATCATATAATTTAAATGAAATATTATCATCAATTACTACTTCTTCCTCATATGATACTCCTCTAAATAGCTCAAGTGAATCTATACCATCTTGTGCTGTATATATAGGTTCTGTTGGTTTTTTACCGAGCTCTCATTCTCTTTTTATTTACCCATTCTATTTCCTTTTCTTGTATATGACCGCTATCTGCAAGCATTATACTACATAAATCAACAGTAGCCTCAGTTGCATATATAACACCTTTATATCCCTCTTTATATAGTTTAGGTATCCTACCACTATGATCAATATGTGCATGAGTTAATATAACAAAATCAATTTTAGTTATATCAAAAGGAAAACTCTCATAGTTTAACATTTGGTCTGTTAATTTTCCTTGAAAAAGGCCACAATCTATTAAAAATTTTTTATCATTTACTTCAACCATATGGCATGAACCTGTTACTGTTCTTGCCGCACCATAAAAAGTAATTCTCACAATACCACTCCTCTTTTATATAATTTTATAATATACAAAAACTTTTTTCAACTATTATACAAAATTTTTTTAAAGACGTTTGTTAAAAAGTTATGTAAATATATATAAAAATTTAGCATATATAGCATGAGCCTTAGTTATATGCTATATATGCTTTCATTTGTAGTTAAAAATTAGTACTTATAATACTAATGATACTAATTTTTTAATACACAGTAAATTAGTGTATCTATAAATAGTATTTACTTACTCTTTATAATTATACATATATCTTAACTTATAAATGTAGGATTCTTTGTAACTGACATAGTAACTTCTTTTTTCCTTTTATTACTAAATTCATTAATTTTATTATATATTAAATTGTAAAACTCATTAGATACTTTTGTTTTAATTAATATATTCATCCTATATTTATTGTTTATTCTTTGAACATATGGGCTTTTTGGTGAAAATACTTTATATATGCCACTTTTATCATTTAATAATATGTTATACATTCTAGAAACTTCAGCTTTTAGTATATTAAAATTTTTTGAAGAAAATTCAAATAAAAATATATCTAAAAATGGTGAAAATCCAAAGTTTTTTCTAAATTGTATCTCTTTTTCATAAAAGTCTATATAGTCATGATTTTTTACTGCCTGTAAAATATAATTTTCTGTATCATTTGTTTGTATTATAACTTTGCCCTTAAGTTTTGCTCTACCAGCTCTACCTGATACTTGTGAAATATTAGCAAAAGCCTTTTCTGCTGCCATACAGTCATTTATTGCAATAAGCGAATCTACACCAAGTACACCAACTAATGTAACATTTGGTATATCATGACCTTTACTTATCATTTGTGTACCTATTAAAACATTTATATTTTCATTTTTAAATTTATCTAATATTTTTTGGTGTGCATCCTTTTGAATTGTACTATCTGCATCCATACGAATTGTTGTAATTTCTGGATATATTTCTTTTAAAGTTTCTTCTAATTTTTGTGTTCCAATAGTCCCTGTAGAAAGATTATTACTTCCACATTTAGGACATACGGTTATATTTTTTTCGACGTGTGAGCAGTAATGGCAAAGTAATAGATTATTTGATTTATGATAAGTTAATGCTACATCACAATTTGGGCATTTAAATATTGTTGAGCAATCTTTGCAAGTTAAATATGAAGTATATCCTCTCCTATTTAAAAATAACAAAGCCTGTTCTTTTCTTTTTATTGTATTTAGCAATTCTTCTTTTAATCTTTCACTTATAACAGAGGTATTACCTAAAAGCCTTTCTTCTTTCATATCTATTAAATCTATTTGTGGAAGGGTTGCCCCCTCTGGCCTTTTAGTCATTGTAAGTAGTTTTATTTTACCAGTTTTTGCTTTGTAATATGTAGAAATTTCAGGAGTTGCAGAGCCAAGTAATAATACAGCATTTTGCTCTTTACAAATATATGATGCGATTTCTTTAGTTGAATATTTAGGTGTACTTCCAGAATAATAACTACCATCATGTTCTTCATCAATAATAACTATACCAAGATTTTTTATAGGGGCAAATATTGCAGACCTTGCTCCTATTACTATATCAACTTCACCATTTTTTATTCTTTTATATTCTTCTTTCCTTTTTGAAACACTCATTCTACTATGAAGTATCGCTACATTATTTCCAAATCGTGATACAAATCTATTTACTGTTTGATATGTAAGTGAAATTTCAGGTACAAGTACAATTGCTTTTCTTCCCTGTTTTAATACTTCTTCTAATACTTGCAAATATACTTCTGTTTTACCACTTCCAGTTACCCCAAACAACAAACATTGTTCATATTTTTCTTCATATATGAAATTAAGTATTTCATTAATTGCATGTCTTTGTTCAGTAGTTGGTTCTTTTTTAGTAGTTTTTTCTATATCAAAATTTTCTAATAAATCAACTTCAGGTGTAAATTTTTCTAATGTTATATATCCGTTTTTTTGTACAGTATTTATAACTGCTCTTGATATATTTAGACCATCAATTATATCATTTATAACTACAAATTCATTATCTATTAAAAACCTTAGTAAACGTATATGTTTAGCACTAGATATTTTTCCACTTTCTATATCTTGATTAATTTCCTCACTTGATTTTACTAATCTAACCCTTGTATCTTGCTTTGTATTTAAGCTTTTACTACTATTTTTAGATGTAGTTCCAGGTGGTAACATTAGCTTTAAAGCATCATAAACATTGCAAAAATACATATATGATATATATTTTGCAAGTTTTAATCTATTTTCATCTATATATGATGTTTCATCTAATATGCTAATTATATCTTTTAATTCATAATTTCTGTTTTTTATTTCTTCTTCTGTTTCATCAACAATTTTTACAATTATTCCCTCTTCATTGCTTTTACGTGATTTTCCAAAATTTACTTCTACTCTTTTTCCAAGTTCTACTTGTTCCTCAAGTTCTTTTGGAATATTGTAATCATATACTCTATTTAAATTTTTTACTGTTGTGTTTATTAGTACTTTTGCTATCATAATATACCTCTTTTTTATATATTATACACTAAAATAATTCATATTTCAATTAAAGCGCATGCTAAAAAATTTAAAACCGAACTTACTAAATACAGAAATAATTTATTACTTACTTTTAATAGAGATCATTATGACTTTCCTAAATGTTGTACGAAATTATTATATTTTGTATTCTTAAATTAATTTTTGAAAGGCGGTGTTATTATATTTGATTTTGATAATTTTCAAATTAAATTAAATGGCAAAACAGTTTCTTATATCTGTCCAAAATGTAAATACAAATTTGAAGCTCCTATTGAAGCTGTTCTTGAATTTGAACAAGAAGATGCTTTTAACGGCTTACCTATCTCAACTCCACCATATACAATCTGTGCAAAATGCAAATACGATAAATGTGTTCCTATTGATTACAAATCTCATAGAGGATATCATCACATCTACAAGGGCTAATCATATATTTACTCTTTATATATTATATATTATAATTTTACATAAGTTGGAATCGTACTATCGTTCCTGCTCTATTGTTATGTTTGCTTTTTATGTACACTTTTTTGCGCTAAGTATAACTTTCCTATTGTATGAAAAAACTTACGAAACTTTCATAATTTCGTAAGCTGTCTTAAATTGGAGCGGGTGATGGGAATCGGACCCACACAGCCAGCTTGGAAGGCTGGAATTCTACCATTGAACTACACCCGCATTCAACATACTAATATTATATTCATTTTTTTTTAGTTTGTCAAGTTTTTTTTTAAATATTTAAAATTTTTTATGATTGGAGAATTTTTTTATGATTAATTTATTATAATGTCTTAAGTAATAACTTTTGAAAATGTCCCATTAATCTAGATAAATATTACTAATAACATATTAAAAAGTACATTTTTAAATATCTTAAATAATGTACTTTAACAAATATTTAAAAATGCCATTTATACTACTAAAATTTCATATTAACAAACTGCAAAAATATGCAAATTTATTCGTCATAATAATCGTCTAAAAAATGATGTGTATTACCATCTTTTACATAAGAAATTAACGTATTTAAATTAACATTTTGTGCACTTCTAAAAATATTTATATCTACTTTATCATAAACTTTCCTTAAATCATTTATTAAGTTTTTAACTTCCTCACGTTTGGATGGTGTATAATTTTTATCATTTATATCATAGTGTTTAGTTACTTTACAAGCACATTTTATAAAATCAAGATTATTGTTTTTTGTCCAATTTATAATATCTGCCTCTTTAACATAATATAACGGACGTATAAGTTCCATACCCTTATGATATGTACTCTTTAATTTTGGCATCATAGTCTGCATTTGTGCGCCATAAAGCATACCCATAAGTATTGTTTCAATAACATCATCAAAATGATGTCCTAGTGCAATTTTATTACAACCTAATTCCTTTGCTTTATTATATAAATAGCCCCTTCTCATTCTTGCACATACATAGCATGGGTGGTCGTCTATCTTTTCAACTACATTAAAAATATTAGTTTCAAACATAGTAATTGGTATATTTAAAAGTTTAGCATTTGAGATTATTTTTTGTTTGTTTTCTTCATTATATCCCGGATTCATTGACAAGAATACTAGCTCGAAATTCATTTTTCTATGCTTTTTTAATTCTTGAAAACATTTTGCCATAAGCATTGAATCTTTCCCACCTGACATACAAACACCGATTTTATCGCCATCTTGTATCATCTCATATTCTTTTATAGCCTTTACAAATTTATTCCAAATCTTTTTTCTATAAGTTGTAGTTATACTCTTTTCTATTTCTTCATATCTTTCCAAAGCAACAATTCTCCTTTAATTAAATGCTATAACTATTCATATATTCATTTATTTTATCTTCATCAACTCTCATTGCAAGTATTGTATCTTGTATAAGACTATCTAATCCTACGCCTAGCATTTTTGCACCATTTTCAATTACATCTCTTGAACATCCAGCAGCAAATTTTTTATCCTTAAATTTTTTCTTTATTGATTTTAACTCCATATCTTGTACACTCTTTGAAGGGCGCATAAGAGCAGCCGCACCTATAAGGCCAGTAAGTTCGTCTGTTGCATATAGCACTTTTTCCATTTCATGTTCTGGTTTTATATCTGAAACTAAACCATATCCATGAGAGGCAACTCCATGTATTATTTTCTCATCAATATTTTTTTCTCTCATTATTTCTTGGACCTTTTTGCAATGCTCTTCTGGATATTTTTCAAAATCTAAGTCATGTAATAGTCCTACTATTCCCCAAAATTCAACTTCATCATTACTATATCCTAACTTAGAAGCAAAATACTTCATTACACTTTCAACTGTTAATGCGTGTCTTATATGAAAAGGCTCTTTATTATATTCTTTTAATAATTCTAATGCATCTTTTCTATTCATTTTAAAATCCCCTATCTTACAATTTCATAAATTTCTTCCCATGTCTTAACCCTTTTAAATTCATTAGTATTTTTATTATGTACTGCGTCAAATAGTAGTACTTGTATCCCTGTATCATTTATTTTTCTACAATTAGTTATATTATCATCAATAAATAAATCTATATTTTCTTGTTTGCAACAAGTAGCTTTATCTGCATTGCAAATTAGTTTATCATACTTTATCCCATTTCTTATTAAGTAGTCTTTTGTTAGTTCATATGCCTTATCATATCTTTTTTCATCTCTTGCTGTTATTATAACAATATCATGTCCTAATTCTTTTAGTTTATTTATATATTCTTTAGCACCATTTTTTAATGGCACATTGGACATAAAATTTTCACAGTATATAGTAACAAATTTTTGAATATCAAAATTTAAGTCTTTTGGAATATTTGAATATGAAATATTGTTTTTTAATAAATATTCTTTTGATATATTTAGATAATCTGCAATATATGGTATTAAATAATCAAATGTATTTGTTATTGTATCATCTATATCTATTCCTATTTTCATTGCTTTACTCCTTTAAATATTATTTAAATAGTTAAAATATTCTTTTAAAATATTAAATACTTCTTCTGTATTATTTGCTCTATTTATTAAATCTCTAACTTTAGTACTTCCTTTTAAACCTTTTATATAACAAGCTATGTGTTTTCTTAATTTTAAATTTGCAAGTGTTTTGCCGTCATTTTCTATCATATAATTTATATGTTCATACATTACATTAAATCTTTCTTCAAGTGTTGGTCTATATTCTTTTCCCTCTAATATACTTTTAAATATCCATGGATTTCCCATCGCTCCTCTTGCAATCATTATTCCATCACAATTTGTATAATTAAACATATTATATGCTGTTTCTAAATCTACTATATCGCCATTTCCTATTACATTTATTTTTACATTTTCTTTTACTTTTTTTATAATGTCTAAATCTGATTTTCCAGAATAATACTCAGCTCTTGTCCTTCCATGTACTGTAATTTGTGTTACACCATTTTCTTCACATATTTTAGCTACCTCAAGTGCTGTTATTCTTTCCTCATTAAAGCCTTTTCTTGTTTTTACAGTTATTTCTTTTTTGGATACTTTTTTTGCCTCTTTTATAACACTTTCTACATTTTTTAAATCTAAAAGTAAACCTGCTCCATCACCATTTTTAACAAGTTTAGGAGCAGGGCAACCCATATTAATATCTATTATATCAATTGCTTCATTTTCATTTAATTTTAATATTGTATTTCTTATATTATCTTTATTACTCCCAAATATTTGTACAGCTGACGGTCTTTCATCTTCCATTATTTCTAGTAATTTGTTTGTCTTTTGACTACCAAACTCCATAGCTTTACTACTTGCCATTTCTGTATATGTAAGACCAGGATTAAATTTTCTACAAATCTTTCTAAATGATATATCAGTAATCCCCGCCATAGGAGCTAGAAATACATTATTTTTTATATTTATTTTTCCTACACTTATGCTTTTTATATATTTGCTTATATTTTCCATTATTTTTTTATAACCCAAAATATACTTTTGATCTATATTTAAAACCTTTCATATAATATACATTATTACTACCTTTGGCTACCAAAAATACATCTTGAGACTTTACATCTCCACTTCCTTTTGTTATTGTTGAATCATTTAGTTTTGACATATCCACAACGTAAAGTGTATTAGCTTGGTCATTGTTTGCAACTATTGCGTTTGCAAATTCATTTCCTAATGAGTTAAAGGCTATTACTTGTGTTGTTATAGGTAAAACTCCATTTTGTACATAATATTCATTTACATTATCTGATACCCTTGAAAGTAGTGATTTATATTCTTCAAAATTAGCTGTCCCAATTGCACCACTTCCAACAACTGATGCAGCAGAAATTAATATCATCATTATAGCAACAGCAGCTACGACCATTATCAAACTTATACCTTTTTTCATAATCAATTTCCTCCAATAACACTTCTTTTGTTTGTAATTACGTAATATATAATACATAATACATATTACTACATTATCTATTATTTTTCAAGGGATATAATTAAATTAATACAAAAAATAAAAGGATTTTTTGCTACAGTTCAGTAAGAACAATCATTGATATAAAGCCATTTATAAAATTGTATAAGAAAATATATAAATATTAAAATTTCTTTAAACCATTGATTTTACTCAATTTATAATTTTTGTATTTTATGTTTTTAATTTAAAAATACAATTTTATAAAATGCATTAAACTAAGTTATATAAATAATTAACCTGATAATATTTTCTTACTGAACTGTAACGGATTTTTTACCTAGAATAATATTTATTATTTTAAACTTACATTTAATTTTATGTTTAAAACGTCTAAACTATCGTTTTCATCTAAATGTTTTACTGCAACCATTAATACTATATACATAAAATATATTAATTTATTTTTTCGCTCTTTGTTAACTTTTTTATTTATAATTTTACTTTACTTTTTTATATTTTATCTTTAATACTTTTTATACCTTTATTCTATATATACCTTCTAAAATTGAGTATACTTTTCCTATTTAAACGAAATATACAATAATTCATATATCTTTACAGTTAAATTAATTTTTAATAATTATATTATTTTTGTTACATTTTATTAAAATATTTCATTTAATATATTATACAAGCCTCTTATTATACATTTATGAAAGGAGAATTTATGTGATAAATATTTTACCAGCCATATTATTTAGTTTATCTGCAAATATTGATAATATACCATTAAGCATGTCTTATGGTATGCGAAAGATACACATAACATTTATACAAAAATTAATCATTGCAATATTTACCTCAATTATTACAATAATATCAATGAAATGTGGCACATACTTAATATATTTTTTAACATCAAAAATAGCTAATTTTCTCGGTGCAAGTATATTGATTGCAATTGGTTTAATTGACACTATTAAATATTTTTTCTTAAAAAAAGATAATGGACAGGTAATAGATAATACTTTAGGAAAACTTAATACAAAAAATTTAATAAAAATAATATTTACATTATCAATAAATAACATAGGCACTGGTATTGCAGCAAGTATAACAGGTATAAACATAATATTTACATTTACTTTTACATCTATTTTTAGTTTTTTATTTATACATATAGGCAATACTATTGGAAAAAGCATAATTAATTCTATTTTACTAAAATATTCAGATATTATTGCCTCTTTACTTATCTTATTTCTAGGCATATTTCAAATGTTTTAGAAAAAGGTATTGTAAGCATATTTTGCAAACAATATCTTTTTCAAGGTTTTAATTAATTCCAAAATTATATTCTAAATTTCAGCTTTATTACATAGTCTTGAATATAATTTTTGTGCATTTCATTAATATATTTACCCCAAACGTTTATATCTTTTACTTATTTTTCCAACTATAAATCCCTTAATAATATCGGTACAAAATCTTTGTTATATTACATATTTCATTAAATAGTTTCTAACCTCAATAACCATTTTCAATTTTAATTTCTTTATTCTGCAGCTTCTGTAAGTACTGGTATAACTTGTTTTTTGCGTGATACTACACCAGGCAAAAATGCTGTATTATTTTCAAACTTTGTATTATATGCTTTTTCTGCAAGAGATGCGTTTTCTCCAAGTGCAATAGCTTGAGAATTGCTATTAATTATATCAGTAA
This sequence comes from uncultured Clostridia bacterium, assembly GCA_947632635.1. Classification (GTDB taxonomy): domain Bacteria; phylum Bacillota; class Clostridia; order TANB77; family CAG-465; genus CAG-465. The sequence goes on along the minus strand of CANRQA010000001.1, from coordinate 16,425 downwards.
TAACAAAGAAGAAAAGACCCAAATTATTTGCTTTAATATATTCTTCTATTGCAGATTTTATTTCTTGTTCTCTTTCAAGAACTTCTGGAATACTTGCAGTATTTACCTGTGCAACAACTGTTTTTACATTACCAATCAAAAATTCTTTTGCATCAAGTGTAATTAATTCATTTGCTGAAAAATCAGATAAATCAGTTCCTGCTTTAAGCATAGCCATTCCATATTCTTCAACATTTATTCCTGCTATTTCTTGAAGTTTACTTGCTACTTCTTTATCTTCCTTTGTGCAAGTAGGAGATTTAAATAACAATGTATCAGAAATAATAGCAGAAAGCATAAGAGTTGCAATTTTTTTATCTATTTCAACATTATTTTGTTTATATAATTTATATAACACAGTTGCACTACATCCGTACTGGTTCTGCATGATAGAATAACTGATAACCTACTTTAAAGTCCATAGTATGATGGTCAATTACCTTTAATATTGTAGCATTTTCTATTCCATCAACACTTTGCTTAAATTCGTTGTGATCAACTAATATAACTTTTGTTTTCTCATCAACTTTTTCAATATATTTTGGTGCTTCGATTCCTAAATAATTAAAAACATACTCTGTTTCTTTATTTAATTTTCCAAGTACACAAGCACACGCATTATTTCCTAATTTTTTTTCTAGTTCTGCCATAACAATAGCAGAAGTAACTGAATCTGTATCAGGACTTTTATGTCCAAAAACTAAAATTTCATCCATAATTTTTTCTCCTTTTTACCATAATTTTGTTTCTTGTTTTGCAATCATTCTTTGTATATTCATTCTATGTTTAAGCATTACAATTAATGATACTATAACAATCGGTAATGTATATTCTGGCATCATTACTAATGTCATAATTAAATATAATCCTAAACCACTTAAAGTACCCATAGATACTGTTCTTGTTATAGCAATAATAATAACTCCAACAATAATACATACAAGCGCAATCTTTTTATTTAAAATAACAGCTGAAGTTATCCCAACAATAACGCCTTTTCCACCTCTAAATCCATAATATGCAGGAAAGCAGTGCCCAATAACCGTTGCAACTATAAATACTGATTTAAGTGCTTTTTCAGTATCTTGGTTAAATATTTTACCAATCTGCAAACATATAAAAAAAGATAGAAATACTTTTAATATATCAAATATTACAACGACAGTTCCAAGTGGTTTTCCAAGTACTCTCATAGCATTTGCAGTACCCGCATTACCACTTCCAAGTTTACGTATATCTTCTCCTGTTTTTTTCTTACAAATTTCAATTGCAGGGTTTATACTACAAATAAGATAAGTAATTATAAATACAACTATTGAATATATGCTCATAACTACAACTCCTAACTTTCCTTTTCCTTACCTTTTTCTCGTATTATCATATGTATAGGTGTACCTTTAAATTCAAATTGTTTTCTTAAATGATTTTCTATATATCTTATATATGAAAAATGCATTAATTCTTTTGAATTTACAAAGACAACAAATGTAGGTGGTTTAATGCTTACTTGTGTCATATAATAAACTTTAAGCCTCTTTCCTTTATCTGATGGTGGCTGTGTTATTGCTATTGCTTCTGACAGACAATCATTTAAAAGTGAAGTTGGTATTCTTAATGAATTATTTTTATTTACTTCGTTTATAACTTCAAATAAATTATTTATTCTTTGACCTGTTTTTGCAGACACAAATAAAATTGGTGCATACGAAAGATATGCAAGTTTTTCATATACTTTTTTTCTATAATTTTCTAATGTTTTTGTTTCCTTTTCATATATATCCCATTTATTTATTACTATTATTACAGCTTTACCTGCCTCATGTGCAAGACCTGCAATTTTTTCATCTTGCTCTGTTACTCCCTCTATTGCATCTATTATAATAAGGCAAACATCAGCCCTCTCTATTGCGGCATTTGCTTTTAAAACGGAATATTTTTCTAACGTATCATATACTTTATTTTTTCTTCTTATTCCAGCAGTATCTATAAATATATAATTTCCATATTTATTTTTTAAACTCGAGTCAATCGCATCCCTTGTGGTTCCAGCAATGTCTGATACTATTGCTCTTTCTTCGTTTAACAATTTATTTAAAATAGAGGATTTTCCAGCATTAGGTTTACCTATTATTGCTACCTTAATACTTTCTTCTTCATCTAATTCATTTGTCTTTATATCAAAATTATAATATATAGCATCTAATACTTCTCCAATACCAAGTTTTTTACCAGCTGATATTGCAAGAGGCTCACCAATTCCTAAGTTATAAAACTCATATATTTCTGGTGGTGGAGTACCAATTTTATCACATTTATTACAAACAAGAACTATAGGCTTTTTTGTTTTTCTAAGCATTTGTGCTACTTCTATATCAGCTTGTGTTACTCCAGCTTTTATATCGGTTATAAATACTATTACATCAGCAATATCCATTGCAAGTTCTGCTTGTCTTCTCATTTGCTTTAAAATAATATCTTCTGTATCATTTTCAATTCCGCCAGTATCAATAATTTGAAATGTTGTACCACGCCACGAACAATCAGCATATATTCTATCTCTTGTTACACCAGGTGTATCTTTAATAATTGAGATCTCTTCTCCTGCTAGTACATTAAAAAAAGTTGATTTACCAACATTTGGTCTTCCGACTATTGCAACAATTTTTTTAGACATTAATTCACCTCCAATTTTTACATAACAAATATATTTTACCATTTTTTATGCAAAAAGTCAAAAATTATTCTTTTGCAATATTTTCATCTTTTTCCTTTTCGTTATTTTTGTTATTTTCTTTATCTTTATCATTTTTTTCTTTATTAATATTAATTAACTCTCTATCTTGTTTTGTTAATTTTATTTCTCTATCGTTATATACTCTGCTAATACTATTAAACATTAATGTTACAGCCATAAATACCACACTTACTACTGCATTTAATTTATGACATAATACTAAAATTACTGTTATTATTGTAGTAATAGCAAGTACTAAAGTTGCATAATTAAAAAATTTCCTAAAGAAATACATATATAACCACCTAAATAATTATATCATTTAAATTCTTTAATGTCAAAAAAGCTATCAGCCAAATTTTGACCGATAGCTTTAATATTACTCTTATGAATAATACTTTCCTTTCAAACAAGTATTTTTAAATTTCTCAATGTACTCAATATATCTTTTTGGTATGTCTGTATTATTTTTATACGTACCATACCAAACTTCACTTGCTGTAAAATCAAGACTATATATAACATATGCGTTTTTTGTGGCAGTAATATTAACAATTTTATAATGCGTAAAGTTAACTCTTTTCCCATCCTTTATAGTGGCAATATATAATTCATCATTTAGCTTTAACTTTACACCACCTTTTAAATCTCTATTTATGATTTCGACTAGAAAGTCTTTCCAATTTTGTTTTAAATCTAGAATTAAACCACTTCCATAATTGTATTTTACATTTGGTAAAGTTACTAATTCTTGAGACTTATTGGTGATTTCTGCAACATCTAAACTATTTTCATTTTTTACACTGGTTTCATCTTCATCATATCTTGAAAAATATTTTGCCCGTACTCCTTTAGCACGTGCAATTAAACACATTTCTTTGTCACAAGTAAATATGGAAACATTATTTTCTTTGCAATACATAATTATAGTTTCATCTGCATTTCTTCCCTCATAATCATCGCTATCAACGGGAATAACCTTATCCTCATTTTCAATAGCCCATCTAAAGAAGTTACGAGCTCTTAATGCAATAGCTCGCTTGTAATCTGATGCATTTTTTTCATCAGGTACATATTGCAAGCTTCTAAGTTCTCTTATTACTTGTGTAGTAATAAGTATAATGCATTCATTTTTTAAATATTCTTCTATTATTTGCTTATAATCTTTAACATTTAAGATAAAACAAGTATCAACTGTAATTTTTTCGATATTTTTTTCTTCATTTTTACTAGACAAAGCAGTATCTATTTTTTTATCTTGTTTATCAATTACTATATTACTTGCTACATCTTTATCTTTTTTACAAACTCTTCCAAATTTCTGTTGAAATTTTTCTAGGGTTTTATCATGTCCCTTTAAACTCGTTAAGATTTGAGAATAACTTAAGTTTAATTTATTGCAAAACTCTTGCAAAGTTCCATTAAACTTATCCTTGCCCAAAATTATCGCTATTCGCCGATAATCATGATTAATTTGCAACTGATTTCTCTTGTCCATTGTTTTCTACCTTTCTAATTATAATACTTAATTAAAAAACTACCCTCCTTAAAAATTTTTATGAGTTTATAACTAATTATATAATATTTTATCACTTTCATGTAGTTATGTCAAGTACTATATTAACTATATTATAAATAAAAATCCCTACAGAGTAATCTTATGTAGAGATTTTTTTATTATTTATTTTTATTATGATAGTATTGTAATAATTCTTTGCATTGTAAATAGAAGTATAGTACACAAAATACATGCTAGTATAAAAGTATAATCATAAGCAATATATCTATATTTTTTTATACCTGTTTCATTTTTTGTTATTTTTGCCTTAGTTTTTTTGTTTATATTTTTAATTTTTTTTATTTTTTCTTTATTTTTTATAAAATCTATAATTATAAATAATACGCCTAAAATTATTAATAATAGATATATTACATTAATTACATAGCTCATACTACTATTTTCAAATATCATTAACAAAATTGCATATCCATTATTTAATAAATGTATCATTGAAGATGCTAATATATTACCTGTTTTTAAAGTTACAATACTTAAAATAATTCCCATTAAAAATGCAAATACTGATTGTGATATATTTAAATGAACTATTGCAAATAGCAAAGATGTTGTAATAATTGCAAATTTAGCGCCATATTTTTTAGTAAATTTAAGCATTGCTCCTCTTACATATAGTTCCTCAAAAATTGCTGGTAATACTGCTATTTCTATAAACGCAAGTATTGTTCCGAAGTTTGAGTTTAAATTTAAAATATCTACTGTATTTAAAATTTCATAATCAAGTCCTAACTTTTCAAGTATTATGCTTAAAACTATTTGTATAATAGCAACAATAGGTAGTGCCATTAATACATATTTTATACTTTCTTTTATGTTTATTTTTTTATTTAACTTTTCAATTTGCTTTTTTTGTTTTAGATTATCCTCACTTTTTTTATCGACATATGAGTAAACAAAAAGTGCTGGTACTAAAAGTGAAAGTATAAATGAAATTTGTCTTAAAATTGTTGATATATTTGTTAATGATATTTTGCCATTAAATAGATTATTTATTGGACTGGTAAAAATACTTAAAATATATGGTAGTCCAATTTGTAATACTATAAATAATAATACTGAAAAACCTATTACATATCCTATTTTACTATACTCTCTTTTTATTAATTCTTGTTTTTGCGTATCAATAGTTTCTTCTTGCTTTTTATCTTTCTTTTTATTTGAATAATCAAGTACTCCATTTTTAAACCATATTGCCCCATACTTAAATATTACCACTACAGAAACTATTAATATAATTGTTGATATTACTACCTGTATGATATTTGCCTGCCCTATAAGTATCATTGTAGGTACAAAATACATTGATACTATTGGGATACATGATAATATATAAGTTATAGCTGTTGGGGCTTTTAGTGGTGTTACAAAAAATGTTGATAGTATATATACAATTAAATTTATTACTACAAGTAATATTGTTGCGTTACCTGCCTCTGATATATTTGTTGTTTTTGAAGAAAGTACAGCTTGTATAACACTTAATATTAGTATAGTAAATATTAAATAAACAAATGTTACTAAAAAATATATAACCATATTTGTATCTATCATACTTGTTAACACACTTAAATCTATATTTGCATTAAGTTCCATATTTGGAGTAACAAAATACATATTTAATACGCTATTTAAGAAAAGTCCAATAAGTAAATAAACCACAGTAAATATAAACTGGATAATAAATGTAAGATTTATACTTAATACCTTTGCAATTAAATATCCTTTTGCACTTATACTTGTTAATACATATTCTATACTTTTTGATATTTTTTCTTGTGATACGTCATTTGCAATTTTTGATAATATAAGTAGAAGTATGAAAAATATCAAATAGTTAAATATAGTTTGCATTCCATATTTTGCATCTGCGTCCTTGTTATCTACACTAAGCATTACTCTTTCAATGTTTGGTGTTTTAGTAAATTTATTTATATCTTCTAAAGTTAAATTATATTCCTTTGATAGTCTATCTATTTTAGCTTTACTTAATGCTTCTGTAATATAATTAATATATGTAGCACTTACGCCCTCTTGTGATATTACCTTTGCTGATATATCTTCAGCTTTTTCCGTATTTTTTACTTGTACTACTATTTGATTATTTTTTAATTCATCTTTGCTATATTCTTTCAAGTTTTCTTCTCGTGTTAGATTAATATCTTGTCCCTCTAACATCTTTGTTAAATTATCATATATTAAATTTGCTTCATCGTATATAATTATTTCAGTTTTTTCTCCAAATGATATATTATTATTTTTTAGAATATTTGAAACTGTATTAAAGTTAAAAGCTACAATACTAACTATAAGTAATAATACGTTAAGTACTATAAACCATTTATTTCTTATGTTTTTTTCTACTGTATGTTTTACTACACTTATAATTTTACTCTTCATAACTTTTACCTACCTTGTCTATAAATATATCATTTAAACTTGCATCTAATACTGAAAATCTTAATAATTCTTTTTTATCTATTTCATTTAATACATCTTGCACGACATTATTATTTTCAATTTTTATATTATAATTATTTTCTAAGATATTAGTAACTTCTATTACGCCATTTATATTTTTTATTTTTTCTATATCGATATTTCCAGTAATACTAATATTTTGTTTTTGATAACTTTTCTTTATTTCATTTAAGTTGCCATACATTATTTCTTTACCACTATCAATTATTAATATATCTTCACAAAGCATTTCAACATGGTCCATTCGATGAGATGAAAATACTATTGTTTTTCCCTCTTTTTTTAATTCAATTATTACATTTTTTAACTCGTCAACACTTATAGGGTCAAGTCCTGAAAATGGTTCATCTAATATTATTAAATTTGGGTTATGAAGTATTGCTATTATAAACTGAATTTTTTGTCTATTTCCTTTAGATAAGTCTTTTATTTTCATATTAAGATATTGTGTTATATTAAATCTTTCTAACCATTTTATTAAGTTTTCACGCACTTCTTCTTCAGACATTGATTTTAAAGCTCCATAATATACACATTGTTCATATACACTATATTGCAAAATAAGGCTTCCTTCTTCTGGTAAATATCCTATTTCATCAGTTGTTATATCTGTTATTTCTTTATCCATATAATTAATTATCCCACTATCTTGCTTTATTATATTTAATATCATCCTAAATATAGTTGATTTTCCAGCACCATTTCTTCCGAGCACTCCTAAAATTTTTCCTTTTTCTACTTTAAAAGAAATATTATTTACTGCTACTTTACTACCAAATTTTTTTACTAAATTTTTTACTTCTAACATATCTACTCCCCCAAATCTTACATTATAACTTTAGCATATTTTTTTATAGTTTTCAAGTGATTATGTATAATGAAAAAAAATAATATTTCTTTTCATTTATAAAAAGCAATAAATGAAAATATTTCTCATATTTCATTTATTGCCTTTTAATATTTATTCTATAAAATTTTAGAATAACTTTTCTCCTCACATTTTCCAAGCCATGATATAAACTTACAAAAGTGAGTTGGTAATGATTTTATAACTATGGTTGTACAAAATATAAGTGAAACTATAATTACAGAGATAATGATTTTTTCAACACCTTTTTTCATACCTAAAACCTCTCTTTATAATTATATATAACATAGCAAGTCTATATATGAACAATTATTTAAAAATCGACAAATTTCTACTTATTTTGTCTTGTTTTCTATCTCTTCAACTTTTAGTTTTTGCTCATCACTTGAAAGCAAATGATTAAATCTTGGTATAAAATCATATTCCTTTTTACTTAACACTTCTTGATTTTTTCTTTCTAATTCAAGGTTATATCCTAAATCTACTTTATCATCATATTGATTATTTTTGTTTTTTATAGTTTCATTTTTTTTACTCATAAAATCACCCAAGTATATTATTTGTATATAGCAAAATAATATACTTGGGATTTTTTTACATTTTTTCTTTTTTAATCTACAGGAGTTTCAAAAGTTTCCTCTTCAAACTCACCATTTTCTTTTTGAACTAAAATATTAATTTTCTTTTCAGCTTCATCTAGCTTTTTGCTACACTCTTTTGAAAGATTCATTCCTTGCTCAAATTCAGATATAGCTTGTTCTAAAGTTAAATCTCCTCTTTCAAGATTTGTTGCAATTTTTTCTAATTCTTCTAAACTTTGTTCAAATGTTTTTTCATTTTTTTCTTGAGACATAAATTAATTCCTCCATTTTTAATTTACTATAACTTCTATTTTTCCGTCATTTACAGTTATATTTAAAAAATCATCTTTTTTTACATCATTAACACTTTTTATAACTTGTCCATTTTTATTTTCAACAACACTATATCCTCTTGTTAATGTTTTAAGTGGACTTAAAGCATCAAGTTTTGCAATATTTTGCATACACCTAGATTTATATTTTTCAACTCTCATCTTAAGTATATTTTCACTATTTCTAATACTACTATCAATAACTAATCTATACTTGTTTATCATATCAAGTGGAACTTTTTCAAGTTTAGATGCTTTAACTTTTTCAACGTAATCTTTTTTTCTTAAAATATAATTTTTAATTGCATTTATATTTCTTCTTTTACAAAGTAATATTTTATTTACAATATCAACATATCTAGGATATACAAGTTCTGCTGCAGCAGATGGTGTTGGAGCTCTTAAATCTGAAACAAAATCACAAATTGTAAAATCTGTTTCATGTCCAACAGCAGAAATTACAGGAATTTTTGATTCATATATTTTTCTTGCAAGTTTTTCATCATTAAACCCAAATAAATCTTCAAATGAGCCACCGCCACGTGCAATTATTATAACATCAACATTATTTAATTTATTAAATGTATCTAGTCCTTGAATTACCGTACTTGCTACATTTACCCCTTGTACAGCTGCTGGATATATAAGTAAATTAACTTTGTCATAACGTCTAGTTGATACATTTATTATATCTCTAACAACTGCTCCTGTTCTTGATGTAATAACTCCTACTCTATTTGGCAAGAAAGGTATTTTTTTCTTATGATCTTCGTTAAATAGTCCTTCTTTTTGCAATTTCTCCTTTAACTGCTCATAAGCAAGATATAAATCACCTAAACCCTCTGGTGTCATTGTTCTACAATATATTTGATATACTCCATCTCTTTCAAATACACTAACCTGCCCAGAAATTACTACTTTCATACCATCAGCTGGTTTAAACTTTACTAAAGATGCAAATGATTTAAACATTACACATTTTATTGTAGCTTGTTCATCTTTCAAAGTAAAATAAAAGTGGCCTGTATAATGTGCTTTAAAATTTGTTATTTCGCCACTAATATTTATATTATTTAAAAATATATCTTTATCAAAAATCATTTTAATATATTTATTTAATTGTGAAACTGTATAAACTTTATTTTCCATATTATTATACATCCTTACTTTCTATAACTTTTGCTATAACACCATTTACAAATGATTTTGAATCATTATTTCCATATATTTTAGCAAGTTCTACTGCTTCATTTGCTGTTACTTTTACAGGTATATCTTCCATATAATTTATCTCATATATAGCAAGTCTAAGTATAGCTAAATCTACCTTAGCTATACGATTTATAGACCAATTTTTTAATTTAGACAAAATTATTTTATCAATTTCTTCTAAATTATTTTTTACTCCATTTAAGACTTGTTCTATATATTTTTTTTCGGTAATACCTATTTCATTTTCTAAATAACAAAACTCTAATATTTTATCAATACTTTTTTCTTTATCAAATTCAAATTCATATATACATTTAAAGCACAAATCTCTTGCTTCTTTTCTTCCCATAACTTAAAACACATTCCTTATTTTTTCAATTATTTTTTATCATCATCTTTTTTTTGATAATAATATACATTGTCGCCACTTCTAAATTTTTTAAAGTTAGAAAACATATCTTTAAAAAATGATTCATTATCTTGTAATTTTTTTCCTACAAATACTGCAAGTGCTATTAATGCAAAAAGTATAATTATTTTTGTAAGTAAATCAACTATTCCAAGTGCATATAATATTACAACAATGCTTACACATATTATTACATATTTATTTCTTACAACATAATCTATAAAATCTTTCATAAAACTCACTCCTATTTCTTTTGAGGCTCTGCATATACTCCCTTAATTTTTATATTTGCCTCTTTAATTTCTACAGTAGTTTGCTTTAGTATACTTGACTTAATATTCTCTTGTAATCTTGCTGTAAGAGATGGTACAACAGTATCTGGTAAAATCATTGCATATACATTTGCAACAAGTCCCTCTTCAGACATAGAAATATCAACTTTTACATTTCTTAATTCCACATATCCTCTTGCAACATTAAGTATAATATTTTCAAAAGTATCTCTAGTTATATATACAGTTCCTTTTTCTCCTTTTATAGCTAGTCCACCTTTTTTATCATCTGAGGTATCTGATGAAGAAAATACTCCTATAAGACCTAAAAGAGCAAATAATGCACCAATACAAATACCTACTATTTTATTATTTACAAGCCAATTACGTGCTACAGTAAATATTGTAGTATTACTTATCATCTCTGTTGAATATAATAGTACTGCAACGGAAGCTACTATTATAATTAATGAAAATAATACTAATAAAAACTTTTCAAATCCTTTCACAAAATTCCCCTCCTTGTAAACTTTAAGCCCAAACAAATTTTAGTTTGGGCATTTTAATTATTCTTCTTGTGGTTCTTCAACTTTTGCAGCATCTTTTTTGTCAAAAGTTATACCTTGAACATTTATATTAACTGCAACAACATCAAGACCAGTCATATTTTCTACAGCATTTTTTACAGCATTTTGTGCAGCCCATGCTATATCTGGGATTCTAACTCCATATGTAACATTTACAAACAAATCAATTGTAACTTTTTTACCATCTAAAGAAATTCTTACACCTTTTGAATATTTTTTGTTTCCACCAAGTATTTGATTAATTCCATCTACAAATCCTAAAGTCATACCTGCTATACCTTCAACTTCAGATGCAGCAAGTCCTGCAATAATTCCAATTACATCTTCAGAAATGTTTAAATTTGTAGCTATTTCAACGTTTGCTACATCTTCACTAGCAACTGCTTTTTCTTCTTCTACTGCTTTTTTAGTTTTTTCACTCATAAAAATTCCTCCTTTAATGTAAATTATTATCTACATTTTACAAATATATTATACCTCTTTTTTTTATAAAAGTCACGTTTTTTCACTAAAGTTTCACTATAATATTAAAAGATATTTTGATTATTGAATTGATATAGTTCATCATAATCTGTATCATAATCATAACTATCATAATTAAAGTTTTCATAAAAGTCATTTAAAATATCTGCGTCCGGAGCAGATGATGATTCATATAAATAAGTAAGTAATCCTACTCCAAATACTAATGATATAATTATAGCAATGAAAAGTGCAATAAGTCCAACACATAATCCTGCTACTCCTAATGCTTTATTTTTCTTGTTTTTTTCAATAATACTTCCTATTCCTGTACTAATTGCAATTATTGCACAAGCAATAGATACAATATTTACAAAAGGAATAAAAGATAATATTATTGCAATTATACTAAATATTAATGATGCAATTGCCATATAAATACAACTCCTTTTTATATTATTTTTTCTCCTAAAGCCTCTCCACCAATTAAATGAAAATGTATATGTGGAACAGCTTGCCCTCCATCTTTTCCAGTATTTGATATTACTCTATATCCAGTATCTTTAATACCACAAATTTTTGCAACTTCTTTAATAGCATTTTGTACTTTTGAAATATACAATATATTGTTATCATTTACTTCGTTATAATCTTTAATATGTATTTTTGGAACAACAAGTACATGAACCTTTGCAACTGGATGAATATCTTTAAATGCTAGTACATATTCATCTTCATAGACTTTATCACATGGTATATCACCATTTATTATTTTACAAAACAAACACTCTTCCATAAACACCACCCTTATATTACTATAATATAACTTTCTAAATATATAATACTACAAAATATATATTTTTTCAATAATATTATTACAAAAAATACTCTAGTTTAAACTTAAGCTAGAGTATTTAAATTAACTAATCTTGTTTTTCAGTATCTTCATTATCAGAAGCCTCATCTTCAGAAGATAAATTATCTAATTTTTTATTTATATCTTCTAAATCTTTATCAATTGAGTCATATACTGTTTTTTCAAGGTCTTTTTTTTCTTGAGTTAAATCTTTTACTTCATCATCTTCTTTACTTATATTATTTACTGCATTTCTTCTTTTATATTCATTATTTGAATTTTCATTATTTACTATATCATCACGAGTAAGTGGTGTTTCATCAACTGATTTTGTTTCTATATCTACCATTTCACGTCCTAAAGTAACGTTTTCATCAAATTCTTTTTCATTTTTTGAATTATTTTCTTTTTGCTTTAATTTTTTATATAAATAAACTATTTGAACATACTCTACTATTACCAATAAGTACATAATTAGTAATAATGCATTATTTTTTATAACCTGCCATATATTTTTAAAAGTCGAAACTAGTTTATTATCATTTTCTGTATCTACATATGCATTATTTTCTACTACTTCAGTTTCATCTGCTTTTTCTTTTATAAATTTTATAACATATTCTTTAGTTGACAAACCATTTTCAGATGTAATTTTTATCTTTACTGTATTTTCTCCGTCTACTAAATTTTCATTTCCTATTATTTCAACTGTTGCATTATCTATTTCAGGATAAGCATATATCTCAAGTTTACTTTCATTTGTCTTTATTGTACCACCATCATATTCTAATACTTCTTTTGAAAATTCAGGAGTAAGTACCATATCTTTTACTACTAAATTTGCAAGAAATGAATTTGATTTAATAGGGTCAGAAGATTTATTTACAACAATAGTATATGTTCTTCTAGCTCCATTTTGTGCAACTACTGTTATATAAATATTATTATCTCCGTCTTGTAAGTTTTCGTTACCGTCAACATAAACAGCTGATCTTGCATCTTCTGCTCTTGCATTAACCTCAATATTTTGTACGCCCTCTCCTACACTCATTGAATAATTTGTTACATTTCTTGAAAAGTTTGGGTTAAGCCCCTCTTCACTTAATTCTAATGAGGCTAAATAATTATTTCCACTTTTTTGTGTAGTAGTATTATTATTTACATTATTATTGGTATTATTGTTATTGGTATTAGTATTTGCGTTATTATTAGTTGCGTTATTATTTTCTGCTGGTGGTGGTGTTACAACTTTTTCTTTTGCTGTTATTGTTATTTGTTTACTAGAGGCTTGAACATCGTCTCCTGTTGCATCATCTGCAAGAGTAGTAGGTGTTACTGTAATTGTTGAAGTCCCTGCTGCTTTTGCAGTTACAGTTACACTTTCACCTGTTCCTTTTTCTATCCACACAGCTGATGTTGACAAAGCTATAGCAGAAGGATTGGAAGATGATATATTACATCTTCCAGTTACCCCTGGGATTGATACTGTAAGTGTTGTTGTAGCTCCTACATCTAAACTAGTATTTACATTTATTGATATACTAGCAGCCTCAATAGTTATTGGAAATATAAAAGCTACTAAAGTTAATATTACAAAAGAAAAAATATATCTTGTTACCTTCTTGTTATACAACATCTACTTTTGCTCCTTTCAAGTTAATGTGTCATTATATAATTTCTAATTTTTACATAGTCACCTGCACTAATTGTTGAATTAAAGTCATAATCTGCAGCATCTAAAAATATATCTGTAAGTTTTGTTGAATCCATGAGATGATTTCTAATTTTTACATAATCTCCTGCATTCATTTTGCCGTCACCATTAACATCACCTGGTATTACAACTTCATAAGTCATTATTACATTATCAGCTGATACTAAACTTACCATACTAGCGGTAGTAAGCACACTTCCATCATCAAGTTTTTTACCGTCTTTATCTAGTACTACTACACTATATTTTCCATTTATAGTAGTTTTTTCTACAATTTCTTTTGCTGTTGTTTCTAAAGAAATATTTGTAAGTTTTCCTTCTTGAACTTTTATACTCTCATCAAAGCTCATACCCTCATCTTTAGGTAACTCTATTACCTTAATTTTTGCTGTTGCAGTCTTTCCTTGATCAACAGTTGTAAATGTAACATTTGTTTCTCCAACAGATACAGCTTTTAGCTTTTTACCCTCAACTTTTACAACGGCTTCATTATCACTTTTTATAGTATAATCTTTATTTGCAGCTCCGTCTGGTTTAATAATTGGTATTATTTTTAAATATCCACCATTTACAATTTGATAACTTTCTTTATCTAAATTTATACTTTCTACTTTCATTAAAACATTAACAGTACATGTTGCAGTCTTTCCTGACTCTTTTAATTTTGCTGTTATAGTAGCTTTACCACCAGATTTAGCAGTAATTGTTCCATTATTAACTTCTACAATATTTTTATCACTAGTTGACCACTCAACATCTTTATTTTCTGCATTTGTAGGTGTTATTGTTGGGTTAAATGTATATGTATTACCTACATTTAATGTAAGTTCTGATTTATCAAGTGAAATGTTATCTGCCATTATATAATCTCTAACATAACTTCTAAATACATAACCAGTTTGACCATTTGCAAGTTTTACCATATCCCACTGTGTATCATTACTTTTTTTTAATCTTGTCATTTTTGTACCTGCATTTACTGTTGCAATAACACTTGCATCTGTATTTGGTTCAAAACGTACATTAAGACTTGTAGTTGACAGAATAGTCTTGTTTTCGTTTGTGTAATTTCCAGGATATACACTTGCTACATCTGGCATATTGTTATATATTGGTATATAGAAAGTATATGCTTTATCAACTGTATTAGACCTTGATAAACCTAAATACATTATTTTCGACTCACTATATGGTGCTGATATATTTGACATATATTGAGAAGAAAGTATCATAGTTGCATTACCATAAGGATTTGCAACATCAAATTTTTGAAAATATATTGTATTTTGACCATATTTTATATAATGATCCTTCATCCAATCTATTCCACCAGCAATTGCCTTGTATGGTGTATCCCACCCCTTTGAATATGCCATATTTATTCCATATTGTACTGAATGTGATGCATCATCATATGCACCTATATTAAAGAAATTGTAATATCCTGGATGTTTACTATTTTTACCATTTATTGAGCCATTATTTACTATATCACAACCTGTTTCTTGTTTTATTCTTGAGATTATAAATAATGGTGATATTTTCTTATCATTTCCAACTTGATATATAGTATCTTTATATTCAGTATCTTTCATGACTGTATATGTCATTGCCTCATTTACTGCTTCTTTTGTATCTTGTTCATAACCATCTTCAATTACTCTAAATTGAAATATCCCCTTATCATTTAAAAAGTTTCTAGGATCTATACTATATTCAACTGCTTGGCGTGAAGCAAGTACAAAACCAGCTGCGTTATAACTTGGATCTCCACTACTTTCTAATCTTTTCCACGCATCACTAAAACCAGAATTTTGTACTCTTGAATATGTTCCTGATGATTCTGAATTTATTACAGTATTCCAATCTTGATTTGTATAAAAAGCCTTTATTATCCAATTTGGATGAGCTTTTTTTAAGTTTCTAATATATTCTTTATAACTATCAGGAAATACTGATGAATTATCTTTTGCATCATATTTTATTTCGGATTTTGCAATTGAAGCAGCTTGTACAGTATTTAAACACGAAAAATTAGCCATAAGAGTTGTAGTCATTATTACTCCTACGGTTAATAATATATATATTTTATTTATTCTCATTTTTAACTTATTTTTTTTCAAATTTTTCAACACTCTTACCTCTTATTTTTATAATAAAAATTTCATATAATAAAATTATATCATAAAAGAATTCTTTGTCAAATAAAAACACATATTTTTCACAAATTTGTCAACCACTCTGCACTAAAAGTACAGAGCTTTTTTGCGGACTGAAAGTCCTGTCCAGCTAAAGCTGTCTA